>JAUMVV010000046.1 GCA_030529985.1 Bacillota bacterium
CCTTTACCTTCATTTTGAAGGGGTCAAAAAACGGGTTTAATTTTTCAATCTAGGCTCTATTCTGTAATCGTTTTATCCTTTATGTGGTAAGTGATTCCCTTCTTTGTGCAGAATTCAATCACTTCCTTCGCCTTTTCGTTGTAGAACTTCTTATGCTCAGGCCAGCCTGTAGTGACATCCTTGCAGTAATTGGTTCTTCCGAAGATGATCTTATCCACGAAACTGACTGCTTTCAGGATCTTCTTCAGATCCTGATCAATAAGATTCGGTGTAGGATACGGCTCAATACTCACCCAAGTCTTGCTGCCTTTCTCATGCAGCTTCTTCAGCGCCTTTAGTCTGTCGGCATATGGTGCCGATCCAGGCTCCATCCTCTCTCTGTATTCCTCATCCAGAGAGATCAGTGTAATCCCGTACTCATTATCCTTGGAATACTTAGCCAGACTTACCGGCAGGATTCCCTTAGTTAGCACCGTACATTTTATCCCCGCATCATTAAGCTTCTTTATGACATCAAGGCTCATTTTCTCAATCTCAGGATATCCCACCATGAAGGGATCCGTTGTGAAACAGAGCTGCACGGACTTGATCTTATCTTTGAGACGCGGGATTTCCTTATCCAGGATTTCCAGCGTATTTGATACCAGATAAGGCTTCAGCCAATCCTCATACGTTTTAATCTGCCCAAATCGTTTCTTTAACAGGAAGGCATAGCAAGGATATCGGCATCCATGCGCACATCCCTGCACGAAATTCAATGTGTAATCTCCATACTCTACGCCTGTCTTGTACAGCATGGATTTTCTTTTTATGTAGCCTTCCACTTTTGGCATCTTTAGCAACTCCTATCTGAAAATGTTACGGTATTTCTGTGAACTACAGCACCGTAATATTTCTTTAATGCGTTATAAGTTTTCTGCTGTAGTCTCTGACTGGGAACACAGGATGCTCAAACAAGTACTCTGATATTTCATCCTTCGGAACATCCTGCCTTCCGCGAAAATGCTGTTGCAAATAAGCTGCAATATCTCGCAGTGTATAATGAGCATCATCTTCTTTATGCTCGTATCCAACCTCGCCGGTCTCAAAGTTCATTACCAGTTGTTCATAACCATCATCATTTCCATCATTGGTTTTCTTTCCGGAAGACTGATCATCAAAAGTCTTCCATGCCGTAGACTTGAAAAGATCAAATCCTGTCGGATGACCGGTACAGTGAATCAGGTTATAAACCACGGAGTTATTGCTATTGAAGAACGGGAAGGCAGCAACATAATAGCGACATTCTTTTCTTCCGCTAAAGTCAAGAATGATCTGTTCAATCTTTTTCTCGAAAGCATTTCTGTCGCTGCCGAATGAAATCAGTTCATCGATCGTGGTTTGATATGTTTCCTCGTACTTCTCGATAACTTCCGGCTTCTTTGCCATCTTAGCGGCTCTGATCGTATCGGATACCATGTGGTTAATGATGATCTCGCCCCAGTTTTTCAGAAACGGCATCATTGCATCCCATTCGATATGTGCATCATACGGATCGTAAACAAGCAAAAAATGCATGTCACTGAACATGGATGAAAACTGGCTACTGATTTTTCTTAGCAGCACATTTGCATCCATAGATTCCGTATAAATTGTAAAATTGCTTGTCTGCCTCGGAATCCTTGTCTTAAGTAGGTCAATTTTCCTGGAATCAAGGTCATTGAAATATACGTATGCCTGCTTATCTGTATATCTGGTCATAGCTTCAGCAATGATTTCAGAAACAAGAAGCGGTGTACCTTTTATTTCATTACCTTGGTCATCATAGTACACGCCACTATTTGACATGCAATCTATGTAGACAATGCCCCTGCACTTTTTGTTCAGCATAAGAATGTTGATCCAGGCCTTTACATACTCTGAAATCAACTCAAACTTCTTGATACTGTGCGGCGGAGCAACGCTAATAACATCATTCTTCTTTGAGCTCGCCATTCGTATCACCTTCTTCCGGAATCAGATCCATAATGTCGCCGATATTGCATTCAAGCGCTTTACACACTTTCATCAGAACTTCCATACTCACATTTTCGCCCTTGGACAGTTTTGTGACAGAAGTCCAGCTGATTCCGGCCTTTGCCTGAAGGTCTTTCTTCTTCATATCTTTGTCGATAAGTAGCTTCCAAAGCTTCTTGTAACTAACTTCCATAGTGCAGTCCTCTCGGTTCATTCCCAAAACATATATGTCATCAGGTAACTACGCATACCAATACAGTCTCCATTATACCACTCGTCTCGAAAATCTACAAGCAAAAATCTCCACATACGCACGAATTGGCACCGCTTTTAATTGAAAATTCTCCGAATAAGTGCTATAATTCTATCTGTATCATTGCGCCCGCAGCCAGCGGGCACTTCTACGAAAAGAGGTGTCTTAGCATGAGCAAAGCTCAGAATGAGATTGAAGAATTTATATACAAGATCTGTTACCGCCCTATCTGGGAATCAGTGAATAATTATATTGCAGCACACCCGACTACGCTGAACCTCAGCATGTCCCGCATCAAGTACCCTGATACCGCCATGCTTTTGGACATGCTGCTCGAATATGCCACACATATCCGTATTGATGAAGACTCTCTCTTCTTCGATGCGATCCTTAGCTGTACTATCGAATTACAGCAATTTGATGAATACCGTGGTGACATGTCCGGAGAAACATCACAATGGCTTATTGCATCCTGCGAAGCCGTTATCACCGATAAACTTGAATCTTTAACGGTTTCATCCGTAAAGCCTTGGAGCAAAGATACCAAACCGTCTTCTACAGGTGTTGCTGCCTCCAAGAGCATTGTTCCCATCATATACCGCAAGGATCTTGACAAAGAAGCCACCAACTTTCTGGAGAAGTATTATCCGGAAGCGCTTGAAGAACCGCTTCGCGTTCCGATCGAAGATATTGCCAAAGAGAAACTCGGTCTCAACGTCATCCAGGGATATCGTATCACTGATGACTTCACCATCTTCGGTCAGATCTGCTTCTCTCCCGGAACTGTCAAGATCTACGATCTTTTCAAGACCTCTGAGAAAGAACAGGAAGTTCCCAGAGGAACTATTCTGATTGATGCTTATACCTACTGGCAGCGGAACAGTGGCTGTGTGAACAATACTATCGCTCATGAGGTTTATCACTGGCACCGGCACCGTCTCTATGCCGCCATCAAACATATCCTGCGTAATGAGAAGTTCATCGCTTGCCGTTGTCCGGCTGAGATGAGTTATCCGGATGAAAAAGAAGAATGGACTGATGAGCAGCGCATGGAGTGGCAGGCAAATAATCTTGCTCCAAGGATCCTGATGCCGATACAGACCTTTAAGATCAAAGTAGATGAACTCTATAAGCAATATGATTATGAGAATACTCCGCTGAAACTCGCCGTGCTTACCTGCATTGCCGATGATCTTGCTTCATTCTACGGCGTATCAAGGCAGTCTGCCTTAATTCGTATGACAGAGACTGGATATCCGGAAGCAAAATCGGTTCTGCAAGCTATCAATGAGAAAGACTGGCATTCCTATGTTAGCTGCGAAGATGTCTTCTATGAGTACAGCACCAATGGAGACTTCCGCAAGCTTCTGGATTCCGGAAAATTCAGATATGTTGATGGATATGTTGTCATCAATGATGAGAAGTACATCACCACCGACGATAACGGAAAAGCCACGCTCTCAGAATACGCCTGGGATAATCTCGATGAGTGCACGCTGTCCTTCAGCTGGCAGCGTATACGCCGTTCCAAGGCAAAGGAAGTACTTCCGCAGATCATCTTCCACCGGGACAATGATGAGCAGGATGTTTCCAAGTATGATTCCAAGCAGAATACCGCTGTGGTCGAACTCTCAAAGGAAATGCAGAAAAAGCGCAAGAACTTTGAGCAGAACGAAGAGATTCATAAACTCTCCACAGTCAACAAAAACTGCTGGTCATACATTTATGAAATCATCAATATCAAGGGTGTCAGCAAGCCGCACTTCTGTAATTTGACCGGACTCGGAGAGGAAAACTATCGCAAGGCGGAAAGCGGCCTCAAAACCGATCCGAAAATAAGAACTATTGTAGCCATTGGTGTCGGTCTTTCCCTCGATATCGAAACCGTAGAAAATATGCTCAAACTTGCCGGTCGTTCATTCAAGGACACACCGGAAGATAGAGCCTTAAAATTCTGTATCACCGGTCTTTCCGGTCAGTCGATTGATGATTGCAACGACTTCCTGGAATCTCTTGGGTACGAAACCTTAGGTACAAAAGAACGTAATTAGCCATCAATCTGCCGTGTTTCCCCTTCAGAAGCACGGCTTTTTTCAATTTCTGAAAATTTTTCCGACTCGGTGAGTCGGGAATATAACCATAACTCCCCGTCATCTTGCCACAAACGAATATGCGAAACGCTTGAAACCCGCAGAAATGCGGGCTTTTTTGTTGTGCTCATTCCGACTCGGTGAGTTTTTCCAAATAAAAAGAAAGCGATTATGATGGGCTTAGCTCCGGTGAGATTGCTTCTTTAGCGCTGAAGATGGTTCTACCGTCTCACCGAAGCCACCATGTAAATCACGTCAGCCCATGTAGAACAGGCTGGCCATGCAAATTAGGAGGAATCCGAAATGACTGGCCACCTGATAGGGACAATTTCATATCGCCATAATGCGGATTCCTCCGCGCAAATCTACGGAGGAAAAGCGTTATGGACGATAACGAACTCACCAAGTACAGCGATAAGCGCTCGTACAACAACCTTCCTGTACCGGAAGGACAGTATCTTGCCCCGTTCCTTGTAGAGAACTGGGATGAAGTAAAAGCGATGAACTACCATCGCGACAACCTTGAACCTTGGCACTTCAGCGGCATTCCCGTTTTAGTTGCCTTCACACCCGTTACAGCGGAGCAGTTTCCCGGAACCATGAAGCTCTTCTGGGGAGACGTTCGCAAGTACATCGCCGATCTCAATGGCGATCCGAATGTCATCTCTTACGATAAGTTTCTGGAAGACATGGAAGCAGAAGGCGAAGGCGGCTACGATCCCGCCCAGACGGAATCCTTTGAGAACACCACCCTGCTCGGAATGATCATCGATGATCTGATCCGTGAGGTTGGTGAGAAAAATCCCCGCTATGGTCGTATCCTGAATCTCTTCAAACAGGAATACACCAAGGGTGAGATTCTCGAAGTGATCCTGAAGGAATACGGCATCAAGAAGACGCAGGGATACTCAGAAATACGCGCCGCTCAGAAGATGGCAAAGGATCTCTATTACGCCGATTAACACCGGCACCACACAAAGAAACAGCGATACTGGATCATTCTCCGGTACCGCTGCTTTGCTGTGTGCCTCTGTATTCGATTTTTACCTCTTAGACGGTCTGCCCTGCATCTGCCACCTGTCGTGGCTCTGAATGCTCCGGACTGCCTGCTTCAAACTATTCGCACGACCGTGCTGGTGATACGGATGGGATGCCTTGTGCTTGTGGAAAATAATGCACGTTCCCGGTGTCGGATACTCCGGATTATGGATAAACCAGAAGTGTCCAGTATTCCGGCTCATAATCGTCACATCAAAGGCATCTGTGAAGATGATGGAGAAATACTTCGGATCCAGATTGGAGAGATCCTTTGCATCAAACATAGGCTGCCCTCCCATCATGATCTTTCGCATATTCAGCCTGCCGTTCTGCTACAAACTGTGCACGCAGTTCCTTTTTCTCTTTTGCAAACTGCTCATGAAGCCTTCTCGTTTCCTTCTCCATAAAAAACTTTTCTGCTTCGATCAGTTCCGCCCTTGCGGTATCCGGAGCGATGATGAGCTTGCCGTCTTCGCATATGACCATCACCGGATCTCCGATATGGAATCCTGCTTCTTCTAACCACTGCCCCATCAGGCGGATTGCAGGAACGGATTTGTAGTTGTGTCCGCTCTGTGCGCAAACCTTCAGTTCTCTAACGTTCTTCTTTGCCATGTGTTTGTCCTCCTTTGTCAATCGATTTCTTTTTGCTTGAAACAAAACAAGCTGCAGAATACGGATTCTCTTTTCCGCATCTGCAGCTTATCTATTCAAATTCCTATTCGATTGTGAGGCTTACTTGCCGGTGTTAGAATCCTTCCCTTCGTTCTTGATGCGGTAGTAGTCTTCCATCTCCACATCAAGCGTGATATAGGATTCTTTCTTCTTTCTTTGGGTGTTGCTCAAGAGACACACAGTCTCAACATGTTTCGTCCCCGGGAAGTTATCGAAGGGCTTTACTGACTCTGCTTTATATCCGTAGTACTGCATATAATACAGATTGTTTACCATGCTCTTCGGATTACAGCTGATATAAACTATCTGATCGACTCCGTATCCTATTATCTTATCGAGGGCATCGTTACTGATGCCGACCCGGGGAGGATCCACGACGATAACTTCCGGCTTGTCTGCTATGGAGTCAAGAACCTTGAAGCAGTCTCCCGCGATGAATCGGCAGTTTACCAGGCCGTTTTTTCCGGCTGTTTCTTCGGCCATTTTCACCGCTTCCTCAACAATTTCAACGCCGACCGCCTCTGATGCTTTTCGTGCCAACACCTGGGTGATCGTCCCGGTGCCGCAGAAAAGGTCAAAGACCTTCTTCCCTTCGAAATCATCGATAAGATTTATCGCATAAGAATACAACATCTCAGCAGCGTCCACATTGGTCTGAAAGAATGAAAATGCGCTGACCTGAAACTTCAGCCCCATGATTTCTTCGTTATAATAATCCCGACCATACAGCACCCTCAATTCATCACAATAGACGGCATCGGCCAGTCTGTCATTTACGGTGTGAAGAACTCCGACGATCCTGTTTTGGAGCCTGCCCTCCGCTTCAAGGGAAACAATCATTGCAGCATATGCCTCTTCATCGAAACCCCGGAGCTCTGCTTTTGCACCTTCGCCTTCTGATGATGTGCATATGTTTACCAGTATCTCTCCGGTTCGCACGCCTCTTCTGATAATCAAGTGTCTCATCAGACCTCTGTGCCTTCGCTTGTGATAATGGCTATAGCCCCGCTCTTTTACAAAATCCAGAGTCGCCCTGAGAATGATATTGAAGTCCGGATGAACCAGCTGACATTCATCAACTGTCACTATAGACATGAAATGCCCTTTACGGTGCATGCCGAGAGTCGTCGGACCGTCCTTTTCCATATCGCCGAATGTATATTCCATCTTGTTTCTGTACTCAAACCTTGTGGGTGCAGGTTCAATCGGCAACAGCTTTCCATATTCTATTTCTCTGCTCTGCAGAAGTTCCCTTACCTCATCCGATTTTTTGGCGAGCTGCTGCTCGTAGGGTATCCCCTGATATGCACATCCGCCGCATCGGTCTGAATGAACGCATGTTGTGTCGTAAGTTCCCGCTTTCTTCTCTTTATTAGAATTTACCATATGCATCATAGAATTCCTTTTTGTATTCAGTAAATCTGTCTTCGTCAATCGCTTTCCTGATATTTGTCATCGTATTTACCAGGAAATGCAGATTGTGGTTCGTCATCAGCATGGATGACAGTATCTCATCGCATTTGAACAGGTGACGAAGATATGCTCTGCTGTAGTTTCTGCAGGTATAGCAGCTGCAGTTGGGATCAAGCGCTGTGAAATCCCTCTCGTACTGCGCGTTCTTGATATTGACTCTACCCTGCGAGGTCATTGCCAGACCGTGGCGGGCAATTCTCGTCGGAAGAACGCAGTCAAACATATCTATTCCGCGCTCGACTCCTTCAAATAGGCAGTCCGGACTTCCAACTCCCATGAGATATCGCGGTTTGCTCTTTGGCAGGAGCTCCACACATTCATCCATTATCTCATACATGAGTTCCTTCGGCTCGCCAACAGAAAGCCCACCTATTGAATATCCGGGCAAATCCAGTTCGGACACCCGTTCCGCGCTCTCGCGGCGCATATCCTTGTACATACCGCCCTGCATGATTCCAAACAGTGACTGATTGAGTCCCTCTCCGAGGATTTGCGATTCCCCTCCCAGCCTTTCTCCATACTCATGGTGATATGCTTTGCAGCGTTCCAGCCACCTGTGCGTTCTATCCATGGATTTTCGTACGTAATCTCTGTCTGCGGGATAAGGTGCACATTCATCAAAAGCCATCATTATATCTGAGCCCAGGCAATGCTGTATCTCCATGGATTTTTCAGGAGAAATCATGTGTCGGGAGCCATCTATATGCGAGCGGAAGCTTACGCCTTCCTCCCTTATCTTTCTCATCGCACCGAGGCTGAATACCTGGAACCCTCCGCTGTCGGTAAGGATCGGTCTGTTCCAGTTCATAAATCTGTGCAGACCCCCCGCCTCCTTCACCACATCCATACCCGGTCTGAGGTATAGGTGATATGTATTGCTCAAAATAATCTGTGCTCCCAGCTCCTCCACCTGTTCGGGGCGCATTGCCTTCACCGTGGCCGCTGTTCCCACCGGCATGAATATCGGTGTTTCGATATCCCCGTGGGGAGTATGGACAATTCCCCTTCTTGCCTTTGTTCGCGTATCTGTTTTTATTAAATCAAATGTTACTGCCGGCATATAATTTCCTTCTTTCTGTTATCGTTACACACTCTCTCTGCTGTCATTATCTCCTGTTCTATGAGCATAGCAACCTATTGTCTAAAACACTACCGGTTACCTTGCTTTATAACTTATGCTTCGGTACACCTTACCGCCAATTTTACATCAGCATCCTGTCAGTATGGAAAGATCAGGCACTTCAACCGGCACGCAGTTTTCTGTAGGTGTCAGGACTGCCGGATATACCTTCGTGCTGCTATCTTTCATTGGCATTCACCGACTCCATAGGAACTATCGCCAGTTTCATTCCAAGTGGTGCGAGCAGCTTCATCACAGTATCTATCTGCGGAGATACTGTGCCTTTTTTGATCCTCGCTTCGGCGTCTTCTGCGATTTCTTAACAAAACAATGTAACAGGACTAACGTTTCTTGATGCCACGCTGCGAACAGAATTCTATTTCTCAACGGTCGAAGTTCCCGGATTTCACCATCCAGATGCTTGACAAAAGGCTCTCCGGCTCTTGTACCTTCAGACCTTAGAACTTTCATGTTATTAACATTGTTGGTCTGTTCCGATTTTCACCTTACGGGGCAAGGAGAAGGACAATGCATTCCAAAATACATCGTCTTTGTAACTTACAATCAGCGAAAACTGATTCATATTAAGAACATGGCGTCCCCGTAGGAAAAAAATCTGTACTTTTCTCTTACCGCTTCTTCATACACTTCGAGTATCTTTTCTCTGTCATAAAGTGCTGAAATCAGCATCAGCAGTGTGGATTTCGGAAGATGGAAATTCGTAATCAGACCGTCCACGATCTTCCACTCATAACCGGGGTATATGAAAATCCCGGTGCTTCCGCTGCCGGCTCTAACCTGCCGGCAGCCTCTCTCCCCATCTTCCCGCAAAAGCTGACTGTCCCAAAAGGCGGCACTTTCAACTGTTCTGGCAGATGTCGTTCCGACACTGATAACGCGTCTGCCCTCTCTCTTCGCCCTGTTGATTTTTTCCGCAGCTTCTTCGCTGATTTCATACTCTTCAAAATGCATATGGTGATCTTCTATGTTTTCGGTTTTCACCGGTCTGAATGTCCCTATCCCGACATGAAGTGTCACATAGGCAAGTTCGACCCCCATATTCTCTGCTTTTGCAAGAAGCTCGTCTGTAAAGTGCAGACCCGCCGTAGGTGCCGCAACGGAGCCTTCCTCCCGGCAGTATACAGTCTGGTACCGCTCTCTGTCTGTATCCTCAGAAGGTCTCCCGATATATGGAGGAAGAGGCATACTGCCGCACTCTTCAAGCCTTTCCATGAAGACCCCTTCATATTCGAATCTGACGATCCTGGTTCCGTCCTGACCGAAATCCAGAATATGTGCCCTGAGGCGCTTCCCGCCGGGGGTGTTTGAACCGGGCCCGCTAAAGACAACTCTGTCTCCGGGCTTTAACCTTCGTCCCGGTTTTACCATTACCTCCCAGATGTCTTCGCCTCCGGCACGCTTGATCAGTAGAAATTCGACCTTTGCTCCCGAGAGCCTGCTCCTTTCCTCCCTGACTTCCTTGACCCCGAAAAGGCGTGCAGGTATTACCTTGCTGTCATTGAGAACCAGACAATCTCCCGGTTTCAGGTACTCCGTAATGTCTCTGAAGTGGCGGTGCTCGGTTCTGACATCACCCCGGCTGAACTCATCCTCTTTATCCCTATGCACGACAAGAAGCCTGGAACTGTCCCTACGGTCAGCAGGCTTCTGTGCAATTAATTCCTCCGGTAAATAATAATCGAAATCTTCTATTCTCATGTTTTTCCTTTCGTCTAAACGCAGACAAACGGTTTCCCGTACACTATCTCGTACATTATATTGTTATATTGTTGAAATCAGTACGGGTC
Organism: Bacillota bacterium; assembly: GCA_030529985.1. Lineage (GTDB taxonomy): Bacteria > Bacillota > Clostridia > Peptostreptococcales > Anaerovoracaceae > Lentihominibacter. The sequence goes on from JAUMVV010000046.1 coordinate 10,453, forward strand.
AAGGATTTGCTCCCCCGTCTCATGCCGCTTACTATGCAACTCATTACCCGGCTACATATCCATCTCCAGCTGCTCGTCACCCTCGCCGCAGTATTCAAGTCCCAGATGCCTGTAAGCCGCATGGGACACGACCCTGCCCTGCTTGGTTCTGTTCAGAAATCCTATCTGTATAAGATACGGCTCGTAAACATCTTCGATCGTTATCCTCTCCTCGCCGATCGAGGCCGCTATGGTATCGATTCCCACAGGACCTCCGTCAAACCTGTCGATTATGGTTTCCAGAATCTCTCTGTCCAGATTTTCGAGACCCATGAAATCCACTCCCAGCGCATCGAGAGCTCTTCGGGTAATATCGATATCGATGCTGCCGTTTCCCCTGACCTGTGAAAAATCCCGGACTCTCTTCAGTATCCTGTTGGCAACACGGGGAGTGCCGCGGGATCTTTTCGCCATTTCCTCAACGGAGCGGCTGTCCACCGGAACATTGAGAAGTCCGGCAGTCCTCCTTATTATTTCCCCCAGCTCATCGCTTGTGTACATCTCGAACTTGCAGCTCACGCCAAACCTGTCCCTCAACGGCGCACTGAGGCTTCCTGCCCTGGTCGTTGCACCGATAAGAGTGAATCCGGCAATATCGAGCCTGATGCTTCTTGCTGAAGGACCTTTTCCTATTATGATATCCAGTGCGAAATCCTCCATTGCCGAATACAGCACCTCTTCGACGCTCCTGTTCAGCCTGTGTATTTCATCGATGAACAGCACATCATTATCGTTCAGATTTGTAAGAATAGCGGCCAGATCTCCGGCTCTCTCGATCGCCGGCCCCGATGTTATTCTGATGTCCACACCCATTTCATTGGCGATAATTCCCGCCAGCGTCGTCTTGCCCAGACCCGGAGGTCCGTAAAACAGCACATGATCAAGAGGCTCCCCTCTCAGCTTTGCCGCTTCGATAAAAACCTTCAAATTATCAGTTGCCGTCTTCTGACCTATATAATCCTGCAGTGACTGAGGTCTGAGAGAAAACTCAACTTTCTCCTCACCCCTGCCCATCTGCGCAGATGTGATCCTTTCTTCGTAGTCCATACTTATCCTCTCATGCAAAAGCAGCCGCCGGCTTCACTCAAAATAAATTCTTAAGAGCCTGCTTGATATACTCCTCTGTCGAAAAGTCCTTATCCGCAACAGCTGCAAGGGCACTTGTTGCTTCGCCTCTGGTATAACCCAGCGACACCAGTGCGCTTATCGCCTCGCTTCTTTCCCCTGCCGGTGCTGCATCCGCACACTCTGCAGCCGTATAGGAATCTGCCGTTCCCTCCGCTGTGAACTTATCCTTAAGCTCCAGCACTATCCTCTCAGCCGTTTTCTTGCCTATACCGTTTGCCCTCTGAAGTGCTTTGACATCCTCAAATACTATAGCCTGCTTCAGCTGTTCCAGAGTGAATGCCGAAAGAATCGCAATAGCTGCTTTAGGCCCGACACCGCTTATTCCTATCAGCTTCCGGAAAATATCCAGTTCTCCCCTGCCTGAAAAGCCGAAAAGACTGACATCATCATCCCTTACCATCATCGCCGTATGGAGAATGACCTCCTCGCCCTCCGCACAAAGATATGCTCTCGTGTTCGTGGGAACATTGACCAGATAGCCCACCCCGTTAACATCCACTATAACATATCCGTCGCCTTTATCGGCGATCTGTCCTCTCAGAAATCCAATCATTCTTTCGTGTCCTTTATCCTTTGATTCTGATTCTTACATCCGCCATATGACCGTGGCAAACCGCCGCCGCCAGAGCATCTGCCGTATCGTCAGGCTTCGGCACCGTCTTCAGATTCAGCAGGGTCTTTACCATGAACTGGATCTGCTGCTTTTCAGCTCTGCCGTAACCGACCAGTGCCTGCTTGATCTCCAACGGAGTATATTCCGCAACATCGAGGCCACCCTTTATGCAGGCCAGAATTGCAACACCTCTGGCCTGTCCCACATTTATGGCCGTTGTAGTATTGGTATTAAAAAACAGTTTTTCGATACTGGCAACATCAGGTTTGTAGTCTTCGATTATTTCCCTCAAGCCGTCGTAGAGAGCCTCAAGCCTGTCGGGCATGGCCATCTCCTTCCGAGTAGTTACAGCCCCAAAGTCCAGTGTTCTGAATCTGTTTCCGGTCTTCTCGATCACGCCCCATCCCAGTATGGCATAGCCCGGATCAATTCCCAGTATTATCATAATGTTTTCCTTCTCGCTGTTCAGTATAACATGATTAGTCTGTCAAAAGCCGTAAAACATATCGCCTCCACCACAATAAAACAGGGAGACGGTCCCCACAACACAGGCGATACCCGGTATCCATGCTTGATATTTGCGGCTTTCGACACTTGAATCATACCACACGAACACGCGTTTGTAAACAGATGTTTCTGCTGACAGAACCAACAGTATCTGCTGACAAGTAAGTGTAAAATAATCATTGGCAAATAACAAAAAATAACAGAAGGGCGTGAT
>JAUMVV010000047.1 GCA_030529985.1 Bacillota bacterium
AACTTCATAAAACATAGTGCAAGGAAAACTTGCCAATGTTTACTTGACACATACATGCCGCTTTATTGAATTGAAATTTATTGTCTGACAATTTATAATGGAGAGAGCATATAGTGAACGGTTATCAATTATTTTGAAAAGAGGTGAATTATGACTAAGAAGAAATCAAGCAAACTTCTGGCTGCGTTTCTGTGTCTGACAATGTCCGTATGGGCACTGGCAGGATGCGGCGGAAGCGGTGACGGTGAAGAGGCGGCAAATGACAGCGATAAGGGCGGCAAAATATACACCGCTTCAGAGGTCACATCAGAATTGTCTTTTACAGATGATGTTAAGGCATACTACGATGCTGTTGACATGGAATATGCGTTTGAACAGTCAAAGGAACTGGCATATAACTGGGATGAACTGGCAGAGCCATTAGGCTGGAGAACTGCCGGCTCGGATTCAGAACATGCGACGGCTGATTATCTGGCAAAAGAAATGGAAAAAATCGGACTTGATAAGGTGGAGAAAGTCGCTACGACCTGCGACAAGTTCCAGAATAACGGGACATCGATGAAAATTGCAGGTTCAGATGTTGATTTCAAAGGCGGCAGCCGGAAGGCTGTGGAAGCGGGAACGAACGGACCCGCACCTTATCAGGTCAACGGAACCGACGGGAACCTGACAGCCGAGATCGTCAATTGCAAGACGGGCTTCGAAGCTGATTATGAAGGCAAGGATGTTAAAGGCAAGATCGTTCTGGTCAAGGTCGATCAGTTGAATGAGTCATGGATCGACAGCTATATGCACGAGGCCAAAAACCAGGGAGCGGCCGCTATCGTGACATGGTCCAACAGCGGTTATGGCGAGCTGGGTCCTGACACCACGAATGTACAGGATGTCTGCTGCGGAGATATCATACCGGCGGTTGCAATCAGTGCCAATCAGGCAAAGAAGGTGAAGGCAGCCATCAAGGCGGGAAAGACCGAGTGCACTCTGAACATCGACACGGAGATGGTTAGCAACGGAGGAACAACATACAATGTATGCGGCATGATACCGGGAAAGAGCCACGATGAAAAACTCATCGTATCGGCACACTATGACAAGTACTGGTATGGATTCCAGGACGACTGTGCGGCTATAGGACTGGTTCTGGCAGTGGGCAAGGCAATGGTGGATTCGGGATATGAACCGGAAAATGATATATATTTCGTATGTCATGGTGCAGAAGAATGGGGTGTATCAGACTCGATGTATGACTGGACAACAGGTGCATGGGGAATGGTAAACGAACATAACATGGCTGACGGTGTAAGAGCCATGTTCAACTTCGAACTTCCGGCATTCAATCTGGATAAGGCGGCCGGAATGGCGACTGTTCCCGAATATTATGATATGGTTGACACAATGTTCGATTCAGGGCTGATCGTGACGGCGGGAGATGTAAGCTTCAAGACTAAACCGTCAATGGTGACGACCATGGAGGATGGTATTTCATACAGAGAATACGGTGCTCCGTACTTCCTGAACAACTTTGAAGGTGAGACCTTTATGTGCGAACGCTATCATACACAGGCTGACAACGAAGAAACATATTCTGAAGATGTTCTCAAGACAAATATCAACTGGTGCGGCGCATATGCGATGTATATCGATAAAGAGCCTGCTATCGAACTCAATATTGCAAATTCGGCCGGAATGCTGAAGGATGGCTTCAATAAGAAGTATGCCAAGGAGGCCGGAGTAGATATTGATGAATATCTGGCTGCGGTCGATGAGCTGGAAAAGGCAGGTCAAGCTCTATATGACAAGGCTGTTGAGTGCAATGCCGCCTACGAAGAGGCCGTAGCAAACGATGATAAAGATGCCATTGCGGCAGCCGGAGAGGAAGCGGATAAAATCAACAAGAAAAATCTGGATGCTTTTCAGATGATAAATGAAGATTTCCTGAGAGTAACCGATTTCACCGCGGACTACGGCCACACGCCGTATAACTGGAATGTGGAACAGTTGGACGGTGTACTGGCAGGACTGGAGGCCGGAGAGGTATGGGCCGATACGGAATATGCCGAAGGTGAAGGAGGTGCAGGGGATTACGCCTGGAATCTCAACACCCAGATGGAATACTCGTACATGCTCTTCAGTATGGAAACCGCCGACAGACAGATAGCTGCACACGAGATGTCATATTATGAGGACAAGAATCAGGCACAGTGGGGATGGAACCATATGTATGAGCCTACGAAGACAGGTGAAGCATCATATGAACTTCTTCACGCAGCCACGATCAAGGATATTAAAGATGTTGATGCGATGATAGAAACATACAAGGCCGCAAGAGAGGATCAAATCGCACTTATCGGAGCAGATTCGGCAAGAGAACTGACTCAGATGAAGCAGATCACTGAAATTCTGAAATAGCCGGAAGGTGTTGATCGCAATCGGTTTACAGAGATCTTAAGGGGCCGCAAGGTCCCTTTTGGTGTAAAATACGCGGGGAAGGATAAAGAGGAAAGAGAAACTGCGAAGGGGGAAGAGAAATTATGGAAAATATCAGATTAAGCGAAAGCGGAAGCAGCGTAATAATACTGGATCAGAGTCTGCTGCCTGCGGAGGAGAAGTATATTGAGCTGAAAACTCCGGAAGAGATGCATGAGGCAATAGAAAAGCTCAGGGTACGCGGTGCACCTGCGATAGGGATTTTTGCCGCATATGCCATGGCGGCACTGGCGCATCAGATGCTGAAATACAAACCCATATCCGGCTGCTGCAGTGCATCGGGTACATCGGATGATGTATTCATGCAGGAGATGAGCGTGAAGGGCGATTATCTCAAGGCATCGCGGCCCACAGCCGTGAATCCGGCATGGGCGGTCGACAGAGTACTGCATGCCGCCAGGGTTGAAATGTACAAGGCACGTCAGGCAGATCCCAACAGGATGAACGTGAATGCCGGGGTGGCAAGACTCGCTGAAGCGGTGCGCAGGGAAGCCTTTGCCATCCAGGAAGAAGATAAGGCGATGTGCAGGGCAATCGCCGAACATGGTCTCAACGAAGTGATACAGCTCGGCGGCAAAAAAAGAAAGGAAGAGTATAAGGAAGATTATCAGGAATCTGATTCTATCGGCATACTGACTCACTGCAATGCAGGTCCGCTTGCCACATCCGAATACGGAACAGCTCTGGGACCCGTTCTCCTCGGTGCGGAAGAGGGAGTGAAATTCAGAGTATTTGCCGATGAGACCAGACCTCTGCTTCAGGGCGCCCGTCTCACTGCTTACGAGCTGCAGAAGGCAGGGGTGGATGTTACTCTCATATGTGACAATATGGCTTCTTCGGTGATGAAGAGGGGCTGGGTACAGGCGGTATTTGTGGGCTGCGACCGTATCGCGGCAAACGGAGATACGGCTAACAAGATAGGAACCTCCGGTGTGGCGATACTGGCAAAGCATTATGGAATACCTTTTTATGTGCTGGGGCCGTCATCTACTATTGATCCCGCTTGCGCAACAGGCGCGGATATTCCCATTGAGGAGAGGGATGGGGACGAGATCCGGGAAAAATTCTATGCAAAGCCTGTGGCACCGGAGGGAATAAAATGCTTCAATCCCGCATTTGATGTGACGGAGCATGAATTGATAACGGCAATAATAACGGAGAAAGGCGTGTTCAGACCGCCATATTCTTTCTGAAAAGATACCGCGTAATGGAAAAACAAGCAGCGAAAACGGAGATAATATCCGCCACGCTGCTTGTTTATTTTATATTTCCTTGAATGCACCGACATGAAAGATAAAGGAGACGCCAAACCGCTAAAAAAGTCAAAGATCCGTCCTTTTGAGCGTATTTCCGGAATATATTGGTGGTTCACCGCAAAGGATCCGGGCAAAAGTCTCAAGCGAAGTGTATTGACAATTTATGGTAAAAGCCTTAAAATAATGGTAAATATTTCCATGAAATGAAAGGGGTGAGCCATGGATAATATCAAGGTTGCCATCGTATCCGAGGATACGGCATACAACAAGGCTCTGTCCGCAGCTGTTGCCAATGCCTGCAGAAATCTTTCGGTCTGCATATTCAGCAGCAGAGCCTTTGTGAAGGCATGGTCAGAATATGACGGCAAGGGTGCCTATTACGATAAGTACGACATCATCCTGTGGGCGGGGGATGAAATAAGCGATTCCTACGGGGACAATATCGTATTTCTCGCTGACAAAGCCTCGCTGAGCAAAAAAGATTACGAGAACAACAGGTTCTGCATATACCGGTACAGCACTGCCCACACCATAATAGCCGCTGTATTTGATATTTACTCCCATCTCACGGGGAGGAATGCTTTTTTTATGAAAAGGAGCAGCACCGGCCTTCTTGGTTTTGCATCCTGCGGGGGTGGAACGGGCTGTACCACAGTGACCATGGCTGTAGCTCAGGAGCTTCGCCGCTTCTATGGCAAGAAAGTCCTGTATCTTACCATGGAGGATGTCGAATCGACGGAAAGTTTCACGGCAAAGGGGAGCACGGCAAAGAATGTGGGCGAGTTTCTGTACAGGCTGCTGGGTCGTGAGGGCATTTTATCCGGTTGCGAGGCGGGGAAGGTACCGTTTATAGATGCTTATATTGTCAGCAGTGCTTTCGGGATAGAAGCCTTTTCGCCGACGAGAGGGAAGAATCCCCTGCGAGAGCTTAAAGCCGATGATATGCAGAAATTTCTGGCTGCTCTGATGGACTGCGGCAGGTATGATTTCATAGTGACCGACCTGTCGAGCTGCCTTACGGAGGCGGGAATAGCAGCCATGGAGATTGCCGATAAAATATGTTTCATTGCAAAGGCAGGGGAATCGAAATACAGAGAAGAAAATTACATGAGCCAGGTGATATGCTGCGGCGGCGAAAAAATCGTGGATAAAATGGTCAAGGTCGAAAACATGTTTCCGTTGTCTGAAGGTCAGACGATGAAGGAGGAGGTATCACCGTACGATGAGGCTCAGGAGATGATAAGCACTAAAGCCTGTCTGCGCATGTTAAGCCGCGGTTATCACGTATGCGGACATGAAATTATGCTGGAGGGAGGTTTCGGAGAAGATATAGCCGGGCTTACGGCACTTATGTTGTAGAGTTTTCAGAATCCTTATGGTATACTTTTCTTATTGTATACAAAAAAGGAGGACTGGCTTATGCATCTACCCGCCATGATAGCTGATCTTGCGCTGATTCTTGTAGCGGCCGGGATTATAACGATAATATTCAGGAAACTCAAACAACCCGTGGTACTGGGGTATATAGTTGCGGGTTTTCTGATTAGCCCCAAATTCGTTTATCTGCCGACAATAATCAACGTGGAGGATATTACCATTTGGGCGGATATCGGAGTAATATTTCTAATGTTCGGTCTTGGCCTGGAATTCAGTTTCAAAAAGCTTGCGACTGTGGGGGGCAGTGCTTTCACCGTTGTGGCAACGGTGATGCCTATGATGATACTTGTAGGTGCAGGCGTAGGAACTCTTCTCGGGTGGGGCAAGATGGACTGCATCTTCCTCGGCGGAATGCTTTCCATGTCATCCACGATGATCATTCTCAAATCATACGATGAATACGGGCTGAAACGGGAGAAGTTTGCACATCTCGTTCTCAGTGCACTTATCATAGAAGATGTTGTGGGGATTTTCATGCTCGTGATCCTGCCTACCATTTCCGTAGGGCAGAGCGGCAGCGGTCTGGCGGCTGTAGGACAGGTCGGACTTATGATCCTCTATCTTGCGGTATGGATATTGGTGGGCATATATGTTATCCCGTCTATTCTGAAGAAGGTGTCTGTGCTGCTTACAGATGAACTTATTCTCATCTTCTCTTTAGGCCTTTGCCTTCTCATGGTGGTGATAGCCAATCTTATAGGTTTTTCGTCGGCATTGGGTGCATTTCTGGCAGGATCGATCCTGGCAGGCACCGTTCAGCAGGACAGGATAGAGTTTCTGGTGAAACCTGTGCGCGATCTCTTTGTTGCCGTCTTCTTCGTGTCTGTGGGCATGATGATAGATCCGCCCATGCTTGTTAAATTCATTGTACCTATAATAATTCTCAGTCTTGTGGTCATGTTCGGGCAGCTTACATTCTCCACTCTGGGGATACTCCTTTCGGGACAGTCTCTGCATACGGCTATCAGGGGCGGATTTTCCATGGTGCAGATCGGTGAATTTTCATTCATAGTTGCAACACTGGGGATGAGTCTGGGAGTAATAAGCGATTTTCTGTACCCGATAATAGTCTGCGTTTCGGTGGTGACCGCCTTTACAACTCCTATGTTCATAAAGAATTCCAAAAGGTTTTACCGCTTTCTGGACAGCAGACTTTCCACGAAGGCAAAGCTGGCTCTCCGGAGAAACACATCAGAAAACCAGAACCGAAACGCCCTGGATCCTGACTGGAATAAATACATGAAAGGTGTCGCTCTGAGAACGATATCCTGCACGGCGATACTGTTCCTGTTTTACTGGGTCGGAACCAGAGTGCTGGAGCCTGCAATCGCGGATGTTATTGATTCGATACGCCTGGCAGACTGCATTTGTGCAGGTGTAACCATACTGTTCATGCTCCCTTTCGTAAATATTATGTACGGCACCAGCAATGCGAGCTTCGTCAAGCTCTGGGTCAAGCACAGATCAAACAGGCTCCCTCTGATAACCATGAAGGTGGTCAGAGCTCTCATTTCCGCCTGCTTTGTAGCCCTCGTACTCAGGAGGATTTTTCATGTTCCGTTCGTTATTCTCGTGGCAATAGCTGCCATTCCGATTTTCATGATCGCAAGATCTGCATGGTTAAACGGAGTAACCATAAACATGGAGAAACGCTTTGCCGCAAACTTCTCGGAGAGAACTCTGGAGAAAGCGAGAAAAGAAAGAAACGGGGGTCGCGATTTCAGATGGCTCAATGAATCCATGTATGTGGTGGAGTTTGAGATCACGGATCCGGATTTCCATAAAAACATATATGACTTTACTAAAAGGCGAGATTTCGTGGTTACAATCATCAGGATCATTCGAGGTGATGAATATATCAATATGCCATCGGCGGAGGAAGAAATCAGATACGGAGATGTCCTGCAGATGCTGGGAACCTGGGACGAGGTGGATGCCTGTACTATCCTATTGGAAAAGGATCATGCCATAGAATATACGGACGCGGATGACAGGACGCTGAAGGATTTCATGTATGGACAGAAATTCGAGGATATGCCTGAAGAACAGGAACTTATATGTGTGCCTATCAAGCTGGACGGCAGCACGAAATTTGAGCGTAAATCCATAAGGAACTGCGGCATCAGACAGAAGTATGAAGCTACGATAATAGGAATAGAGCGAGGCGCTCTCCCTATGGTAAGCCCGGATATAGACACGATACTCAGCAAGGGAGATATCCTGTGGCTGATTGGAGGAAGCCGCATGGTGGATAAGCTCATCAGAGGCGGTCTGATGGAATAAATAAGAGGATAAAAAAGGCGATAATGCGGGTAAAGGTATGAAGATAATGGTCAGCGCATGCCTTATGGGCGAAAATGTTAAATACAGCGGCGGCAATAATCTGAATGAAAGGGTGATAGATTATGTTTCCGGGCATGATGTGATTGCCGTATGCCCTGAAGTGATGGGAGGACTGCCCGTTCCAAGAGCACCGGGGGAAATCAGAGACGGGATCGTCATAAATGAAGACGGTACATCTGTTGATTCCCGGTACAGAGCGGGAGCGGCAAAAGCTCTGGAGACAGCAAAGAGGGAGGGCGTGGAGCTTGTCATCCTACAGCCGAGAAGCCCTTCCTGCGGTGTGCAGCAGATATATGACGGTACTTTTTCGGGACGCAAAATCAAAGGGAGCGGCGTTTTCGCACAGCTTCTTAAGGATAACGGATTCAGGGTCATGGATGCTGATGAACTTTGAGAACCGGAAAAATCGGGGGACCAGACAGGATTTTGCAAAAAAACATAAGTTGTTAATTATTTAACAGGTTTCGGTCGGACGAGCCTGTTTTTTTGTCGGAACGGGGCATGGACAGCAGTATTGAAGTGCTTTGATTTTGCTCGAAAAAAAGAACAAGAAAAAGAGGGCTAAATGTGTTGACTGTAAGGTTTATAGTGATAAAATGATAGTGCTGTCGTTGCCATAAGGATGTAAAGTTATTTTTTTAACAATCAAATCCCTAAGGTGAGGCACGAAAATTTTGTTTATGAATGTATACAAAATACAAACTAATTATTTCATGGAGGTACAAGGAATGACTATGGAATCAGCTAAGCAGATTCTGGCTCAACTGCCGGGTGTTGACTGCGGCGGATTCGGTGGATGCGGTTATCCCACATGCGAGGCCTGCGCACAGGCGATAGCAGAGGGAGCTCCGATAACACTGTGTCCTGCGGCCAAAACTGATGCGGTGGCAGAAATTGCGAAAATCATGGGCGTAGAACCTGTAGAGGTGGAGGCGAAAATCGCTTACATCAAATGCGCAGGATGCTCAGCGGGCAAAGACAGATTCAGGGCAGAGGCTTGTGAAAGCTGCGACGCTGCAAAGAAGGCCGGCTTTGCCAAAGACGAATGTCAGTACGGCTGCATCGGTCTGGGAACATGCATCGATAGATGTAAGTTTGATGCCATGAAGCTGGAAGAAGGCGAGATAGTTATTGACAGAGATAAGTGCTCGGGCTGCGAAGCATGTCTGTCAGGCTGTATTCAGGAAATCATAGAGATGGTTCCTGCAGATGCGACAAACTTTATCCCTTGTTCATCGAAGGCTGATGAGAAAGAGACCCTGGAGGTGTGCGGATACGGATGTATCGGATGTGCGGACTGTGCCCTTGCCTGTCCTAAGGATGCCATTGAAATGGTTCAGGGTGACAGAGTCGACGGCAGATATGCGCGTATCGACTACGACAAGTGCGAAGGCTGCGTGACATGTGCTGTCAAGTGCAGGAAGAAGATAATCGTAGATACACTGCATGACTTAACAGAGGCGAAGGAAACCGTTGCTCTGGTAAGATGTTCAGGCGGGAGCATCGGTCATCAGAAGCTGGAAGCAGCAGGCTACAACAGCTGTGAGGCTATCGTTGAAGCCAAGGCGGATCTTGACGGCATGGATGTATGCGAATATGCCTGTCTGGGATTTGGTGACTGTACGAAGGTCTGCAGATACGATGCGATAACAAATGAGTACGGAATCGCCAAAGTTGATCCGGACAAGTGCGTCGGCTGCGGAGACTGTGCAAGAGCCTGCCCTAAGGACAAGATTCAGATGGTTCCATACATAGGTGTGAAGCAGGCCGCATGTGAGTCGGAAGCTGATCCGGAAAGAAGAATGGAAGTATGCTTCATGGGCTGCATAGGCTGCGGAGATTGTGCAGATAACTGCCCTAACGGTGCGATTGAAATGGTTAATGGACATCCGGAAATCGACCATGACAAGTGCCTCAACTGCGGCATCTGCAAGTATGTCTGCACAAGAGGACTGATCGCAGAGAGAGAAGTACCCGAATACAATTACCTCCAGCGTGAAGCGTTGAAAATAGAGAATTAGGATGAAAGGAGAGAAAAACATGAGATCCAGAAAAACAATGGACGGCAATACGGCTGCTGCACATGTTGCATATGCATTCTCAGAAGTAGCGGCAATATATCCTATCACTCCATCATCCGTAATGGCTGAAAATGTAGATGCCTGGGCGGCAGTGAATAGGAAAAACATTTTTGGTGAAGAAGTCAAAGTCGTGGAAATGGAATCCGAGGGAGGTGCTGCAGGTGCTGTGCACGGTGCAGTGGCAGCAGGTGCGCTGACATCAACATTTACCGCATCACAGGGGCTGCTCCTGATGATCCCGAATATGTACAAGCTGGCAGCCGAAGAAACACCTACGGTTATTCATGTTGCAGCAAGAGCGATTTCTACACACGCACTGAATATCTTCGGAGACCATTCTGATGTTATGGCATGCAGACAGACAGGTTTCGCTATGCTGTCATCAAGATCCCCGCAGGAAGTTATGGATCTGGCTGCAGTAGCTCATCTGGCTGCAATCGAAGGAAAGGTTCCTGTGCTTCATTTCTTTGACGGCTTCAGAACTTCACACGAGCAGCAGAAGATTTACACATGGGACTACGAAGACCTTAAGGATATGTGCGATATGGATGCGGTCAAGAGATTCAAGGCAAATGCTCTGAACCCTAACCATCCGCATGCTATCGGCTCCGCTGAACAGCCTGAAACCTTCTTCCAGCACAGAGAAGCGTGCAACAGGAATTACGAAGAGCAGATAGATGTGATTATCGACTGTATGGAGCGTGTAAGCAAGAGGGTTGAGAAGGAAACACCTTACAAGCCTTATGAATACTACGGCGATCCGAATGCTGAAGAGATCATGATTGCCATGGGATCGATCTGCGACTGTGCAGAAGAGGTTGTGGATCATCTCAATGCAAAGGGCAGGAAGGTGGGAGTTCTGTCAGTAAGACTGTACAGACCGTTCTCAGCAAAGCACTTCGTGGCAGAAATTCCCGCAACTGTGAAGAAGATAGCAGTTCTTGACAGAACAAAGGAACCGGGAGCTATAGGCGAACCTCTTTATCTGGATGTGGTATCAGCTCTGAAGGGAACATCATTCGAGGACAGATTCATCGCAAGAGGAAGATACGGTCTGGGCTCCAAGGATGTACAGCCGGGCGATGTTCTGGCGGTATTTGAGAACCTGTGGAGTGAAGAGCCTAAGGCGGAGTTCACACTTTCAATCGAAGACGATGTGACAAATCTGTCAATCAGGGGATCAGAAAACCCTGATGTTGCACCTAAGAGTGTAGTGGCATGCAAATTCTGGGGACTTGGTGCTGACGGTACTGTAGGAGCAAACAAGAACAGCGTTAAGATCATAGGAGACAACACCGATAAGTATGCACAGGCTTACTTCCAGTATGACTCCAAGAAATCAGGCGGCGTTACGATTTCCCACCTGAGATTCGGAGATGAACCGATAAGATCAACATACTATGTTAAGCAGGCCGACTTCGTAGCGTGTCACAAGGCGGCTTACCTCCACAGATATTACATGGTGGAAGATGTTAAGAAGGGCGGAACATTCCTCCTCAACTGTCCGTGGACGGATGATGAGCTGGATGAGAAGCTCCCGGGAAATGTTAAGAAATTCATAGCGGAAAACGATATAGAGTTTTACACCTGCGATGCCGTAACGATTGCCAAGGATCTGGGTCTGGGTAACAGGACAAATTCAGTTCTTCAGGCTGCATTCTTCAAGCTGGCAAACATCCTTCCTATAGATGAAGCGGTTGGCTACATGAAGGAAGCTATCAAGAAAACTTACGGCCGCAAGGGTCAGAACATCGTTGACATGAACTGTGCAGCAGTTGATGCAGGTGTAAACAGCGTTCACAAGGTAGAAGTGCCTGCAAGCTGGAAGGATGCCGAAGGCGACATCACGAAGACAGTGGCGGAAGGTCGCGATAAGCTCCACACCGACTACATCAACAACATTCTCAAGCCTACAAACGGCATGTACGGAGATGATATCCCTGTATCAGCATTTGACGGGCTTGCAAATGGAATGGTTCCTGCGGGAACAGCCGCTTTCGAAAAGAGAGGAATAGCCATCGATATTCCTAAGTGGGATGCATCAAAGTGCATGCAGTGCAACTGGTGTTCATATGTGTGCCCGCATGCCGTAATCAGACCGTTCGTAATGGACGCTGAAGAAGCAGCCGGCTTTGAAGGTATAAAGGTTCCTTTCAAGGATGATCCTGAGAAGTTCTTCTCTATAGGAATCAGTGCCTATGACTGTACGGGCTGCGGATCATGCGCAGATGTATGCCCTGCCAGAATAAAGGCTCTGGAGATGGTTGACGGAGAAACAAATCAGGATGCGGCTCAGGCTGATTTTGATTACCTCTTCGGGAATATAGGAACGAAGAAGGGACTGGGAAGTGACGAAAGCGTTAAGAAGTCACAGTTCCTGCAGCCGCTTCTCGAGTTCTCGGGAGCCTGTCCGGGATGCGGAGAAACTCCGTACGCCAAGCTGGTTACACAGCTCTTCGGTGACAGAATGTTCATCGCAAATGCCACAGGCTGTTCATCGATCTGGGGTCTGTCGGCACCGGCTGCCCCTTACACTGTAAACGCAGAGGGCAAGGGTCCTGCATGGGGCAATTCGCTCTTTGAGGATAACGCTGAATTCGGATACGGTATGGCCATAGCGATGAAGACCAGAAGACTGGAAATGAAGCATGTGGTTGAGAGACTTGCGGAGAAGGCCGAATTCGCAGAAGCGGCAAAGGCATGGCTGGACAATATGGACTGCTCCGACTGTGCCGGCAGGATGGGTGATGCTCTGGTGTCCGCATGCGAAGGCAGTGCAGATGAAGATGCTGTATATGTTGTGGAGAACAAGGACATGCTGCCGAAACCATCAATGTGGATCTTCGGCGGTGACGGATGGGCTTACGACATAGGTTACGGCGGTCTGGATCATGTACTGGCATCAGGTGAAAATGTAAATGTTCTCGTATTCGATACAGAAGTTTATTCCAATACAGGAGGACAGTCTTCAAAGTCCACTCCAATAGGAGCGGTTGCACAGTTTGCTGCAGCAGGTAAGGCTGTAACGAAGAAGAATCTGGCACAGATAGCCATCGCATACGGCTATGTATATGTTGCACAGGTGGCTATGGGAGCTAACCCGGCACAGACGCTGAAGGCTTTTAAGGAAGCTGAAGCTTATGACGGTCCGTCACTTATCATCTGTTATGCTCCATGCATCAACCACGGTGTTAAGAAGGGCATGAACAAGGCTATGCTGGAAA
>JAUMVV010000048.1 GCA_030529985.1 Bacillota bacterium
ACGAGAAAAAACAAAGTTGACAGCTTAAAAACTGTTTGACTTTTTATAGGAGATCTACTATGAAAATATTACTTTTATCGGGAAGCCCGAGAAAAAACGGAAACTCATCAGCAATGGCTGATGCATTTATTGCCGGTGCCGAAAATGCCGGTCATGAGGTGCTGAGATTTGATGTTGCCGGGATGGACATTGCCGGGTGTCAAGGCTGTGAATACTGCCATACTCAGGGCGAGGGGAAGTGCATTCAAAATGATGATATGCAGCAGATCTACCCTCATCTTATGGACTGCGATGCTATCGTATTCGCGTCCGCCGTATATTACTGGACCCTCACCGCACAGCTTCAGGCTGCACTGCAAAGATTTTATGCAATCGGAAAACCCCCTAAGGCGGCTAAATTCGCATACCTGCTCAGTTCGGGTTCAGATGGAGTTTATGATGCGATAGACAGTCAGCTGAAGGATTCATTTGATTTCATGGGAATTGAAATCGCCGGGAGAGTTGTTGCAAATGATGAGGCCAAGGAAAACAAGTCACCGTCCAAACTGGCGGAATGCACCGCGCTGGGAGCGGATATTTGAGCGGTAAACTTCAATATACCGAAATACATAAAACAAAATCGGCTTATCTGTAAATGACTGCACCCGGAACGACTGTTGTCAAGAGGAGTGCACTTTTTGAGGGCATTTCAGATTAACGGGTCGGGGATATAGTTTCCCCGACTTTTTAATGGAAAGCATTGACAATTACAAAAACTACCGCGGTCATCCTGCTCTTACATGAGTGATTCGCCGGAAAGAGCTTATATTTTAAAAATGGTTTCAGATAATTGCGGTGGGAACTGTAACGGGTACTCTCAATGAGTTATAATATCATTGAGTTTATACGAAACGAACAGGCGAGAGGGAGCTTCCCGGCAGACCGCACAGACTGTGTCCGGGCAAGATCCGCAGAGGTTATTAAGTATGAGATGGACAGACGAGCAGAAAGCTGCAATCAGAACAACAGATAAGAATATTCTCGTATCAGCGGCGGCGGGGTCGGGGAAGACCACCGTTCTTGTTGAACGCATAAAAAACCTGGTGATCAAGGAGGGGGCGGATATAGACCGATTCCTGATCACCACATTCACAAAGGCAGCTGCTGCTGAGATGAAGGAGCGACTGGAAAAGGCCATAAGAAAAGAGATGAAGGAGCCCGGTGCAGACAGAAAGAGGCTGAGCACACAGCTTCAGCTTCTGCCCGGAGCAAGCATCGGTACATTTCACTCCTTTGCTATCGATATCGTGCGCCGGTATTTTTACCTGACGGATCTGGAACCGGGATTCGGTATAGCTGACGAAGTGCAGGGGAGCATCATGAAGCGTGAAGCCATCAATGATGTCTTTGAACGCAGGTACAATGAGGACTACGACAGGTTCAGGCTGTTTTTGCTGAAATACAGTTCAGATAAAGGTGACGATAGGCTGAAGAATAATATTCTCGATACATATAAGACCATGGTCAGCATTCCGGATTACATTGACTGGGCCGGGGAGATGGCAGAGAAGCTGAACAGCGATGATCCTATTAACGAAATCGGCGGTTACAGCCTGATTATCCGGCAGATACTGGATAATCTGACGGAAGCGGAGATACTGTACCGTGAGGCTGCGGAACTGCTCAATGACACGATGACGCCGGAGAACCACAGGATAGCTGTGGAAAACGCCGAGACTGTATGCACTGAAATCGATTCGGTGAAGACAGCACTGACAGGAAAAAGCGATTCTTTAAGAGAACTGATCGAAGGCATAGATGCAGACAGGCTTAAACCCGAATCTCAGAGACATAAATGGAAGAGTGAGAACATGGATAAAGAGGATCGGAAGCCTTTCATGGAGCGCAAGGGCAGTGCAGACAAGAAAAGAGATAAGGCGATAGAGCTTATCAGTTCCGATTTCACTAAGATGAATCAGGACATGAAGGATGTTTACGAAGATACCGTTTATTACATCGGTATTATCGAAGAATTCGTCGAGATCCTCAGGATGAAGAAAGCGGATGAGAATCTTATCGACTTTGATGATGCCATGCACTACGCCATCGAAATACTCAGAAATGATGACGCTGCGGAAGAGCTGCAGGAGAAATTTGATTACATTTTTATTGATGAATATCAGGACAGCAATTATCTGCAGGAGGTGATAGTGAGCCGGATCGCCCGCGGCAACAATCTGTTCATGGTGGGGGATGTCAAGCAGTGCATATACAAATTCAGACTTGCCGAGCCGGAAATGTTCACAGACAAGGCAAGGCTATACGACAGTGAGGAAGAGGCAGACTGCGTTCTGATAAATCTGAACAGCAACTACAGGAGCAAGAGGAGCGTGACCGATCCGGTAAACGATATCTTTTCACAGGTGATGGATGGTTATGACGAGAAAGCGGGGCTGAACTGCACCGCCCCCGATGAATTCCCCGGCATACCCGCAAGGCTGCACATCATCGACAGAGAGGAGTTCGACGATGATGCTCCCGAGAAGATTGAAGCTGAAGCGGCTGTAGTCGCCGGGATAATCAGGCAGCGTCTCGGAGAGACTATATATGATGCAAAGGCAGGTGTGACCAGGCAGCTCACCTTGCGTGATTTCGCAGTCATTACCCGCAAAAACAGAGTGGTGGAGGAAATAGAGCGTTACCTTATAAACGAGGGCATAGATGCTTATGGAGAGGGCAGCGGCAAATACTATGAAACCGTTGAGGTTCAGGTTTTTCTCAACCTGCTGAGAATAATCGTTAACATGAGACAGGATATTCCTCTTATTTCAGCCATGAGATCCGTGGTATTCGGATTTACGGTCAATGAGCTTGTCGAAATAAGGATCCCTTGCAGGAAGGGAAGCTTTTTCAGTGCAGTCATGAACTATGCAGAACGGGGAAGCAGAGAAGAGCTTCGCAATAAAATCAAATCGATGATCAAGACCGTCAGTCTTTGGAAGGAAATCAGCAGAACGGTGCCCCTTGAGGAGCTTATGAAAGTGATCCTATACGATACGGGATATTACGAGTACTGCAGCGGTCTGCCTGTCGGCGTGCAGCGAATATCCAATCTCCGTCTTATTGCCGAGAAGGCTGCCGGTTATGAGCGGATCGGACATGGTGGACTGCATGGTTTTCTCAGATACATAGAATCCATGGAAGAAAGCGATCAGAACGAAGCCGAGGCCAAGGTGATAGGTGAGAATGAAGATGTTGTCAGAGTTATGAGCGTTCACAAAAGCAAAGGGCTGGAATTTCCGGTGGTGATATTCCCGGACGCTTCGCGAAAGACAAAACCCCGGGGAAACAGAGGCGGAAGTATAGTGATCCATCGTGACTTCGGAATAGGCCTGCTGAAGGTAAACAGAGAAGGGCACTGGCACAGGAAAACCTTCCTGCAGAGAGCGATAGAATACATAATGGAAAGAGAAAGCATAGAGGAGGAGATAAGAATTCTCTATGTGGCTCTTACCAGAGCCGGGGATTGCCTTGAAATAGTAGCCTCCGTGAAAAACGGTGATAAGCTGCCGGGGAGGGTATCCGGAGAGTCTTTTCTGGATATGATGTATGAGCCGCTGACCGCCCGCAGGGAGGTGGAAACTCTCATCTACAGGGATTCGGCCGGACCGGAGCAGCTTCAGGTTTCAAGACGCCATTCTGCGGCAGAGCTGTATGCACTGGCCGAAGAGGAAAAAAGTAAGGCTGAAACCGATACGGACAGGCTGATAGCCCGGAGACTTTCTTTCGAATACCCGTACGGGGAAGAGGGAAAAATCAGACCGAAGTACTCGGTTTCGGAACTGAACAGAGGGGAAGAAGAAAGTGAAATACCCGTTGCGGCATTCGAAGCCGATGAGGAAAGGCATACCCTCAGTGCGGCAGAAAAGGGAACCCTGATGCACCTGCTTATGGAAAAAGCGGATTTCGCTATGGCGGCAGAGGGCGGAAGAGAATATTTACAGACGGTTGCGGACAGGCTGCTTGCCGGTGAGACGATTACAGCTGCGGAATATGACGCCATAAACATTGACAAGGGAGCGGCCTTCTTTGAAACAGAGACGGGAAGGCGTGCAGCAGCAGCATCAGCACAGGGAAAGCTGGAGAAGGAAAAGGAATTCATATTTGAGAAGGAGATAGGAGGAGTCAGGACCGTTGTTCAGGGAGTTATAGACTGCTTCTTTGAAGAGGAAGGTCAGCTTGTTCTCATAGATTACAAGAACAGCTTCATGGGCGCAGGAAGGAGCAGAGAAGAGCTTGCGGAGAGCTACAGAGGTCAGATAGAGCTGTACAGCCGGGCTCTGGAGGGGGCAACAGGCAAAACCGTTAAGGAGGCCTATCTGTATCTCTTCAACACAGGCAGCTTCATCAGAATGGCTATATAGGATACCGATATGAAGTGGCAGGATGACAGGCATTCTGTCACTTTTTTTTGCGGTTTTTTACTTCGTATTTTCATTAGTTTTTTTCAAAAAAAGTATTGACACTATAGGGAACAGGTGGTAACTTATACATAGAGGTTAGCACTCGCAATATAAGAGTGCTAATAACAAGAGGGAGGCAAGCAATGGATTTAACTGAACGAAAATTAAAAATATTGCAGGCCGTCATCGCTGATTTCGTTAGAACTGCAGAACCGGTTGGGTCCAGAACTATTTCGAAGAACTATGAGCTGGGAAGTCCGGCCACCATTCGGAATGAGATGTCTGACCTTGAGGAAATGGGTTACCTGACACATCCCCATACATCATCGGGCAGGGTTCCGTCTGAGAAGGCGTACAGACTCTATGTTGATGAGATGATGGGCAAGAGGGAACTTTCCGAAGAGGAGAAGGAGGCAATCGCCAAGGATTTGTATGAGAATGTGAGTGAGCTTGAAAATCTCATTGAGAGGGCGGCTCATGTGCTGTCGGAAATTACAAATCTGACTGCTTTCGCGCTTACCCCCGGGAAGGAGCAGGACAAGCTTAAATATATTAATCTCCTTCCGGTTGACGAACGGACTGTGGTGCTCATGCTGGTATCCGACAGCGGCAAGGTCAGCAACACGGCTGTCAGACTCGACAAGCCGGCATCGGAAGAGACGCTGAGGATTCTGGCCAAGAACATGACATATAATTTCAGCGGCAAGACCTTGAGCGAGGCACTGACGATAGATATCATCAAGACCTTCAAGGAAGATGCGGAGGCCATGGCAATGTTTGAACATTCAATAGCGCCAAGCTTTATCAGGACCCTTGAAGATATGCTGAATGTGAATCTGTATATGGATGGCCTTACGAATATTTTCGCGTTGCCGGAGTACAGTGACATCAACAAGGCAAGGAGTTTCTTTGAGATGATCAGCCGCAAGTCGGACATAACTCAGAAAATCATTTCAAGGGATGATGGTATGATGATAACAATAGGAGGAGAGAACCAGGATGAGGGGCTTTCGGACTGCAGCGTCATTACGGCGACCTACCATGTTGACGGTAAGATGGTGGGAAAGCTGGGAGTAATAGGCCCTACGCGAATGAAATACGAAGAAGTAACATCCGTGGTTGAATATCTTACAGAAAATATCAGCAAGGCATTCATGCTGACAGAAGGAGACGATGATGACAGATAATAAAAAAGATGAATTCAATGAAGAAATAGATGCAAAAGCAGAAGAAACAGCAGAGGAGACTGCTGGATCGGCAGAAGAAAAGGAGGATTCGGGAAAAGAAAAAGCGGAAATCAAGGAAGATGTGAAGGAAGAGCCGGAGGAGGATGAGAATGTAAAGTATCTGAGACTGATGGCAGATTTTCAGAATTACAAGAAAAGGGTAGAGAAAGAGAAGAAAGATCTGTATGCCTATGCCAACGAAATTATCATGAATGAGCTGCTTACGGTTCTGGACAATTTCGAAAGAGCGCTTGGCCATGATGACGGCGAGGGGTTCAAGGAAGGCATAGAGATGATTTTCAAACAGCTGGGCGATGTACTTGAGAAGTCGGGTCTGGCTGAAATACCGGCGATGGGCGAGGATTTTGATCCGCAGAAGCACAACGCGGTAATGACAGAGGACACTGATGAGTACGAAAGCGGAAAGGTCAGTGAAGTAATGCAGAAAGGATATACATTGAACGGCAAAGTGATAAGACCGTCAATGGTCAAAGTAGCTAACTAAGGAGGAAAATACAATGGGAAAAGTTATAGGAATCGATTTAGGAACAACCAACTCATGTGTTGCAGTTGTTGAAGGCGGAGAACCTACAGTTATTACAAACGCAGAAGGCATGAGAACCACACCGTCAGTCGTTGGTTTTGCGAAAAACGGCGAGAGACTGGTTGGTGAAACAGCAAAAAGACAGGCAATCACAAACCCTGACAGAACGATCGCATCTATCAAGAGACATATGGGCGAGGCTTATGATGTCACGATTGATGGGAAGAAATACACACCGCAGGACATAAGTGCAATGATACTGGCAAAGCTCAAGACTGATGCCGAAAGCTATCTCGGCGAATCCGTATCGGAGGCGGTAATCACCGTTCCCGCATACTTTACGGACAGCCAAAAGCAGGCAACTAAGGATGCAGGCAAGATTGCAGGGCTGGATGTTCTGAGAATTATCAACGAGCCGACAGCGGCATCGCTGGCATACGGAATTGACAAGGCCGAGCATGCACAGAAGATTCTGGTTTATGACCTGGGCGGCGGTACATTTGATGTTTCCATACTGGAACTGGGAGACGGTGTTCTGGAAGTTCTGGCCACAAACGGTGACACCAAGCTGGGTGGTGATGACTTTGATGAAGCACTGCTGAACTTTATGGCGGACGGCTTCTCACAGGAAAACGGAATTGACCTGAGAAAAGACAAGATGGCAATGCAGAGACTTAAGGAAGCTGCAGAAAAGGCAAAGAAGGAACTGTCCAGTGCACAGACCACAAATATCAATCTGCCGTTCATCACAGTGAGCGAAGCAGGACCGCTGCACATGAACATGGATATCACGAGAGCTAAGTTTGAACAGCTCACTTCCAAACTGGTGGAAAGAACTATTGAGCCGATGAAGAAGGCCATGGCAGATGCCGAAGTGACAAACAACGATATCGATAAGGTTATTCTGGTGGGCGGTTCGACAAGAGTTCCGGCTGTACAGGAAGCTGTTAAGCGAATAACCGGCAAGGAGCCTTTCAAGGGAATCAACCCTGACGAGTGCGTAGCGATGGGTGCTGCGATCCAGGGCGGGATCCTCAAGGGAGACGAGAGCATGGGCTCAGACATACTGCTTCTGGATGTTACTCCGCTTTCACTTTCAATAGAAACTCTGGGTGGAGTTGCCACAAAGCTTATTGAGAGAAACACTACGATTCCGACAAAGAAGAGTCAGATATTCTCTACGGCAGCGGACAATCAGCCGGCAGTGGACATTCATGTAATGCAGGGCGAAAGAGATATGGCAGCGGGAAACACCACCCTCGGAAGATTCCAGCTTACAGGTATTCCACCGGCTCCGCGTGGAGTACCTCAGATCGAGGTTACATTTGATATCGATGCTAACGGTATCGTGAACGTAAGTGCGAAGGATCTGGGAACGGGCAAATCGCAGAACATAACGATCACTTCATCCACTAAGCTCTCCGAGGACGAGATAAATGCCAAGGTAAAGGAAGCAGAACAGTTCGCAGAAGAGGATAAGAAAAGGAAGGAAGAAGTTGAAGTCAAGAATCAGGCCGAAACTCTTATCTACGAAACAGAAAAGAATGTGAAGGAGCTTGACAGCGCGTTGTCGGAGGAAGAAAAGAATGACATCAACGCGGCCAAGGATGCTCTGCAGAGTGCACTCAACGCCAACAATATTGACGATATCAAGGCGAAGACGGAAGCTCTCACAGAGAAGTTCCATACATTATCGGCCAAGATGTATCAGCAGGCTCAGGGCGCTGCAGGTGCAGGTTCTGACATGAGCGGGGCAGGTTTTGCAGGCGGTTCTGATATGGGAGCGGCAGGCGGAAATGCTCCGGGCGGAGACGACGGTGTTGTTGACGCAGACTTCGAAGTTGTGGACGACGAAGAGAAATAAAATATCAACGGAAGGTTGGATACGGCCGGGCGCAGGCGCCCGGCCGATTCGAGGTTATAGAAGATGGCAGAAAAAAGAGATTATTACGAGGTCCTCGGTCTGAAGAAGGGCGCCGGCGATGATGAAATCAAGAAGGCTTTCAGAAAGCTCGCGATGAAATATCACCCGGATAAAAACCCTGATGACAAAGAGGCAGAAGAAAAATTCAAAGAAATAAACGAAGCGTATGCATGTCTGTCCGATCCGGAACAGAAATCAAAGTATGACAGATTCGGGCACGCAGGTGTTGACCCTAACAGCTTTGCCGGCGGATTTGGCGGAGCCGGTGGTTTTGGCGGCTTCGAGGATATATTCAATATGTTTGGCGGCGCATTCGGAGGGGGCGGCGGTTTTGGAGGCTTCGGCGGTTTCGGCGGAAGTCAGGGCAAACGGAATGTTGCCAGAAAGGGCAATGATATTCAGAAATCCATGACTATCACCTTCAAGGAGGCTGCCTTTGGGACAAAGAAAAAGATAAGGCTCACCAAGCAGGTGAAGTGCAAGACCTGCGGCGGAACGGGGGCGAGTCCAGGAACCAGCAAAAAGGCCTGTCCAAGATGCGGCGGAACAGGCGAGATCAGAACTCAGCAACAGACTCCGCTGGGAGCATTCATGAGCGTTTCGCCTTGTCCTGACTGCGGCGGGACCGGTGAGATCAATGAAAGCCCGTGCAAAGACTGCGGCGGAACAGGCAGGGTCAAAGATACAGTGAGCATCTCAGTAAATATACCGGCAGGTGTGGATAACGACTCGGTTATTCCTATCAGGGGACAGGGAGAACCGGGAATCAACGGCGGACCGGATGGAGATCTGTACATTGTATTGAATGTCAAACCTCATAAGCTGTTTGAGAGAAGGGGCTCGGATCTGTGGCTTGAAATCCCTATCTCATTTGAGCAGGCCGCTCTCGGAGATGAAATTATCGTCCCGACGTTGGAGGAAAGAATCAAGTACAAGGTTCCGGCAGGAACGCAGCCGGGTCAGATTTTCAGACTCAAGGGTAAAGGAATAAAGAATTTGAGGAACGGACGGAAGGGCGACCTATTTGTTAAGGTCTATCTGGAGGTGCCGACAAAGCTCAACAAGACGCAGAGAAAAGCAATTGCGGATATGGGCAAAGAAGTCGGGGCAGAGTGCTACTCGAAGAAGAGCAGTTTCAAGGATGCTATCAAGGAGTTCTTCTCATAAATAATGCCTTTGCAAAAGCGGTATGAGTGGTTAACAGAACAGGAGATGAGAAATGGTATACATACATCTGGCAACAGGATTTGAAGAAGTGGAAGCACTTACCGCGGCAGATATTTTGCGGCGTGCGGGAATCGATGCGAAGATGGTGTCCATGACGGGGGAAAGGCTCGTCTGCGGTGCACACGGCATGGAGATAATGGCAGATCTGCTGTTTGAGGATGCGGATTATGATGCATGTGAGATGATAGTTCTGCCGGGAGGACTTCCGGGGGCGACGAATCTTGAAGCACATAAGGGACTGACTGATAGGATCAGGGAGTTTGATGCCTGCGGCAAGAAGCTTGCCGCAATCTGTGCGGCACCCCTCGTGTTTGGAAGCTGCGGGCTGCTGAATGGGAAAAGGGCAACGATTTATCCGGGCATGGAGGAACACCTTAAAGGCGGCGTACCTACAGGCAGCAGTGTAACGGTTGACGGAAACATAATCACAGGCAAAGGACCCGCTCTTGCGATGGAATTTGCATTGAGCCTTGTGGAAGAGCTGAGGGGCAGAGGGGCAAGAGACGAAGTGGCGGCAGGACTGCTGTTTGAATAGTACATCAGCTTGTCGCGTGAATATAAAATTCCTGACAGATGTTTGATTTTATCCCTGACCGCATTTGAATCGTACATCGACTGTCATCTGAATGCAGAACCGACAGTTGATGATTATGCCGCGATGCAGCATTAGGTATAATGCAATCATTGGATAGTTGTGGTATTATGCTTTTCGGAGACGATCAGAAAGACGAGGATCATATAGGAAATGTTTCTTAACAGACAGTGTTTACCGGAAATTGAACAGATTAACAAATCACACTTCAACTATAATGGAAGTGAGGGTTTGTCATGCCATAAAAGGATAGGCAGCAGATGGGGATCCGGCATATGATGCGCGCCCTGCAATGGAACGGAAAAGTATGAAAAAGCCGCTTATCCTATGTATAGGATAGGCGTTTTTTATTAAGGGAATAGCAATGTTTGAAATTAAAGGGAGAGTGAATGATGTAATCAGAGAATCAGTGGATGTCATTGATATCATGAACCGATTTATAATTTCAAGGCGACCACCGTATTTAACGTGAAGCCGGATGATATTGTTGTTCGGAGCAACAGATGATTTCAAATGGTCCTTCGGATATTGTCCTCAGCCATCTTGCGGTACCTTTTCATTATGTGCCGCAGGATGGGATGGTTGACATCAAATGACACTTCATCGATTCCGGCAATTGGAAGGACTTCCTTGGATGTTCCGGTCAGGAAGGCGGCATCAAAGGTACCTACGCCGTCAGCCATTACCGGTCTCTCTTCATAGCCTATACCATCTTCCCTGAAAATCCTGAGAACCTTCATTCTGGTTATTCCGGGAAGAACCGAATACTGGGGTGCAGCTACGATAGTGTCATCCTTGATGAAGAACACATTGGAACGGCTGCCCTCTGTAATTTCCCCGTTTCTGTTTACGAGAAGAACCTCGGCAGCACCTGTTTCTGCAATAAGAGTATCCGCCTGCTGACGGAAATGGGAGTTGAAGATTTTCACTTGAGGATTATCACGCTCCGCTCTCATGAATGTCACCTTAACGCCCTCGGCATACATCTGAGGTGTTGGATATTCATAGGGAATCGGATAAATACCGGTGTGTTCCACAGTGTCAGAGCTGGCACGATACTGTTCGATACGGATATTGCCTTCGTCCAGAGAGTTTGCTTTTGCAACCCGGTCGATCTGTTCCGCAAATTCGTCAAAGGAGAGAAGAAGCTCCTTGCCGATGCCAGAGAGGGATTTTGACATTCGCTCATAATGTTCAGAAACAAAAAGCGGTTTGCCTCCGCTGAGGCGTACCACTTCATAAACCTCAAGTCTGTCCTCGGGCAGGCTCTCTGCAAGAGCTCTCATCCCAGTCATAACGCCATCGGAAATTGCTTTTTTTTCAGTTGTTGTGTCCGTATAATTTTTGTCTCGCATAGAACAAATTGTAATCCATTATCCTAACAATTACAAGCTCAACAAATAAAAAGACAGGGCAATCGCAAGAAATTTCAGAAGCCATTTTTCGAGTCACCCTTTTACGAATTTTGAACTTTCTGCGGTTTGGTGGCAGGTATGCTTCTGTGCCTGTCCTCGTCGCAGGCGATCATGCATGCTCATTCACAGAGAATGGAACGTCAGCAAAACTCGCTGCTTTGCAGCTCAGACATTGCTGACGTTTCGCCATTCTCTTTGCTCATTTCGCATATGATCGCATCTGCTCCTGCGAATGGCACCTCCGCATACCTGCCACCAAACCGCAGTTTCATGCATCCGCATCCGGTAATACTTCAAACACAAATTTTGAAAACAATTCCGGCTCTGTCATAAAATCAATCATCTTTTTCTTAGTCGTCTTCTTTGCCATCTTCGGATCCGGCTTTGTCAGATTCAAAGCCATTTTCCTCAGAAGCGTCAGATTGGATATGGAGTTCTCACTTCTTGCCGTAGCTTTATCTTCGTTGAAATGAATATCCAACACCCAATGCAGACTGTTTTCAATTCCCCGGTGTCCTCTGGCATATTTGCCGTACTGCTTTGCCGTGAGTTTCTGATCCATTACATGAAAATGCATCTCCGTCGATCTGTGCCCTGCCGTTTCACGGGTGAGTCTTGCCATCCCAATCGACTGTACATGCTTCCATTTCTCATCCGGAAGTATCCCGTGAATCTTTTCCGGATCCGTCTCTGTGCAGTATACTCTTTTTTCAATCCTTCCGTGATCCGCTTCGGCCATTTCATACCTGTCTGGTTCCCCGAAGGCCTTTGACTCCTCTTCATTCAGATCTGTAAAATACAGTTCCATGGCTTCAAATGCCGCTCTCCGGTTCATTTTTACCTGCAGACAGAAATGTCCGCCTTTGTCTATGATCTTATCCATAATTTCTTTCTGCGTTCCGATCGCGTCGATCGTTACCACGCAGCCTGTAATATCGATCATATCCGGCAGTTTCGGGATCTCGGTAATCTCGTTCGTCTTTTCTCCTACTTCCTTCTGTCCGATCGTGATCCCCGTTTCACAAAGAAACGCCGAAATCACATACGGGATATTTCCCTCCTCCGCTTTCTTTCGCGCTGCCCGTACGGCCTTGCCGTCTATGGCGATCTGTTTGCCGCTTTTTTCCTTCACTATCATCCTTGTCCACTCGACAAACAACCGCATGAACTGCTTTACATCAATGATCCGGAATACCGCCGAAAATGTATCATGTGAGGGTATTCCGTTGCTCAACCCGAATCGTTCTGTCAGTTCCGCCTCTCTCTTTTTCAGATAATAACTCATGTTTGTGAAGTCTTCATAACCGATCAGAGCTCCGTACAATGCCGGAATCATTACATCCATAAGCGGATACTTCTTCCCCCGCTCATCTCTGGGATCTTCCGGTTCTTC
>JAUMVV010000049.1 GCA_030529985.1 Bacillota bacterium
CCCTTCCAGCCGGCGCACTATTAAAGGCGTTCTGAGAAATCCCTCCGTCAGGATGTTATAGAGTTTAACCCAGAATGGCGCCGAGAATGACACTCCGGCCAGAAGTGCACTTCCGAATACCAGCAGGTAAAACAGGAAGAGATTCTGCGGGCAGCCGCCGCACAGCCGGTTCAGTAGTCCCAGTTCACAGACTGCCACTACTCCGGCTATCGATAAAACCGTCAGTATGCCGGACACAAGCCAATTGCCGTGCTTCCTGTGCAGAAGCGAAATCCCGGAGAACCACGCAACAAACAATGTTGCAATGCAGCCCACATAAATACCCTTCTGCACCACCACATGCCTGAGGCCCAGATGAAACAGGTATATAGGCATCGTGTTTGTCCCTATATAGCACAGGAAATTTTTCTTTGACGGGAGAATATTGACCATGAAAACTATCCATCCGCAAGCAAGTGCAAAGACAAGAATTCTGTAAAGGGAATCCTCGTACCACGGCATATCGAAATGATCGCAGTTTGTCTTGAGCAGAAACCATCCGAGCTTCGGGCCATGATTCATGAGATGAATCGACGCATAAACAAGCGCTGCTCCCAGCAGTGTCAGTATAACCGGCTTCTTCCTGAGAGTTCTCACCTTATCCAGAGTTTCCTTCGAACAGTAATAACCCAGAAGGAAAAAAGGAAAGTATGAGAAAACTCTCCCCAGAGCCATGAACTGTCCGAAAGGAAGAAGCCCCGTCGCAAGCATCATCACTATGCTCATGGGAAGAGCCCATGTGAACTTAACAATGTCCGTTAAGAAGAATCTGTACAGGAAGAGAGCCAGCAGGAACCACAGTGCAAACGCTGGCGTCAGATAGGAGAAATAGCGTCCTATGGGTGCGTCAAAGCCCCATGCTGCCACCATAGTGATCGTTGTAAACACCAGGTACGGCCACAGCACCCCTCTGAAAGCTGTCTTTCGAGCCTTCTCCGGTTTCTTTGAAAAGTATCCGGACAGGAACATGAATGCCTGCATCACAAAAACATTGATCGTTATATATACAAATCCGCACAGTGAATGGTGAGCGAATCCGCTTCCCGCCCAGAGTTCCCCATACCAGTTCGCTGATGCCTTGGTAAAATGTGAAATCGGAATGGACAGCATCAATATGCCTCTGAAAGTATCAAACATGTAATCCCGCGTTTTTGGCGGGTTCAGTGTATCAGTCATAATAAGTATTCTCCCCTGACCGTTATTGTAACATCATATCCCCTGTCTATGGAAAACAAACAGCGACAGCATTCCCGTACCTTGTCACCTTATCTTGAAGCTTACCCCCAGTTCCTCTGCTTTTGCACGACATATTTCAAGAGATTCCCGGGAGATTGCCGAAGCGACAACAGAACATGCCACATACGGTACATAGTTCTTAACATCCCTGATATACTTGATAACCGCATCATAAGATTTCAGACCGAATACGGGATGACACAGCTTGTTATACCTCTCCGCATCCGCTTCATTCATGCTGACCGATACCGCATCGATGACACCCTCAAGCCGGGGGCAAGTCTCTTCACCCCATATCAGATCTGCAAGCCCGTTGGTGTTGATCCTGATCGGTCTGCCCCGGCCCGCCTTGATGAAACGCGCCAGTTCAAGCAGTTCCCCGAGCCTTTCGGTCGGCTCTCCATACCCGCAGAAAACCACTTCTTCATACCGGTTCACATCCCAGCGTCTCAGCTCTTCCTTCACCTCTTCAGCTGAAGGCTCCTTCGCCAGAATCAGGCTGTCCGCATCCCCCAGCGAATCGGTGTAATTTCTGATGCAGAATTCACATGCATTCGGGCACCTGTTTGTTAAATTTATGTACAATCCTCCGAAATAATCATATACTATCGACATATTTTCTCCTGTATTGTTTCTGTCTTCCCTGATTTTTCCTTCTCACTCCGTTTTCAGCACATCCGCCAAAGTGAAATCCATCACCTTTGCCAGCTCTTCAAGTCCGATCTGTACCTGATATCCTATCTTGCCGGCATTGAAAATTATGGTTTCAAAGTCCGCAGCATCCCTATGAATAAATGTTGGAAATGTTTTTTTCATACCGATAGGACTGCATCCGCCGTGAACATATCCCGTCAGAGGCAGGAGCTCTTTCTCCTTTATCATCTCTATATTCTTCTCCCCTGCAGCTTTTGCCGCCTTCTTAAGATCCAGCTCACCCGTCACAGGCACCATGAAAACATAATGCTGTTTCGAACGCCCTGTGGTAACAAGAGTTTTGAAAAGCTGCCTCTCGTCCTGCCCTAAAGCAGCCGCCACCTCCTTGCCGCTGATGGCTCCTGTGCCCTCGTATTCATGCACCGTATATTTTGCCTTTTTTTGATCCAGCACTCTCATTACATTTGTCTTGTTCATATATCTTCCCCTCTGAAGCATTCGGGTCTGATGGACATGTACGCTCCCATCTCATTTATTATCTTACCATCGCCGCGAAACGAATAAAATCTGCTCCTGTCACAGCAGGTACACTCTCCGGATATCTCCAGATTTTCACTGCGAATTCCCGCTTCAAGCAAAACCAGTCTGTTGGCCAGCTTCAAATCAAAATGCGTTCTGCCGGTGTGCGGATCCTCCCGGAGAACAGCTCCGGCCTTTTCACCCCACAATCCCAGTGTTTCCTCTTTGACCTCCGTCCCGACCTCATAGCATTCTCTGCATATGCATGGAGAGATCCAGGCAAGGATATGTGCCGGATCCGCGCCGAAGTTTTCACTCATTTTCCTGACTGTCACCGCTGCGATCTTGTTAAGGGCGCCCCTGCGCCCCGCATGGCAAAGCCCTATTGATTTGGAAACGGGATCTGCCAGATAAACCGCCGAACAGTCCGCAACATTGACAGTAAGAACCGCTCCCGGAATATCCGTAACGATTCCGTCCGTATCGCGTATTCTGTCTCTCTTAAGGCTGCATCCCACATCCTCCGGCGATACTGCATGGACATTTGCCGTATGTTTCTGGTTGACTGTCACCAGCTTATCCGCACTCAAATCCAGCTGCTCCAGAAAGCGGCGGTTGTTTTCGGCAATCTCCTCATACTTCTCGCCGGGTCGGAAGTAGAGTCTGACCTGCGGATCTCGCAGAGAAAATGCGGCTGTGACAAAACCTGTCCTATCAATGTTTTCAGGGGTGATGTAATTAATCATAACTCATTATACCATCGGACGGGAATTTCTGAACAAAAAATGGTATAATTTTCAATAGCGGCAACGCCTTTAGCTATCGGTAAAGCGCTGCTGAGAATCAAATCTGTCAGCTCTTCCTCCCGAATGCCTTTTTCCGGCGGCATACAGGGGTTATATGACGGTACAGCAAACTATGTAAAACTCAGCACACAATATATGGGAAGGAACACAATGAAATATTATCTGGGAATAGACGGCGGCGGAACCAAAACCAAGTTTACCCTCGCCACAAAGGATATGGAAGTGATAAATGAATACATGGGTTCGCCCTGCCACTATCTTCAGTGCGGTTATGATGGGCTGACAGAGATCATGGCAAAGGGTGTGGCAGAGGTCACGGCAGGTCTTGAATCCGACGCTGCCGCAAGCGGCAGCGCCTCGCCGTTTGGCGAGGCCGTCTTCGCATTTGCCGGACTCGCAGGCTACGGCGATGTTATAAATGACGCACCGAAAATACGCACAGCCGTAAAAAAAGGCTTAGGAAATATGCCTTTCGAGATCGGCAATGACTGCGAGAATGCACTTGCCGGCGCACTCGGCGAAAGACCCGGGATCAATATCATTGCCGGTACCGGTTCCGTAGGCTGCGGTATAAATGAAGCCGGCGAGTATGAGCGCTGCGGCGGCTGGCACCATGCCCTTGGCGGCGATGAGGGCAGCGGATACTGGATAGGCTGGAGTCTCATCAAGGAGTTCCAGCGTCAGAGCGACGGTCGTGATGAGAAAACCGCCCTGTACGGTGCGGTCCGCAACACCCTCAATCTTCACACTGATGATCAGATCGTGACCCGCGTTGTTGAAGAATGGAGGCTGGACAGAGCTAAAATAGCTTCTCTGGCGCCTGTCTGCCGGATGCTCTTCGATGCAGGGGATCCCCATGCAAAGGCAATCTTCCGGGCTGCGGCCGAGGAGCTCGCAGGCTTTGCCATCTCACTCTACAAGAGGCTTGGCTTCGGTAAAACCGGTGCAGCAACTTACGACGCGTATAATGGTAATGCCGGAGACTATTCAGGAAATCCTGTGCCGTGCAGCGGAACTGGCGGTATTTTCAAAATGGGAGACTGCATTATTGAACCGTTCTCCCTGATGCTGAGAAGTTACGGCATGGAATATGCGGCACCTCTTATGGAGCCCGACATGGGAGCCGTGCTCCTGGCTATTAAAAATGCGGGTAAACATGATCAAACATAATTCAAGGGCACAGCTGTAATATGTTTCAGCTGTGCCCTGTATCAGTAAAACTGTTTCATATCTATTCGCAGGCCATCTCCGGACTGCATTCATGTCGCCGCTGTTATGCCCTGTGCCGGCGGGATCATTTCTTCTCTATGTCCTCTCCCAGAGAGCGACCTGCATTTTCTTCCTTTGAAGGCACTAAGATCATACCCACAACACCGGCAATAATGATGCCGCCGCAGAGGTAGTGATACCACATCAGAGGTTCTCCGAGAAGCAGTGCCCCCGCAATTATGGAGATGAGTGTGGATGCGCTGTTGAATACCGTGGATTGAATTATCTCCATGTGAGCCAGCATGTAAGCCATGAACTGGGCAGACAGCAGTATACAGAAAATTCCCAGAAAGCTTACCCATATTATGAAGTCCGGGTGGCGCAGCGGTTCGATGAGAAATTCGAAACTTCCCCTGAATATTCCCCGCAGGACGGATGCTCCTATGAATATGAAGGAGCCGCCGATGGCTATGGCCATAGTAATCTCTATAGGCTGAAAAACCCCGCGCACATATCTGGCAGACACATTCTGACACGCCATGAAAATGCTGCTTATGGTCATTATCACCAGCCCGGTCACATTCAGTTTAATGCTTGCCGCATTGAGTATTATCAGTACAATAAGTGCAGACACCGTCAGCACAACGAAAAACAGCTGCATTCGCGTAGATTTTTCACCCAGAACGATCCTTCCCAGGATCTTTGCGAAAATAGGCACCATCGCATACACTATGGCACCCTCTATGGAGGTCGCGAAAAACATGGCAAGGATCTGCAATATCATAAAAAGAATATAGAATGCCGCTGTCTGATAAAGCTTTATCTTAGGCCGCCCCGGCTCGGCCTTGGGCATTAATCCCATAGGTTTTGTAACCGCTATCCATATAAGCGCTCCTATAAGTGCCGCCACATATCTGTATGACAGAATAGTCAGCGTATCAGCGTATGGAACGCACTGCTTGATACCGAAAAATGAAAAACCTATAGACAGCGTAAAAGCTGCCGCCACTCCGTACACCTTCCATGCCGGAGCTCCACCGAAGTCCTTTGCCATTAGAATGCTCCTGTCAAAAAAATTTCCAGTCCGATAAAAATAAGAATACAGCCTCCCAATATTCCCGCCTTATTTGAAAGCCTTACCCCGACTCTGCGTCCGGTCAGCAGTCCGGCAAGACTGATGAAATATGTTACAAAAGCTATGATCATGGCACAGAACAGTGCCTGCAGCCAGCCATAGTTTGATATAGTAAATCCCACCGAGAGGGCATCTATCGATGTGGCCACACCCTGAACCACAAGCATCCCCGGGCTGAGTCTTCCCGGATCCGCCCCCTCATCACTCTCGCCTTTGCGGGTATTGATCATGCTCTCCAGCAACATCTTACCGCCGATGAAGAGAAGCAAAACCAAAGCGATCCACGGAACAAACAGTTCAAATGCTTTGAAATGCCGCACGACAGTGTGTACGCAAACCCATCCCAGCATAGGCATGAATGCCTGAAAAAAACCGAAGGTTCCCGCAATCAGGCTCATCTTCCTTTTTTTCATATCCGGTTCGGCAAGTCCGTTGGCGAGAGACACACTGAAGGCATCCATGGCCAGACCAAGACCCAGCAGAAAGCTGTTAAAGAAAAACACAAAGCTCAGGTGCATTACAGCTTTCCCTCTTTCTCGGCTTCCTCAAAGGCCATTTCTATATCCTTTTTCCTCTCCATTCTGCCTGCGCTGTCCTTTTTCTCGGTTCTTTTAGATACAACTACAGAAATGATCACGCTGGCAATCAGCAGCACCAGTATGACTGCAATTGAAATCAGGTTGTGAATGCGTATATGAAATATATCCAGAAGCATTTTCACACCTGTGAAGACAAGAATCACCGCAACGCCGTACTTAACAAACCGGAACTTCTCGTGCATATGCTCCAGCACGAAGAAAAGCTGTCTCAGCCCCATTATCGCGAACATATTTGATGTATATACGATAAACATGTCCCGTGTCATTGAAATAACTGCCGGCACGGAATCGATTGCGAAAATGATGTCCGAAAAGATAAGCAGCACCATGACAACCGAAAGGGGAGTGAAAAGCTTCTTCGCCTTCTTGGACACCAGACTCTTCTTATCGTAATTTGTGCCGTCATTTGCAACTATGAATTTTTCTCCGTCGAAATCCTCGCTCATAGGCATAAACTTGGCAGTTATCCTGTAGAGTATTCCTTCACGGGGATCATCATCTTCGCCATCCGGCTTGAACATCTTGGCCCCGCTTATAATCAGAAGTCCGCCAAATACCCACAGCAGCCACTCAAACCTGTTGATGAGTGTAATGCCGAGGAAGATAAACACGAATCTGAGCACGATAGTGCCCATGATCCCATAGTTGAGCACTTTGTGCTGAGCATGCTCCGGAATGCCGAAGCTGATAAATATCAGCAGGAAGACAAACAGATTATCCACGCTCAAACTCAGCTCGATGAGGTAACCGCCGGCAAAGTCTATCGCCTGCGAAGGACCCTTCCAGAAGTATATCACAATACAGAATATGCCCGCCATACAAATCCAGAAATAGAGCCACTTATACTGCCATATCTCTGCCCATATTTTCTTGCCCCTGCTCATTGTTTTTTCCTTTTCCATTGTTTCCGTTTCCTTTTTTTCTGTTTCCATAAACCCTTTTAATACTCCTCTTGATTTTCCTTATTAAAAAAAATACAGACCTACCCGCGTACTGCGGATAAGTCTCGCCATTCAAGATCATGCCAGGATCCTTCGATCCGGGGTTGTTGACATCACCACACAGAAACGAGGCAGCTCCGCTGCTCCTTCTGCGCTGACTACTCCCTTATTCGTTATTTTTTATCCATCACCCATATTAAACCATTTTTTCCCGACTGTTTCAAGTTTTTTGTGATGCAGTTCCCTGAAAGTTCCCTGAAGACCATATACAAAAACGCCCTTGTCCCTGATGCAAGCGGACTTGAGCGTTTTATTCCATAAGGTCAAATTGATTTTCCCTCTGCCGGTCTCCGTAAACTAATCTTCCTGATAAGGCTTCAGGTCGTCAGCCCAGATGAGCTTAACGCCGGTTGCTTCCTGCACTTCTTCTCTCGTGAAGTCAGGGTGCAGCTCGATAACCCTGATCCCTTCAGGGGTTACTTCCATAACAGCCATTTCGGTGATAATCTTAGTGACACATTTTTCTGCTGTAAGAGGCAGCGTGCAGGCAGGCTTGATCTTATGGGCTCCTTTCTGGGTGTGAAGCATGGTGATGATCACTTCAGGACATCCTTCACAAAGATCCATGGCACCGCCCATTCCCGCAACCTTCTTGCCGGGGACTATCCAGTTGGCAAGATCGCCGTTTTCGGCAACCTCCATGGCACCCAGCACTGTGGCTCTCACATGCCCGCCTCTGACGAGGCCGAAGCTTTCAGCCGTATCGAAGAACTTCGCTCTCGGGAGAGCCGTTACATACTGACCCCCCGAGTTGATAATGTCCACATCCAGACTCGATTCGTCAGCCAGAACATCGATTCCCGCGAACCCGTTTTCCGAATGGCAGGTTACCATGATGTCGTCAGGAAGGTAATCTGCTACCATTGTAGGAAGGCCGATACCCAGATTGATGAAGTCCCCATCGTTGAATTCTTTAGCGCATCTTGCAGCGATTCTCGTTTTTAGATCTGCCATTTCTTCTCTCCTTCCACGATAGATTCAACCAGCACGCCGGCCACCTGCCACATGTCAGGATCTGTCTCGCCGATCTCTACCAGCTTTTCAGTAGCAATAACCGTGTGCCTGGAGGCTCCGGCCATTACCAGATTGAAGTTTCTCGTCGCCTTGGCGCACATATAGTTTCCGAACTTATCAGCCAGAGTCGCTCTGATGAATGAGTAGTCCGCGTAGAGAGGTCTTTCGAAGAGCCACTTTTTGCCGTCGATTTCAACCACTTCTTTCTTCCTTCCCAGTTCATCAAGCTCGGTTTCCATCGGAGTACCCAGTCCTACCGTGGTAAGCACTCCGCCAAGACCATAGGCTGCCGCCCTTATCTTTTCCGCCAGAGTTCCCTGTGGAACCAGCGTGTACTTGAGGCTTCCGTCTGTGAACTGCTCGTTCAGTCGCGGATTTACCCCAACATGTGACATGATAACATGGTCAACCATACGATTAGCCAGCAGCTTGCCTATTCCCCGCGGAGTCTTTCCGCCAAATTCGCCGCCCGGCTGACCTTCTGCCAGACCTCCGTCGTTTCCGATCACTGTCAGGTGCTTAACGCCTTTTTCCACCAGGGCATCCATAAGGATCTCAGGGGATCCCGTTCCCAGAAATCCTCCGACCATTATGGTCATGCCGTCTTCAACACCTGCTACCGCTTCCTGCGGTGTTACGATTTTGTTACTCATCTTTTTCCTTCCTTAACAACTTAAGCCGCTTTCACGCTTAAATCATGTTTCTATTAACTATTTCTGTCAGAACGAAGGATGCAACATCTTCTGCATATCTGTGCTGTCCAAAACCCGCATCATATCCCAGCTCCTGAGCCAGTTCATGTGAGATCCTCGGCCCGCCGCATACCAGTATGACCTTGTCTCTCATGCCTTCCGCTTCAAGAAGCTCTACCATGTTAGTCAGGTTGTCGATGTGGATATCCTTCTGTGTCACAGTCTGTGAAACCAGGATCGCATCCGCCTTCAGCTCCTTTGCCTTTGCGATAAGATCCTCGTTGGGAACCTGCGATCCCAGATTATAGGCTTCTATTCCTTCATAT
Source organism: Bacillota bacterium (assembly GCA_030529985.1). Lineage (GTDB taxonomy): Bacteria > Bacillota > Clostridia > Peptostreptococcales > Anaerovoracaceae > Lentihominibacter. The sequence continues at coordinate 9,231 of JAUMVV010000049.1, forward strand.
CTTTCAAGACCGAAGTGACCGTGGAAGCCCTTCATGTTCATTATCGCATCGATACCGACCGTATGAGCGTCCGTACCTGTTGACGCGCCTACGATCACTACAGGCCGCTTGATGTTTTCCTTGATGTATTCCGCACATTCAAGTCTGTCCATAACATCAACTTCAACCTTTGCGACCTTGATGGTGGTGTAATCGACCGTATGCCGGCACTTGCCGTATACTACGAAGAAGGTATACTCCGGCGTCATTTCCTTGGAATATACAACATTCGGTTCGTCAAGACCCATCTTCTTCGCCAGAATTTTAGCCGCTTCACTTGCTTCATCACCGTAAGGCACAGGAAGGGTGAAGGCAACTTCTGTCATGCCATCGTTAAGAGTGTCGCCATAAGGCTTAACCTTTGTCAGATCAATCTGAGCTACTGCTGTTTTATCTGCCATTACTGTGCACCTCCTAACATAAGCGGGATGAACGGATTGAAGTATTCATCATCCTTGACACAAACGCCCGCAAGACCTTTGCCGCCGTCTCTCGGTCTCTTGACGCCGCCGAACTTGCCCTTTTCGATAGTTGAGAACAGACCTTCCTCAACAATTTCCGAAAGAAGTGCGTCTGCCTTTTCAAGAGTCTGCTGAGCCCTCGTCTGGATAATTCCGCCTTCTTTGAATACAACTTCGCTTCCGATGTCTCTCATGTTATTGAAGATGTACTGGGCATTTTCGATTGAAAGGTATCTGTCGTGCATGTGCGGTGTATGGATCGCTTCTGTCAGCATTCCCAGAAGCTGCAGGGACTGACCTGACCATATAGCTATCATGTTGAACAGTGCATCCTGCACATTGCCCTTGAATATATTTCCTGTCATGTATTTTGTCGGAGGCATATACTTCAGAGGAGCGTTCGGGAAGATTTCCCTCGCCATAACGGCCTGAGCCAGCTCATACAGGAACCCGTTTTCGATGTCGGGATCCATCTCGAATGCATGGCCGAGACCCATCTGCTCTTCCTTAACATTTGCCAGTACCGCAAACTGCTCATTTATAAGCTGTGAAGCCAGCACCGTATGTGCATTTTCATATGCATCATCGGTTGTCAGATAATTGTCTTCGCCGGAGTTGAAGATAATATCACAGTAGCCGATGATCACTCTCGAGAAATACTGGTCAACCAGTGTTCTCTGCATGTTGATATCTCTGAACAGTATTCCGTAGAGGGCGTCGTTCAGCATAACATCCAGTCTCTCGATAGCACCCATTGCTGCGATTTCCGGCATACACATTCCCGATGAATAGTTACACAGTCTGATGTATCTGCCGACCTCTTCACCAACCTCATCGAGAGCCTTTCTCATTATCCTGAAGTTTTCCTGTGTCGCATATGTTCCGCCGAAGCCCTCAGTAGTAGGTCCGTACGGCACATAGTCAAGCAGTGACTGTGCAGTGGTTCTGATAACCGCTATAATATCAGCTCCCTGTCTTGCAGCAGCCTGTGCCTGCACAACATCTTCATAGATATTGCCTGTGGCCACAATAACGTAGAGGTAAGGCCTTTTGCCTTCGCCTATGGTTGCCAGATACTGATTTCTCTTTTCAGTCTGTGCCCTGATAGCCTTAAGCTCTTCTATTACCTTCGGCATGATTTTTTCTTCCGCTTCCTTAACCGGAGCCAGAGGCAGCTTTGTGATTTCCAGCTTGCCCGCTGCCATTTCCTCCGCGATTTCCTGCGGCTGTTTACCTGTCTGAATCATCGCATTGCCTACCCAGTAAGCAACCCCTCTCGGCAGTCCGCCCGCCTCCAGAATCTGGTCGACAACGACATTGGGAAGGGGAGTATCAACCTCATCCACTCCATCAACCCCCAGCAGTCTCAAAATAGTTCTTTCTGTGCTGACTGTGGTGTGTCTGTCGATGAAATCCTGCATGCTTTCAGCAATCTTGCGAGCACTGCTTCTGGCATGATCAACCTTGTTAGGGTCCAGGTTCAATTTGCTTTTCATCCTATTTCTCCTTCATTAACTTGACTTGATGTCCCGCATTTTCGCGATGCTCTGTGACATCATTTTTTCTCATATCTCATAAATCATTTTTATTTATACATTTTTACATCTCAGTTTGATGTTTTTCATTTTATGCTGTGTCATGCACCGAGCTTCAGCTTTGGTTTCGCGCAAAAGCAGTCGGTCGGTTTTGCCGCATTTACAGCATTACATCTATCACGGGAATATCGGGTACCGCCTTCTGCATTGCATCAACCAGTTCCTTGTGGTCAAATCTGTAACCTGCAGGTGCTGTCGGGTTGACAGTAATTGCCGCCACCTCGATATTCTCCAGAACTCTGACATTCATCCCCTTCTTCTTCAGCCGACTCCAGAGAGTCGCGCCGATAAAAATCTTTGTCGGATCTTTAAGAACAAAGGTGACATGTCTGAGCTTCTTAATATTGATATCTGCCACCGCACTTGCCGTAAACGCTCCCGGCACGAAGACATGCGTGGTCAGTTCGTCAATTTCACCATCCAGAAGGCTTCCGGCACCCAGCCCCGTTGATACCTCCAAGCTCACCGGTCTGCCTTCCTTTATCAGGATGATCTTATCCTGTGCTGCATGCTCCTCTATCAATTCTCTTTCCCGTCCCTCTTCAAGAACCGGCAAGCGGTAGAGGGTAACAGTATGAACCGTTTCCTCTACGACTTTGGCCATCTTCCTGGACAGTACCGCGCCCGTGGATAGGATAATCGCATCCGATGTTCCGGGTGCCGCGATGGATTTCCGGTCAATCGCTCCGTCGATAAGCACCATCCGGGCACCAAGAGCAAGCATCTCCTCGCACAGCTCGATGTGGTTGGCATTGATCACCGGCCCTGCCACCTGAACATATCCTGAACTTGCAACCCTGCACAGCATTATCTGCCCAAGGGATGAACTGTAATCGGTCATTTTAAGGATTTCGAGTCCGGCATCCGCCAGATCATAAAGCTGCGTGGGTACCGATACGATAGTGCCTGTATCAAGAAATACCCGGGGTTTGTCCGTACCTGTAACCACATCAGTTCCTTCACCATCTCTTCCCGTAGAAGTGATCCCCAGTGTCAGCCCTTCGTCCATTGCCTCCTCGATAAGATAATTGAGTGCCGTGGTTTTGCCCGCATTTTTTGCCATTCCTACGATCGATATTCTCTTGTACTTCCGTGAAAGTTCTTCCAGCAGATACATATAAGCCCCTGTGTCTTTTCGTTCTTCCGGGCATCACCTGCTGACGCAGGCGATGCCCGGTCAATGCCTCCTGCGGCGATAGACGCGCAGCGGACATTGATTATTTCTTGTTTCTCTCGTGTCTCAGCAGGTGAGCCGGTTCCATTGACATTCTCTCGCCCTGAGCCAGCCCTGCGACGCCTTCATAGTGATAATCTTCCACGCTCTTGCAGT
>JAUMVV010000101.1 GCA_030529985.1 Bacillota bacterium
GCATCACGCCCTTCTGTTATTTTTTGTTATTTGCCAATGATTATTTTACACTTACCTAAAGACCCGATCAGATTGTCCGATTAGATATTAATATTAAAACCGGCGTCCATCTCCGAATAAAACCGGCGTTCGTTGCTCTTGTTTTTTCATATATCAATAGTGTATAATATCTCGGTAGGTGCGAATGGGACATACTAATGAAAACAGTTGAGATCAGAGCAAATGATGCGGGGCAGCGGCTGGACAGATTCCTGAAAAAGTATCTGAAAAAGGCTCCGCTCAGTGCCATATACAAGATAATACGCAAAGACCTTAAGCTGAATGGGAAAAGAGCCGGGGAGAATACGGTTCTCAAGGAAGGGGATGAACTGTCTTTTTATATGTCCGATGAAAGGTTTGAGGAGCTGACAGGTCCGGTCAGATCCCGCAGGGCAAAAAAACAGTTCAGGGTCGCATATGAGGACAGACATGTGCTCATTGTTGAAAAACCATGGGGACTTCTTACCCACGGCGATTCCGTAGAAAAAAAGAACACTCTGATGAATCAGGTCTGCGGCTACCTCCAGGACAAGGGCGAGTTCAATCCTGCTAAGGAGAAGACCTTCACACCATCGCCGGTCAACAGACTTGACCGCAACACCACGGGTCTTGTCATATTCGGCAAAAGTTCTGAAAGCCTGAGGCACCTTACTGCCCTTATTCGCAGCAGGGATGCGGTTTCCAAGTATTATATCACCATCGTCGCGGGTGATTTTGCAGAAGAGATGACAATAGAGGCATCTCTGGAGAAAAACGAGAAAACGAACACGGTCAGGGTGTCTTCCGACGGACAGTATGCAAAATCAATAGCAAGACCCTTCGAAAGAAGCTCCGATGGAAAGTTTTCTCTCGTTGAAGTGGAGCTGTTTACCGGCAGGACGCATCAGATAAGAACACATCTGGCATCCGCAGGATACCCCCTTGCAGGCGATTCCAAATACGGTACATCTGCGAAAGGCCGCAGGGCAAATGAGCACTTGAGAAAGCTGGGAGTTACCACTCAGCTGCTTCACGCATACAGACTGAAATTTGAAAACCCCGGTGAGGAGTACGGTACACTTGCAGGTCTTGACGGGCGGCAGGTGGTGGCGGAAATACCCGGAGAGTTCGAAAGAGTATGGAAGGAACTGAAATAAGTGAACGACTTTGAAGAAATGGGGGCGGAGAAGAAGCCTTACAAAAACAGTATCGTGAAGGAGCTGCTGAAAGATATCTGCATTGCGCTGATTATTGTCCTCGCGATAAGTTTTGTTATAAAGCCGACGATAGTCAAGGAAACCTCGATGGAGGATACTCTCTATGAGAACAACTATCTCATAGTCAATAAGCTGGCATATCTGAACAGAGAGCATCCGCAGAGGGGAGATATCATTGTGTTCAAATCGGATCTTATCAATCCGGATACAGGCAAAGAAATGCTTCTTATCAAGAGGGTCATCGGTATTGAAGGAGATGTTCTTTCGTTTAAGGATAATGAGGTATATCGAAACGGCAAGCTGCTCAGGGAGGACTATATTATGGACGAGATGCCTGAGGTCAGGGACTATCCGAATGGACAGACCTTCGAGATTGGAAATGACGAGGTGTTCACGATGGGAGATCACAGATCTGTAAGCAGAGACAGCAGGGATGCCGGTGTCGGAATGGTAAAGGAAGAGGAGATTGTGGGAAAAGCTTTTATCCGACTCTTTCCTTTCAGCGAGATAAGGCTGCTGTAGATACCGGATGACCGTTTTCCTGCTGTGCGGAGAATATGCGGAGAACGGTGTTTAACTGTTGGTGAAATAAGGTTGCTATGGGTTTTGCACAACTGCTTTCATGTTGTGCGGAGAACGGTTTTTAACTTTCGCTGAGATAATGCTGTTATAGGTATTGAATAGATGATAAAACTTGTTGCAAATAACAAAAAAGCCCGACATGATTTTTTCATTGAGGAAACATATGAGGCAGGGATAGTCCTTACCGGCACTGAAATAAAATCAGTACGGATGGGTAAGGTCAG
>JAUMVV010000102.1 GCA_030529985.1 Bacillota bacterium
CACCTGCGGGTTCTCAAGCTGTAGAAAAGACCCGTATTCGCGGGTTTTTTCATTACCATAACAGACAATACGAAATGGTCTCTCAACTGTAAGTTCGTGTATTTACCCGTGTAACTGAATGTATTAGATGTAATTCAGAAGCGGGGATCATCGCATACAATATGAGGTGTAAAATAATAATTGGTAAATAAGAAAATAACTTTTTCCTGCGAAGTTGAATGATTTTTTCCTACGAAGTAGAATGATAGGTATGGAAGGGCTCTTTTCGGGATGCTATAATAATAGACAGCTTGGCAAAAGAAAAAAATATGTCATTTACAGCCGCACACGACGGCACACGGGAAACAGCAGAATAGATGTAAAAGGCCGACTCGCGGCTTTTGAAACTTGAAACATAATAACTTCATCTTAAGGAGGGACAGAAATGACAGATTTCAGAAGACCTACAATGCTGATGATTCTGGATGGATACGGAATAAATCCGCATACCGGGGGCAACGCCATTGCAAAGGCAAGGAAGCCCCACCTGGATGCAATTTTTGACAAATATCCTCATACGACGATCAAAGCCTGCGGTCTCGATGTGGGATTGCCTGAAGGGCAGATGGGAAACTCGGAGGTCGGTCATCTCAACATAGGTGCCGGCAGAATAGTCTATCAGGATCTGACAATGATAAGCAGGTCAATCGAAGAGGGGGATTTTTTCGAGAATCCCGCTTTTGCAAAAGCAATAGATCATGTTCGTAAAAACAATTCCACACTGCATCTGCAGGGTCTTCTGTCTGACGGCGGGGTACACAGCCACATCACACATCTGATGGCGCTTATCGACCTGGCAAAGAAAAAGGGGGTTGAGAAGCTGCTGGTTCACTGCTTTTTAGACGGGCGTGATGTTCCGCCAAGATGCGCTTTGAAATACATGGATATGCTTACGGAGCACATGGAGAAGGTCGGTCTGGGCAGAGTGGGGGTCGTCAGCGGCAGATATTATGCCATGGATAGAGACAAGCGATGGGACAGACTGGAAAAAGCCTATGACGCACTTACAATGGGGGAAGGTTTTCACGCGGCATCAGGCAGGACAGCTATCGAAGCGGCATATGGACGGGAGGAAAGCGATGAATTCGTTGTGCCGACCATAGTTGACGGAGACGGTGCATATGCTGAGGGCTTTGTCAATGACGGCGATTCTGTTATCATGTTCAATTTCAGACCTGACAGAGCGCGTGAGATCACGAGGGCTTTTGTGGATCCCGATTTCGATGAAACGGCCTTTGAGAGAAAGAAAAAACTCAGCGACATCTGCTATATATGCATGACACAGTATGACGCTGAAATGCCGAATGTGACGACGGCATATCCGCCGGAAACGCCGGCTAACACTCTGGGTGTCTACATTTCGGATTTGGGGCTGCATCAGCTGAGAATTGCCGAGACAGAAAAGTATGCCCATGTAACCTTCTTTTTTAACGGCGGCGTTGAAGAACCCGCAAAGAATGAGGACAGGATACTGGTACCTTCACCGGGGGTTACAACATATGACCTGCAGCCTGAAATGAGTGCGCCGCAGGTCACGGAGAAGGTGATAGAGGCGATAAACACTGATAAATACGACCTTATTATTCTGAACTATGCTAATGCGGATATGGTAGGGCATACGGGAGTCATGGATGCGGCGGTCAAGGCAATAGAGGCTCTGGACGAATGTGTCCCGAAGGTTGTAGATGCGGTGCTGGCAAAGGGAGGGCAGATACTTCTCACTGCAGACCACGGGAATGCTGATATGATGGTGGCAGAGGACGGAAGCCCTATGACTGCACACTCGCTGAATAAGGTGCCGCTGGTTAATATCTCGGAAGAACCCGCACCGCTCAAAGACGGCGGCAGACTCTGCGATCTGGCACCAACTCTTCTGAAAATGATGAATCTGGATATTCCTGTGGAAATGACAGGAAATCCGCTCATATAGAGACAGGCATAAGAAAGGAGGCATGATAAAAAGTAAACAGTAGGCGATACGAGTGCTCTTGTTACTGT
>JAUMVV010000050.1 GCA_030529985.1 Bacillota bacterium
AATCAAGATAATCTGAAACTCGGAAAAATATAGCGGTTATTTCACAGAAAACTCGAAAAAAAGTTGAAAAGGTGCATTTTTTTGTTATAATTATGACATTATAAAGTGCTTTTTCGGAAAACATTGATAAATGAGGCCGAAAAAGAGGAGGTAAAATCGTAAATAGTGTTACGAGGGAACTCGATAGATAGCATAATTGTTAGCTTTCAGGTGCCGCGCAGGAGGTTTTTCGCGGCATTTTTTATTTTTTCGAAGGGATGTTTTGATGAATTCAGATATTCTGACCTTTGCAGGGGCAGCCGTTCTGGCGGTCGGGTGCTATGCTGTAATGAGATTGCGACGACATTCTGTAGTCGAGGCTCTGTGCTTCGCAGGCGGAGTGCTGGGAATGATGGTAATATTGTTTGTTATCAAGACGGTGGCATTACAGTAGCGGCATTGTGATAGTAAATTGATGATATGATGATTGACAGTCCTTAGCCACGAAGGCAGCGTAATAGAGCATTATAATAGTAAATTAGTAATATGATCGACAATCCCATATTGAGGAAAATGAAAATCCTGTATGTAGAGGATGATGAGAAGGTTAGAGAGGAGCTGGTCTCTATACTGAACCGCAGATGCAGCAGGGTGGTGCTTGCTGCCGATGGGACAGAGGGCATTGTGGCCTATGAGAAAATGAGGCCGGATATAATTGTTGCGGATCTTCTGATGCCAAACATGACAGGATCGGAAATGATAGAGAAAATTCGCAGAGAAAATGCCAAGGATATTTTTTCGGTAGTCGTACTGACGGCTCTTTCCGACAGGGAAACCATGATAAGTGCCGTGAATGCGGGTATCGATAAATACATTATGAAGCCTGTGGATGTTGAAGAGCTTTTGAGGACGCTGGAAGAGCAGGCAAAAATAATATATGAACATAAATACGAGCTGGATGTGGATTCAGGTGAAAATCCGCGGGTATATGAAGATGAAATAAAGCGTGAGTTTGCCACGCTGCTGAAGAATTACAGCGGCAAGGGACCTAAAAATGTCAGCGTATCCATAGGCAAAAGCACCATTACAATATTAGCCTCAGAAGTAATGACGACAATGGAAAAGACCATCGTCGAGAGAAGCGGTAACTCGGGAGCGGTGAGATACTTCAGGGAGATATTCTTCTACTCACTGGAAGACGAGTTTCGACAGCTCATTGACGAAATTCTGCACAAGAAATATCAGCTTGGCAAAGCCGTGATCAGTACAGATAAGGACAAAGTCAAACTGACATTTAACGAAATCAGGAACTGAAGTGTCCGGGGAAGTGCTGCACAGCACTCATATTACTTCGATTGGTATAACTTTTTATAATCGTTATTGTTATCATTTTCTATTTCTATTTCAAAAAGGAGGCTATATGTCAGACGAAAACAAAGTTGTTGATGTCGAGCAACGAAAACTTAAAAGAGGCATACAAGGCTGGCAGGTTGCATTTATCGGCCTTGGAGGCGTAATCGGCTCATGTTACTTCCTGGGAGTAGGCTGGTGTATCCAGGTAATGGGTCCCGCAGTATTCCTGGCATTTCTGATCGTTGGAGTTATCGTATTCGGACTTATGATTGCGTATGCAGAACTCTTAGTAAACCTTCCGCGATCAGGATCGTTTGTAGCGTACACCCACGAATTTCTCGGACCCACTCTATCGGTAGGTATGGGTTGGTCATTCTGGTTCAACTGGGTGTGCTATTGTCCATCAGAAGCGATAGCGGTATCCTATGCGCTGCAGGCGCTGACCGGCAACACCAGTCCGGTAGCATATGTTGCATTTGCATTGGGAACCATGATTGCACTGACAATAATCAACTGCTGCGCTGTAGATATCTTCGCGAAGATTGAATCGGGGCTTGCAATTACCAAGGTATGTGTAATCATACTGTTCGTCCTTACTGCATTCGGTATCTGGGTAGGACTGTGGGGAGATCCTCAGTCAGGTCTTACAACTGTTGCCAATGAACAGATCAAGGACGGATTCCTGGGTATGAGCGTAAACTTCGGTTCAGGCGTAGGAATTTACGGAGATGTATTCCCTAACGGATTCGCGATTTGCGTAGTAATGATGGTAGTAGTACTGGTAACATTCCAGGGAACGGAGATCGTTGGTCTGGCGGCAGCAGAATCAAAGAATCCTGACAAGTCAGTTCCGAAGGCATGCAGAAGCGTTACATATCGTATCGTGCTGCTGTACCTGCTCCCTATAGCGCTGGTTCTGGTGATATACCCTACACAACTTGGGACAGATGAAAGACCTATTTTCGCAGATGTAATGTCAGCTTACGGAATCACACCGCTGACTTATGTCTTCCTGGCAGTAGTTCTTGTTGCGGCATTCTCATGTGCTAATACAGGATTCTACGGAACAGTAAGATGTATGTACGGTCTGTCAGTAGAAGGCCTTGCACCGCAGTTCCTCTCAAGACTGAGCAAGCAGTCAACTCCAAGAAATGCCGTATTCTTCACACTGGCATTCATGTGGGTGGTGCTGGTTATCGGGCTGGTTTCCGAGCTTACCGGATTCCTCTCAAATCTGTACGGATCACTGCTTTCGATGTCAGGCTTCACCGGAACGCTTGCATGGGTAGGAATAATTATGTCACAGAAGCGCTTCAGAACAAAGCTCAAGAAGAACGGGTATGATCCGGAAACCTGCCTGAAGGCAAGGGTAAAGCCGGGCTTATCATGGGTGCCTTGGTTCGCCGCAATTGCACAGATGATATGCCTTATCATGCTGGCATTTGGTGATGTCATTGACCCTGAAGGAAATGCAGGTGGCGGACTTGTAATATTCTGCATTGCATCTTCAGCAGTAGTACTTCCGATGATTGTATATTGGGTTCAGAAGAAGAGAGGCGTTCTCAGAGAGATCAATACGCTTAAGCTCGGTGAGAAGTCCTTTGAAGAGACTTTCCCGCCTATTAACAGGTGATTTCGGTTTAACTACAGCAGATCCCGGATTGCTCGGCGAAACGAGCCTATTTCAAATATGAAATGGTACGCAGCCTGATTTGCAGGCAAAGCCTTTCGCCCGGGGGAAACTGCGGAACTGCATCGGGTATTTTATCAGAAAAATTCTGATATCACCTCCATTATTAAAAACATTCTGTTTGGCTTACGCCGGATAGGATGTTTTTTTGATACATAAGAAGAAACTCCTTACCGTGACTGTCCCATATATGTTAAATACTTGACATTTCCGGAGAATAGATATATATTCTATTAGTTAGGAAAACTAACAATTAGAAAACCAAACAGAAGAGAAAAGACGAAAGGAAGGATATTAACATGTTATTTGAAAAGATTCGTACAATAGTAGCAGAGCACCTGGACTGTGATGTTGAAGAGGTAAAGATGGATTCAACTTTTGAGTCACTGGGAATCGACTCACTGGACGCAGTTGAGCTGGTAATGGAACTTGAAGAGAGTCTGGAACTGCAGATGGATCTGGACAGAGATCTGGATACAATTGCCGATCTGGTTAAGTTTGTTGAAGAAAAGATGAATGGAAATGAATAAGGGAATTATTGCAGAAATGCTGGGTATAGATTACCCGGTATTTCAGGGCGGTATGGCGTGGATTGCTGATGCAAATCTGGCCGCAGCCGTTTCTGAAGCAGGCGGACTCGGAATTATCGCCGCAGGAAATGCAGACGCAGATTATGTGAGAACCCAGATCAGAAGGGCAAAGGAGCTGACGGATAAACCTTTCGGGGTAAACATCATGCTCCTGAGCCCCTTTGCTGACGAGGTTGCACAGGTCGTAGCAGATGAGAAGGTGAGTGTTGTCACCACCGGTGCAGGCAACCCTTCGAAATACATGAAGCTCTGGTCGGAAGCCGGTATTAAGGTTATACCTGTCGTTCCTTCTGTTGCCATGGCAAAGCTGTCCGAAAGAAGCGGTGCGGCAGCCGTTATCGCAGAGGGCGGAGAAAGCGGAGGTCATGTAGGCGATCTGACTACCATGGCACTGGTTCCTCAGGTTTGCGATGCCGTAAGCATTCCGGTGATAGCAGCAGGCGGTATAGCCGACGGCAGAGGCGTTGCGGCTGCTTTTGCATTAGGTGCAAAGGCAGTGCAGCTGGGCACCAGATTTCTTGTAGCCGAAGAATGCGGAATTCACGAAAACTACAAGGACAGAATAATCAAGGCCGGCGATACGGCAACGGCTGTAACCGGAAGGCGGCTGGGGCATCCTGTCAGAAGCATCAGAAATCAGTTTACCCGCCGGTACGGGAAAATAGAATATACGGATATTTCCGATGAAGAGCTTGAGAAGTATGCTGAAGGAAGTCTGAGGATCGCCGTACAGGAAGGTGATGAGAAACGGGGGTGTTTCCTGTCAGGACAGATCGCGGGAATGGTTTCCAACAGGGAAACATGCAGAGATATAATCCTCAGCCTTATTTCAGGTGCTGAGGAAGTAATCGGAGGATTAGAACAATGGGTAAAATAGCTTTTGTATTTGCAGGTCAGGGCGCACAGAAGCCCGGCATGGGATGGGATGTGTCCGAAAACAGCACGGCTGCGGCGGGAGTCTTTTTCATGGCGGACAATGTGAGAAAAGGAACATCGGCACAGTGTTTTGAAGCCGGTCAGGAAGAACTGTCGGAGACGAAAAATACGCAGCCGTGTATCTATACTGTCGATCTGGCCATCGCCGAAGCATTAAGAGAAAGAGGAATTGAAGCGGACATGGTTGCAGGATATTCGCTGGGAGAATTTGCAGCTCTTGCCTACGCAGGTGTTTTTTCCTATGACAGAGGACTGAACATAGTGCAGCAGAGAGGCGGTCTCATGCAGGAAGCAAGCGAGAAGTGCGATACCGGCATGGCCGCTGTTCTTAAATTGTCTGATGAGCAGGTTGAGGAGCTCTGCAGCAAGTATGAGAATGTTTTCCCTGTAAATTTCAATTGCAAGGGGCAGGTGACGGTTGCCGGGGATAAAAAGGAACTGGCTGCTTTTGCGCCTGAAGCTAAAGAGGCGGGAGGCCTTGTGAGAATTCTGGAGGTAAGCGGAGGCTTCCACTCACCGTTTATGAAGGAAGCTGCTGACCGATTTGAAGGAGTGGTGGCAGAGGAGAAATTTTCGGCGCCGAAGATTCCTGTGTTCTCCAACAGAACTTCCGAAGAATACGGGCAGGATGCGGAAGAAATCAGAAGGCTCCTCGTTGAACAGATTTCAAATCCAATCAGATGGAAAACGCTGATCGAGAACATGATCCGGCAGGGAGTTGATACCTTTGTTGAAGTTGGTCCGGGAACGGCTCTGACGAAGATGATTACCAGAATCTCAAAGGATGTGACTATGCTGAATGTGTGCGATATGGACACCCTCGAAGCAGTGGTAGAAAGGATCGGAAAAAATGGCTAAAACAGCAGTAATTACAGGCGGAGCCAGCGGCATAGGAAAACAGACGGCTATCAGGCTTGCGCAGATGGCGGAGAACATCGTGATTGTCGATATGAATATCGACAACGCGGGTGAGCTTATAGAACAGCTCAGGCAGTCAGGAAACAACCCGAAGGCAGTCAGCCTTGATGTGACAGATTTCGATGCCGTTAAGCAGACCGCCAATGAAATAAAGAAGGAGTTCGGTTCAATTGACATTCTCGTAAACTGTGCGGGAATAAGGAAGGACGGACTTCTTGCTATGATGAAGGAGGAGGCTTTCGACCGGGTTATAGCTGTTAACCTGAAGGGAACCTTCAACATGATAAGACATTGTGCACCGATTATGATGAAGCAGAAGTCGGGCAGCATAATAAACATTTCTTCGGTTGCCGGAACCATGGGAAATGCAGGTCAGACGAATTACAGCGCATCGAAGGCAGGGGTAATCGGAATCACTAAATCCGTTGCCAGAGAGCTGGTTTCAAGAGGCGTCAGATGTAATGCGGTGGCGCCGGGATTCGTAGGTACTGAGATGACGGCGGAATTTGCAGACAACCGGGATGTACTGGACACAATACCTATGAAAAGAATGGCAGAACCTTCCGAGGTTGCTGAGCTGATCGCATTCCTCGCATCAGACAGTTCATCCTATATTACGGGACAGGTTATCAATATTGATGGCGGTATGGATATATAACCGAAGAGAAAGGATATAACAACGATGGAGAGAAAAGTAGTTGTAACAGGAATGGGTGTTGTATCGCCGGTAGGAAGCGATATGAAAACCTTCTGGGAAAATCTGGTTTCCGGTGTATGCGGAATAGGAAACATCACGAGATTTGACACAACTGAGTTCGCTGTGAAAATCGGGGCGGAGGTCAGTGGTTTTGATCCGCTGGATTACATGGATAAGGGCGAAGTCAGAAAGTCCGACCACAATGTTCACATGGCAATCGGAGCTGCCGTTCAGGCGGTAGAGGACAGCGGCATTGAAGGTAATATTGACTCTGAAAGATCCGGCGTTTATTTCGGCTCCGGGATCGGCGGAATTGAAACCTTTGAAAATAATTTTGAAAAATATCTGGAAAAGGGACCGAGATTTTTCTCCCCTTATTTTATTCCGATGATGATACCGAATATGGCGGCAGGAACCATCGCCATCAGGTATGGGATGCAGGGATCGGCACTTCCGGCCGTATCGGCCTGTGCTTCAGGGACAAACGCACTGGGGGAAGCTCTCAGAATGATACGACACGGATATGCGGATGTGATGATAGCAGGGGGCACCGAGGCTGCAGTAACCCGTTCAAGTCTGGGTGGCTTCATAAAGATGCAGGCTCTGAACATGACGGATGATCCTATGAGAGCGAGTCTGCCTTTTAACCTCAACAGAGGCGGCTTTGTTATGGGTGAAGGAGCGGGTGCCATGGTTCTCGAAAGCGAGGAACACGCTAAGGCAAGAGGCGCGAAAATCTATGCTGAATTTTCGGGCTACGGCTCAACCTGTGATGCGCACCACATGACAGCTCCGGATCCTGAGGCAAAGGCAGGAGCGGCAGCCATAAGAAATGCGTGGATCGAAAGCGGCAGCCCTGACCCGGGCAGTGTATATGTGAACGCTCACGGAACGGGAACACCGCTGAACGACACCTCCGAAACACTTGCACTCAAGAAGGTGTTCGGAGACGGGGCATATAAACTGGCCATAAGTTCAACGAAGTCGATGACAGGTCACATGCTTGGGGGAACGGGAGCTGTTGAAGCGGTTGCCTCGGTACTGGCTATCACGGAAGGCATCATTCCGCCGACAATCGGTCTGGATGTGCCGGATCCTGAATGTGATCTTGACTACACACCGAACAAAGCAGTTAAAAAGGATATAAACTGTGCACTGTCCACCTCTCTCGGTTTCGGCGGGCACAATGCATGCGTGGGGTTTAATAAATGGATAGAAACGAATTAATGAAGATACTCCCTCACAGGGATAATATGCTTCTCGTTGATGAAGCGGAAATCAAGACGGATGAAAAAAGCGGAGAACCGGTTTCCCACGGTAAGTACCATGTGCGCGGAGATGAGTTCTTCCTCAAAGGCCACTTCCCGGGAAACCCCGTTGTTCCGGGAGTGATGCTCTGTGAGATGATGGCTCAGTCGAGCTGCGTACTGCTGGCCGATGAGGTGGAGGAAGGCACCGGAACGCTTTTTTCGGGATTAAAGGAAGTAAAATTCAAGAATCCGGTAAAGCCGGGAGATACATTTGAATCGGAATGTCAGATTATCAGGAGAATGGGACCCTTCTATTTTGCAAAGGGCAAAGGATATGTTGACGGGAAAATTGCGGTGCAGGCCGAATTTTCCTTCGTTCTGGTGAAATAGGAATAGGGGAGTTAAACCATGAAAAAACTTGTAATAACGGGAATGGGAGCGGTGACTCCTATCGGAACAGGCGTAGAAGAGTACTGGGAAAATCTCATTGCGGGAAAGTGCGGAATCGGGCGTATAGACAGACCCGAATTTGAAGATGTTCCTGCAGGATTTGCGGGACAGGTGAAGGACTTCAATCCCAAGGAGCATATGTCCGGGAAGCTGTCGGCACAGATGGACAGATTCATGCAGATGGCCTTTGTTGCAGCCAAGGAGGCGATAGAGGACTGCGGTGGAGCTGTTGACCCGTACAGAACAGGGGTAACTGTGGGAACGGCTCTTAACGGCTTCGGAACCATAACCGAAACCGAGAAAGCCTATAATAAGTCGCAGTACAAAAAAGTCGGACCCAGATTTCTGCCTAAGGCTCTGGGGAATGTGTGCGCGTCTCAGATTGCAATAGCCCATGATATTCACGGACCGAGCATGACGCTGAACACCGCCTGCGCTTCCGGAGGCGATGCCATTACGCTGGGAGCAACTCTTATTCAGGCGGGAATGGCGGATATGATGATCGCCGTAGGTGCGGAATCCGCACTGGAACCTATACTCATTCAGTCACTGGTTTCAGCACAGGCTCTTTCCATGAACAAGGACAATCCGCAGGAAGCCTGCAGACCATTTGATATCGCGAGAGACGGTTTCGTTTCAGGAGAAGGAGCCGGTGCCATTGTCATAGAGACCGAGGAGCACGCGAAGGCAAGAAACGCGAAGGTGTACGCGGTACTTTCAGGATGGGGGAACAATACCGATGCATATCACCCCGTAACTCCGAGACCTGATGGAGAAGGAGAGATCCTGTGTATGAGGCAGGCCATTGACATTGCCTCCATCAGACCTGAACAGATCGGATATATCAATGCCCACGGAACGGCAACCGTGAAAGGCGACATATGCGAAAACGAGGCGGTCAAAGAGGTCTTCGGAAATGATACGAAGGTTCCTATCAGCTCAACCAAGGCGGCTACGGGGCACATGATGGGTGCGGGAGGAGTTACTGAGGTAATCACATGCATCAAAGTGATGAACGAGGGAATCATTCCCGCAACACTTAACCTGAAGAACAGGGATCCCAAGTGTGATCTGAATTATGTTGCAGACAATCTGAAGGTTGAGAATGTTGAGTATGCGATGTCAAATGCCTTTGGATTCGGAGGACAGAATTCAAGCATAATTGTTGGAAAGGAGAACAGGGATGAGTAATAAAATGTTTAGAGAAGTATTTGAACACGATTTCACTTATGTTGAAGGCTTCAAAAGGGTTGTAAGGAGACTGCCCAACAAAGAGGCGCTGGTGGATCCTGTAGCGGAGAAGACATGGACCTACAGGCAGCTCAATGAGGATGCAAACAGATTTGCCAATGCGTTGAATGCTTCGGGGATCAGGAAGGGCGATGTAGTGCTGTTCCAGCTCCCTAATTGTCCGGAATTTGTATTTTCATACCTTGCACCGCAGAAGATAGGTGCGGTCACAAGTCCGGCAAATCCGGGTTTTGCTCCGGGAGAATCTGTTATATGTCTTAACTCCAGTAAGCCGAGAGTTTATGTATATGACGAAAAGATAAAGGAAAATGCGCTCAAAACGCTGGCTGAAGCGGAGGAGACCCCTGAAATCATTATAATGGTTGGAGAGGGTGAAGCTCCTGAAGGGCACATAAGATACGACAATTATGTGGAGAATCAGTCAACAGAAGAACCTGAAACAGACTTCCGGCCTCATATGTATGATGAGGTTATGAGGCTTTATACTTCAGGAACCACAGGAAAACCTAAGGGAGTTCCTCTCCTGAATGCCAATGAAGTGCTGTCGGCTCATGATGTGATGATGCACTTCCCGATGAATTCCACGGATGTTTCGATGAACACTACTCCTTGGTTCCACAGAGGAGGACTCCATTCAGGTGGACCTTGCCCTACATTTTTCGCAGGCGGGAAGGTTGTAATAATGAAGGCTTTCCAGCCGCAGCTGGCACTGAAGTATGTTCAGAAATACGGTGTAACCTTCCTTATTGGTGCTCCTTCGATAATGAAGATGCTTGTAAGACAGCAGGAGAGATTCGGTGCGGATCTGTCTTCCCTTAAGGGTATAGTTACAATGGGGGCTCCTTTTGAGAGAACCGACTGCATCAGAGTTCAGGAAGTGCTCACACCGAACATTTTCAACGGTTACGGAACATCTGAAACCTTCTGGAACACATTCCTCAGACCTTACGAGCTTCCGGAAATGGCGGGAACAGCAGGCAGAGCATGTACGGATGATGATGTAAGAGTTGTCAGAGTTTATGAAGACAGAAGTGCAGAGCCGGATGACATGGTTGCAATGGATGAGATAGAGGTAGGAGAAGTAATAATCCGTACTCCTAAATCATCATACTGCTACCACAACAATCCGGAAGAGGAAGCAAATAAGTTCAAGAATGGGTGGATGTATACCGGAGACCTGGCAACATGGGATAAACAGCAGTTTATAACAATCGCCGGCCGAAAGGATGATATGATTATTTCCAGCGGCGAAAACATTTATCCGGCAATAGTCGAGGAAGCGCTCAATCTTCACCCGAAGGTTCACCAGTCTGCAGTTACAGGCGTTCCCGACAATGTAAGGGGCGAAGCTGTAGTTGCCTACATCGTTCCTGAGGACGACAGCCTTACTGTTTCGGAAATGGTTGAATTCTGTATTGAGTCAGATCTTCTGTCGGTATACAAGCGTCCGAGATATTACAGATTTGTCAAGGAAATTCCTATGACAGCTACAGGAAAGCTGCAGCATTATCTTGTAAAGGAGATGGCGCTTTCGGATATGGAACTGGGACTCTTGAAGCTGGCTATGAAGAAGGAGGACAAATAAAATGTTCGAAACAACATTGCGGGTTCAGTATTTCGATACCGACAAAATGATGGTTATGCATCATGCCAATTATATCAGGTATTTTGAAACAGCACGAACGGAATATATCAGAGCAGAAGGGATGTCCTATGCGGACATGGAGAAAGAAGATTTCCAAATGCCGGTACTGGCTGTTGAAGTTGAATTCAAGGAGCCTGCAGTGTACGACGAGGAGATCGTTATAGGCTGCCGTATTTCGAAGCTGTCACACGCTTCAATGGAGATGGAATATGAGGTGAGGAGCAAGGAAAACGGCAAGCTCCATGCTAAGGGCAAAAGCAGACACGGCTTCACAAACCGCGCCTTAAGACCCGTTCCGCTGAAGAAAAAACAGCCTGAAATGTATGCCTTTTTCAAAAGACTGCATGAAGAATCTTCCGAAGAGAAATGATAATGGAAAACTGAAGTGCATGGCAGAAACATCTGCAAGCCTACAGTACAAGGGATATTCTGCAGAGAAATGATAATATAGATCCCCGGTTATGCCGGGGATTTTCTGTTGCGGAGGATAGGGAAGTCTGCCATGGCTAAAGCCGGATTGCCTTGCATCGGCTGTTTAACTCCCCCGTGGCGTACCACAGCATCCTGATAAGTACCTGATGCATCTGGTATTAAAGCTAATGCGCTATCGGTCGATTTATGTTCCGCTGTTTCAGCATCAAAACCAGCATCACCACTTAAATCTGAATCTCCTCTGTATTCGACTTCTATGACGCCTATTACATTGTCATTTCTGCTCAAAGAATATTGGGCAAACGTATCACTACTATTATCTTCCAATGTGCATTCTTCAGGGATTTTATAACTCATGGAATTAATCGTTGCATCTTTCGTTACACCATAGTCTGCAAGGTTTGGAGTCGTGACTGATTTTATAACCGAAACGCCAATTATTATAGCTGCAACCGCTGCTACAGCAATAATGATTATCATTTTTATTTTCTTCTTTTTCTTTTTCTCCTCTTTTTCTATTTCTTCGAGTTCTTTTTTTCGTTCTTCGACTATTTTTGCAGCATCCTTCCAATCACCAAGACTTTCTAACTCTGCAATTCCCGCCTTGTACTCCTTTGATGTTTTCTGTTCGAATTTCTTCAAAGCCTTTTCATATAGGACCACTCTTTCACTTTCTGCCTTTTGTTCTGCTTCAATTTTCTCTATCTCTGCTAACTTTTCTCTGCACTTTTCAACGACTTTGTCTTGACAACTCCAGATGCTCCTGCCGTATAAACAGCTTTTTCCGCAGTCACAATAATGTTGTCAGCTGAAACAAGTTCAGTGGGTAGTTCATCACTCGAAACAGTTCTTGCTGATTCAAGATCCTCGCTCTGAATCGTAGTATCTGTTCCTTCATGCGTCAGGCCAATAATAATACCGAGAATCGCAAGTACAACCACTGCTGCGACAACTATTATCACCTTGGTTTTGGATTTTCCGGATTCCTTCTTGGTAGTTGTTTTAGATGGCTTTTCCAAAGATGTATGCTTGGATAGTTTGTCGTCATTGGCAATCACTGCTTGCTCAGGATCTGTTAATCTACCCTCGGGATTGTTTTCTCCTTCAGTTGCCTTAACAACCGTGACCGTGTTCTTCGCTTCTTCAGCCGCTTTTGCTGCAGCAACTGCGGCTCTGGCTTCTTCAGCAGCCTTGGCCGCCTCTGCAGCTTCTTTCACCTCTTGATCAGCCTTGATACGCTCCGTCTCTATGATGATTTCCTGTTCTTTTGCTTTCTTTGCAGCAAATAAACTTCTTTCATCAGCATCTGCTACTCCAGTTGCTGATCGCAAATT
>JAUMVV010000051.1 GCA_030529985.1 Bacillota bacterium
ATATCTCATAATTGGACACATTGGCCACTCTCTCAAGCCTGTTTTCATCAGGGAAGAAAACCTTGCTTATTCCTCCGGCACCAAGAGCCAGGATGGACTGTGCCTCCTCCATTATACGGATGTTGTATGTCGATACCTTGTTATCTCTGCAGAATCCGGTATTCTCCGTATTGCCGGAGCTGTGCTTCTGCCGGTAAAGATAAAAGGGTCTGAAGCCCTCGGCTCTCAGCGTTTCGTGTGCATGATCGAGCATTCTCTCTCTGAGTTCTTCATTCCGGTAATTAAAATTTTCATCCATTTCTTTAAGCCCGGAAGCTCTTTTTACCGCCAGGGTATGCAGGGTAATGTTTGATGCTCCCGCCGAGATGATTTCTTTAACGCTGTGGGCAAAATCATCAAAGGATTCCTCGGGCAGCCCCGCAATCAGATCTGCATTGATGATATTGAATCCTATTTTGTGTGCCGTCTCAAATGCTCTGTAAACATCCTCTACGGTATGTTTCCTGCCTATAAGTTCCAGGGTTCTTTCCTTCATGGTCTGCGGATTTATGCTTATCCTGTTGACCCCGTAGGATTTGAGCACCTTCAGCTTCTCCTCGTCTATGGTGTCAGGACGACCTGCTTCAACGGTGAACTCCCCCGTCTCTGACAGCTGAAACTCACTGCTGACCTTGTGCAGCAGGCTGTCCAGCTGTGAAGCGCTGAGGGTTGTGGGAGTACCTCCGCCGAAATATACCGATTCAAGCGGCAGGGGATCTTCAAAAAGCTCCCCTGCCGCAAAATCGATCTCGCGGTAAAGCGCTTCAAGATATCCATCGATCTCCGAATCCGAAGCCCTGTTGCTGGTAAAGGAGCAGTACAGGCATCTTGTAGGGCAGAAGGGAATTCCTATATACATTGAAATGCTTCCCCTCTTTGGCCTTCCGATCGTATGCCGCTGATATTTCAGTATCTCCTCCGCCAGCTCCGCCTTGTCTGCTTCAAGCAGATAATGCTCCTTCAGGAACTCTGCCGCCGGGAAACCTCTGTCCGCAATTTCGCCGGCAAGCTTTACCGGTCTTATTCCGGTAAGTATGCCCCAGCGCGGTTTCTTTCCCGTTGATTCCGCCAGGTCTGCAAAGAGCTCCCTCTTAATTTCCTCTCTGTCATCGTGAAAGGAATAGGAAAAATCAGCTTCTCCATCTCTTACGATTTCGTACATGGAGGGCTGCAGAAATTCCTTTATAAGCTCTTCATACTGTCTGGTATTCTCTGTATTGTAAAACCTGAATTTATACAAAAGGGTTGTTCTCTTTCTCGAATCCTATGCTTGTGGAACCCATATGTCCCGGGAATACATGTGTATCATCCGGCAGAGACCACAGCTTTTCGTGAATTGCCTTCTTCAGCGCTTCAAATGAACAGCCGGGAAAATCTGTCCTGCCGATCGAAGACTGAAACAGAGTATCGCCGCTGAATAGAGTCTTTTCTTCCGGAATGTATATGCACATTCCCCCCGGGGAATGTCCGGGAGTGGACAGAAATTTCACATTGAGATCTCCCACCTTCAGCTCGTCCCCGTCTGCAACATAGATATCCGCCTCAAGCTCAGTCGGATGACCGAATGAAGCGCTCATGTTAAATTCCTTGTCAGCAAGCATTTCCCGTTCATTTACATTTGCTACCAGCTCGGCTTCAGGGAAATCAGCCTTGAAGCCTTCAACTCCCATAATATGATCCGCGTGACCGTGTGTTAACATAATATATTTAATGTCAATACCAAACTCTCTGATCTTTTCACTGACGCCGGAGCTGTATGCACCGGGATCAACGAGAAAACCTGTCCTTGATTCATCATTATCGTATACGAGATATGTGTTTGTGCCTATTGCACCTGTTGGAATATTAAAAACCTGCATTTTTTCTCCTGTTAAAACTGCTTGTGACTTTCAAGAAGTATTGTCACAGGCCCGTCATTTGATATATCTACTACCATCTCCGCCCGGAACACACCTTCTTCAACATGTATTCCATTGCATCTGATCAGCTCCACGGTCTTTTCATAAAGGATGTTAGCCTCTTCCGGTGCAGCGGCGGCAAAATAGCCGGGTCTGTTGCCTTTGCGCACATCACCAAGAAGTGTGAACTGCGATACGGCCAGAACCTCTCCGCCTATATCCTTGACGCTGAGGTTCATGACTCCGTTCTCATCATCAAAGACTCTGAGTGCCGATACCTTCTTCGCCACATATTCTGCGTCCTTATCCGTATCACCGTCTTCAACACCTATCAGAACCGTCAATCCTCTGCCGATGCTGCCGGTGATTTCCTCATCCACATAGACAGCGCTTTGCTTCACTCTCTGTACAACTGCTCTCATTTTCTAACCTTTATTTCTGTATGCTTTGATAATTCCCTGAATTCCCTTGAATGTGCGGCAGATCTTCTCCAGCTGCGGTCTGTTGTTTATGCCGAGAATGATATCTATCCTGAAGGTCTCATCCTTGTTTGCCCGTGCATTCAGCCCGATGATATTGACATCATTGTCCTCACAGACCTTGGAAATGCTGGAGAGAATTCCTTTCTGATCACTGGCTATTATGCATATTTCTCCTTCAAATGCCTTGTCCGGAAGTCCCGGATCCCAGTTGACTTCGATAAACCGCTTTTTTTCTTCGGGAGGCAGTGATTTCAGATTGTCACAATCGGTTCTGTGAACCGTGATCCCCCTGCCCTTTGTTATATATCCAACGATGTCATCTCCGGGAACAGGAGTGCAGCATTTCGCCAGTCTTATCATGAGGTTATCCACACCCTCGACAACAACTCCCGTTTCCTTATCGACATGAGCCTTCTCAAGCCGTTTGCTTGTCTTCTCGCTTATCTCATTCAGGTTGTCGAGAAGGGTTCTGCTCTTTTCCTCGGCAGAGGCTTTCTGCTTTTCCGCCTCGAAGCTCTGCAACAGATTTGCCACCTTCGTCTGAATGTTTCCACCGTAGCTGAGCTGAGTATAGAGATCGTCGGAATCCTTGAAGTTCATCTCCTTGACCGCTCTGTTTATATAGGTGTTTGTCTGAAGCGTCTTCGGATCCAGATCTTTTTTTCGAAGATATTGATTGAACAGATCCTTTCCCTTGTCTACGGAATCATTCCTGTTTTCCTTCTTGAGCCACTGTCTTATCTTGTTTCTGGCAGAGCTGCTCTTGGCGATTTTCAGCCAGTCGATGCTCGGTCCTGCGGCATTGGGAGAGGTGACGATTTCGATTATGTTCCCGTTCTCCAGTTCGTGATCTATGGTGGTCATTTTGCCGTTTATCTTGGCACCGACACACTTGCAGCCTACATCCGTGTGGATCTTGAATGCGAAATCAAGAGGTGTGGCTCCGGCGGGAAGCTCGATCACATCACCTTGAGGTGTGAAGACAAATACCTCGTTGGAGAAAAGATCCATCTTGAGCGATTCCATGAATTCTTTCGGATCGTTTACATCCTTCTGCCATTCAAGAGCCTGCCTCAGCCAGCTGAGCTTCACCTCATCCTTATCTTTTTTGACGCCCTCCTTGTACTTCCAGTGAGCGGCGATTCCGTATTCGGCAATTCTGTGCATTTCGTAGGTTCTTATCTGAATCTCGAAAGGCTTGCCCGAATCACCTATCACCGTCGTATGCAGCGACTGGTACATATTCGGCTTCGGCATTGCTATATAATCCTTGAAACGGCCGGGGATAGGCTTCCACATGGTGTGGACCAGTCCCAGAACCGCATAGCAGTCTCTGACCGTTTCAACTATGATTCTTACAGCCATCAGGTCAAAAATCTCATCGATATTTTTGTGCTGATACTTCATCTTCTTGAAAATGCTGTAAAAATGCTTGGATCTTCCGTAGATTTCGTGCTTTATCCCTATCTCTTCAAGGGCACTGCGTATTTCTTCCACCACGCGGTTTATGGCATCTTCACGCTCGCCCTTTCGTTCGCTCACCTGCTCCGCCAGATCGTAATAGGCTTCAGGCTCCAGAAATTTCAGTGCGATATCCTCCAGCTCCATCTTCATGGCGTATATACCCAGTCTTGCCGCCAGAGGAGCATAGATATCCAGAGTTTCCTGACATTTCTCCACTATCTTCTCGTGTGTCATGTAGTTTATAGTTCTCAGGTTGTGGAGACGGTCAGAAAGCTTGATGATAAGCACCCTGATATCCTTGGACATTGCCAGGAACATTTTCCTGAGGTTCTCCGCCTGCCGTTCTTCCTTGCTGTCAAACTTCAGCGCACCCAGCTTGGTAACGCCGTCAACCAGCGCCAGAATTTCCGGTCCGAATTCTTCCTCCAACTGATCGGCGGTGCATCCTGTGTCTTCGATGACATCGTGAAGCAGCCCCGCCGCAATGGTCTGTTCATCCATTCCAAGCTCGGCGAGAATTTCGGCAACAGCCACAGGGTGGATCAGATAGGGCTCCCCGGATTTCCTTATCTGACCGTTGTGCATCTCAGCGGCGAGATCGTAGGCTTTACCTATAAGCTCCAAATCATATGCCGGATTGTATTCCTCCATTTTTTTCAGGAATTCGCTCTTCTTCATTACAGTCTGAATGTGTCCTCTTCTTCCTTAGCTTCTTTTTTCTTCTGATTTCCCTTAACATAACGCTTGGAGCGCTTCTTGTCTGAACTGCTGTTTGCCGGTGGTGTTTTTATCGGTTTTCCGGATCCGGCTTTTTCAGCGGTCTCATCAGTTGCCGTTTCTGCTGCTTTCGCATCATCTGAAGAAACAGCTTTTTCACCGCCGGCGCCCTTCTCCGGAATATATGTCTTTCCTTCCTTTTTCGCTTTTTTCGCAGCCTTTTTTTCAGCTTCTCTGACCTGCTTTTGATATTCGGAGGTTCTGCTCCTCTTACCGAATTCGAAGTACAGCGGCGAGCAGACGCAGATCGATGAGTAAGCTCCGGCAATTACACCCACCATAAGCGGAAATACGAATTCTCTTATCGCTTCTCCTGCGATGACCACCATAGGCACCATTACAATTATGGTTGTGGCTGAAGTCATGAGGGATCGCCCCAGAGTCTGAGTGATACTTTTATCGATAGTCTCCTTGAGAGTTCCTCTCTTCATGTATTTGATGTTTTCCCGTATCCTGTCGAAGATTACGATGGTGTCATTGATGGAGTAACCCACTACCGTCAGTATGCCGGCGATAAACGGATTGTTTACCGTGACACCGAATATGGCATAGAAGGAAATCACAATGAGCACATCATGCAGTACACCCAGTATTGCCGAACCGCCGAAGTTCCATTGTCTGAATCGTATCTTTATGTATATGAGCATGCATATTGCCGCTATTATTACGGCAAGTATTGCGTTGTTTCTGAGTTCCTTTCCCACAGAAGGACCGAAAAACTCCTGAGCCACCACATTGTCCTCTTCTATTCCGAAGCTTTGATTGATTGAGTCCGTTACCTCCGCTCTCTGCTTCTTGTTGAGAGATTCTGTCGTCCGAATTACTATTTCCGAATTATCTTCACCTGAATAGATGATTTCCGGATCCAGCTTGTAAGGCTTTATCGCTTTCTCCACCTGGGATATTTTCACCTGCTTATTCATATCCAGCTGCATCATGGTTCCGCCGGTGAAGTCGATACCGTAGTTAAGACCTCTGATGCATCCGGATGCCAGCCCTGCGATAAGGATGGCAGCTGAAATGCAGTAGAATACCTTTCGCTTGTCCATAAAACCGATGGTCTTGCCGATGTGGAATGTTGCCGTATTGTCCGCCTTTATCCCGAAGAAAGACTTTCTTGCGAACTTATCGCTTTGGGCTATAAGCTTCACATAAAGCTGTGTAATGAATACCGCAGTAAATATGCTGACGATAATACCTACCATGAATGTATATGCAAATCCCTTTACTGCACTGGTACCTATCTCATAAAGGATAACCGCTGCGATAAGAGTTGTGACCTGCGAGTCTATTACGGTCGTCATAGCTCTCTTGGAGCCTGTTTCCGTTGCAACACGCACAGTCCTTCCGAGCATGATCTCTTCCCTGATACGGGAGAATATTACAACATTGGCATCAACAGCCATACCGATGGAAACGATTATACCTGCGATCCCCGGCAGCGTCAGTACCGTTCCCATTGAAGACATGATGTTCAGGATAAGAACCACATAGAGCAGCAGCGCGATGTCAGCGCAAAGCCCCAAAGCTCTGTATGCGAACAGCATGAGCAGGAATATCAGTCCCAGACCTATGATTCCGGCAATTATACTCATTTCCAGAGCATTATATCCGATACTTGCGGACTGGACTGATGAGGTTATTTCCTTAAGCCCTATCGGAAGTGCACCGCCGTTGATCTGAGCCGCCAGCTGCTTCGCCTCATCCTGGGTGAAGTTGCCCGTGATCGAGCAGGTTCCCCCCAGTATAGGCTCGTTAACATTCGGAGTGGAAATGATCTGCCCGTCCAGCACTATAGCTATGGATCCGTTCCCCACGCCTTGGATCGCCGATGTTATTTCTCCGTTATAGGCTCTTGTGGTGGCGTCACCGAAGAGTTCCGTGCCCTTCCTGTCAAACTGAAGATTTACGGCCCAGCCTGTTGACTTATCATCGCGTCCGTATTCAGCCTTCTTGACATTGTTGCCTTCGAGAACAATGCTGCCGTCCGCCAGAATAAACTGAAGCTTGGCAGTCCTGCCGATAAGTTCGATAGCTTCATCGGGATCTTCCACCTCAGGTATTTCTATTCTGATTCGCCTGTCTCCCTCTATAGTTACCGTTGGCTCGCCCAGACCGTTGGCATTGATACGATTCTCGATAACCGTCTGGGTCTGTTCCATGGCCGATCTCAGTTCCTCATCTGTCATCCCCTTGATGTCATTCTTATCGGCTTCCATGACAACATAAACGCCGCCTTTGATATCCAGACCGAGGCTCATTCTGTCCTTCAGCGGTGTTATCGGACCCAGTCCTGAAACCGTAATTATCCAGCCGAAAACAACGCACAGAAGGATAAATACTGCAAGGATTTTTTTAAGTGTGTAATTCATTATTTCCTCCGCGAATTGATGAAAATTTCCATTTAATCATACAAAATTATCTTACTACTTTTTTCCATACCAAACAAGAGCAAACCCTTGAGTTTATCGACAAAAAACGAACAAAAAACGTGGCATTAAGAAAATACCACGCCATTTTTATTTCTTTAGGTGTCAGCAGGATTATTCCACTGTTTCCTCTGCTTTTTCGCCTGCCTTTTCTGCAACGGCTTCTTCAGCATCTTCAACTACAGCAGCCTTCTTCATCCTCTTAGGCTTTGACTTCTTTGCTTCGTTTGCAGCCGATTCCTCCACCTCATCGTAATCGTCAATATCCTTGGCAGTATGTCCTGAACCTTCCTTGACGATCTTGGAAACGGACCATCTCATCATCTCAAACTTCACCTTGTCGGCACCGACCTGGACAACGATAGATTCCTCTTTGGTCTTCACGACCTTGGCACAGATGCCACCGATCGTAACGATCTCGTCTCCTACCTGAACTCCGGCTCTCATAGCGTTAGTTTCTTTTTCTCTCTTCTTCTGAGGTCTGATCATCAGGAAATACATTACTGCAAACAGCAGAACCAGAATCAGAATTGAAAACATTGAACTTCCACCCATAACTTATTAATCCTCCTAAAATTTATGTTATCTGTCTCTCATAAATAAACCGATAAATAAACCGACTTTGAACATTTATGGTGCCGGCTGTGGGGGTCGAACCCACACGGTGTCGCCACCACGGGATTTTGAATCCCGCACGTCTGCCAATTCCATCAAGCCGGCGTAACGAAACTATTTTAACATCACACGTTTACTATTTCAAGCTCTTCCTCATCGTTTTTTTCCATATGTCTGCGGGACAGCAGCTTGTACATTATCGGTATGATAAAGAGGGTCGTTACTGTCGCATAGATAAGTCCTCCCACGGTGACTATAGCAACCGGCTGTACCATTTCCGCACCCTGCCCTATACCCAGAGCCAGGGGTATGAGACCGAGAACGGTGGTTGCTGCAGTCATGAGAACAGGCCTCATTCTTACCGCTCCTGCGTGTACTATGGCTATATCGGTTTCCATGCCTTCAAGCCTGAACCTGTTTATACAGTCAACAAGCACGATTCCATTGTTGACCACAATTCCCACCAGCATAACAAAACCGAACATGGCAATGACGCTGAGTACATTGTTGGAAATAAGCAAAGCCAGCATGCCGCCTGTAAATGCGAGAGGGAGAGTGAATATTATTATGAACGGTGACCTGAGGGACTGGAACTGGGCTACCATGATCAGGTAAACCAGGATCATGCCTACCAGCATCATCAGGACCAGCTGCTTCATGGAGTGCATTATCTCCTTGGTTTCTCCGCCGTATGATATCTCCACACCTTCAGGTACCAGACCCTTTTTTTCTATCATTTTTTTAACTTCGGATGATACCTTTGTGGTGTTATAGCCGTCCTTGATGCCGGCTGTGACCGATACGCATCTCTTCTGATTATCGTGATTGATGACATTCAAGGAAGCATCTTGGCTGATTGTCGATATGCTTGACAGCTTGACTTTGTCCTTGCCGCCGCCTTTTTTATCTGCCACAAGAGTCATGTTCACCAGTTCATCTCTGCTTATGCCTTTACGGCCTGAAGCTGCCACATTGACATCAACAGAGGCACCGCCTTCATCGGTTATGGTGGTCGCAGTATTGTGTTTTGAAAGCCCGGCGGCCACCTGCTGATACACCTGGGCTACGGTAAGTCCGTGTGCCATGGCTTCATTTTTGTGCACGGTAATTTTCAGTTCCTCTGTCGCATTTTCATTTATGTCCGAAATATCTTCAAGGCCTTTCATCTCCCGAAGTTCATCTTCAATGTTCTGTCCGGTGATCCTGAGCTTATCCAGATCATCCCCTGTAAGACTGATGGCCACGCCGCTTCCCGTAAGCTGTGAAAGATCCATATCTGCCGAGGAGATTATCTCGCAGTCGTACTTTTCGGCCAGATCGTCCATCCTTGCTGCAACGAGTTTTCCCTGTTCAGGTCTGTCTTCATCAAGCACTATATACATAGTGGTGTTCTCTGTATCTGCTTCTCCCGAACCCATCCCCACAGTGTCTGCCAGGTTTGTTGCCAGCATAACACCGACGGATTCAACGCCGTCTATTTTCCTGATCTCTTCGCTTATGGCATCATTTATCTCCGCCGTCTCTTTCAGTGTGCTCCCCTCAGGTGTTTTGATTGCAGCTCTTATCTGTGTTGAAGACATGTCCGGCATGAATTCAAATCCCCGTATAAGAAGAACTCCTGAAGAAGCCAGCAGCAGGAACAGTGCCGCCGCAAAGCAGATAAACTTATGGGTGAGGCACCAGGCTGCCATGTTTTTGTATCTGTGAATTATCCTGCTTTCGGGGTTCAGTATGGTATTCTTCGTATCCTTTATCAGAGCACCTTTTGATACCGCAGGAACAAATGTCAGAGCAATCATAAGGCTGGCAAGCAGTGAATAAGTTACAGTCAGAGCCAGATCCGTAAACAGCTCCCTCGTCATACCGTCAACAAATATTATGGGAACAAATACACTGATGGTGGTAAGTGTGGACGCGGTAATTGCACCTGCGACCTGGGATGCCCCTGAAACGGCTGACTTCACGGCACTGAAGCCCATGGATCTCAGTCTGTATATGTTTTCTATAACTACGATAGAGTTATCTACCAGCATCCCGACCCCGATCGCAAGTCCTGACATCGAAATCACATTGAGCGTAACTCCGGAAAAATACATTGCTGCCAGTGCGAAGATAAGGCTGACAGGTATGCTTATTGCCGTAATAGCCGTAGGTCTGATATCTCTCAGGAAGAAGAGCAGCACCAATATGGCAAAAAGTGTTCCGAGAAGGAGATCCTTGAATACTGAATTGATTACAGTATGGATGTATTCACCCTGGTCGACCAGAGAAACGAATTCGAGCCCTTTGAATCTGTCTTCCAGCTCCGCAAATTTATCATTTACATTGTCCGCAACCGTCGCCGTAGCATAGTTTGACTGTTTGTTTATCATGAGCAAAACGCCGTTTTCCCCGTCAACTCTGGCGTAGGATTCGGAATCGTCAGCCAGGTATGAAACAGTGGCGATATCCTTCAGCTTTATCGGGGCGAGACCGTCTATTCCGAGATCAAAGAGAGCCAGATTTTCCATTTCTTTGATGTCTTTGATCTTATCCCCTACACTGACCAGGATCTTTGCTCTGTTATCTGTCACATATCCTGCCGGCATACGGAAATTCTGCGCGTTCAGGATAGCCGAAACATTTTCCTGTGTAATAACGCCGGTCATATCGGCGCTGTCTATAGCCGCCTGCTTTTGTGATTCTATTTGCGAGAGAGCTCCCTGAAGCTGTGAGACCATCGCATCAAGGGTGCTTCCCGATGCACTGAGATCGGAATATGCGAAGGAAACATCATCAACGGCATCCATTGCCTCATATATGCTGTCTATAAGCATATCCGCATTATCCAGCTTATTCTTGAAATCCCGAGCATTCCTGAATCCCATCTGCTTCATCTGTGCTTCGATAAGGGGTTTCTGCTCTTCAGGAGCATCGACATAAGCCTGCCATAGCGCAGGTCCCTCTTTCTTAAGGGTCTTCAAAAGCTCCAGCGACTGTTCGAGCTTACCAATCTGCGGTGAACTTGCAGCCAGTTCATCCTTATAGTCATTTATCCTGTTCTTCCCTTTCCTGGCCTTGTTTATTCCGCTCCGGAGCTTCCCCTCACCACTGTTGAACTGATTTCGGATGGCGGCTTCCACCCTGCCGTTTATGGCATCGATTTTTTCCTGTGAGAGAACGATCTGCACTCCCTCATCAACCATTCCTATATATGAGACAGAAGCTACACCTTCAACAGCTTCCAGAGGGCTTTGGAGGTTTTCTTTAACGAAGGTGGAGATCTGTGCCGGAGTCTTATCCTTTATTGCGACTGCGGCCACATTTACGGGCATCATATCCAGGTTGATTTTCATGACAAGGGGCGTTGCCGCTTTTTCCGGCAGCTGTCCCTTGATCCGGTCAAGCTTATCCCGTATATCGACGGATACTCCGTCCATGTTTACATCCTCGGTGAATTCCAGCGAGACTACCGAATAATTGTCCGCAGAAAAGGATGTGATATTTTTGAGATTGCTCAAAGTTGCAAGCTGCTTTTCCACAGGTTTGGTTATTTGAGTTTCTATCTCTTCAGCGCTTGCTCCCGGATCGGTAGTGGCAACCATGGCGTATGGCGTATCGATGTTGGGCAGCAGAGTCGGGGTCATCTTGTATACCGCCACGGTTCCAAAAACTGCCACAATCACAACTGCCACGAAAATTGTAAAAGGTTTTTTAATACTGTATTTTATCAACATGATTGTAGTTTATCACAATTGCATTTTTTCTGCACATATAACCTATTATCCGACAGCTTCATCTGTACAGTCTGAAATCCCATTTTGAACCGTTGAATATGTTGAAATCAGTGTATTTCCTGCCACCATCAATGTTTTCGGATAACCCCTTAAAAGTATACTGACAAAAAGTCCATTCCCTGCCGTCAGGCAAACTTTCCGGAACAGCGGGATCGCTTATCCAGATATCATAGTCCTCATATCCGCTCTGTATATACAGCCTGTAGCAGTGATTGTTTGTATAGATAATAGGCTTCTTATGGTATCTTTTTTCCATTTCTTCAAGCATCGTGTCCAGCATCCGGCAAACTTCTTCTCTGTCAGGCGGATTTTCTGAATAAGCACCATAGAGCTCAAGATCGATAACAGGCGGCAGACTTCCCCATTCTTTCGGAACGGTGCTGATAAAGTTCTCCGCCTGGGCGCCTGCATCGGATTCAAAGCTCATGAAATGGTACGCTCCGACGGGTATTCCCGCCCTTCCTGCCTCCTCCCGGTTCTTTTCGAAATTTTCGTCAACATGGGAACTCCCTTCTGTAGCTTTAATGAATGCAAAAGCAATATCGTCGTCTTTGAGACCGCTCCAGTTGATATCTTTCTGATATACCGACACATCTATACCCTTGACGGGATAAGGCTCATCCGGATCGTGCCCGGCCTCAGTCGCAAAAAAGAACGCATACCGCCCTGCAAAGATAAGGACAATGCCCGCTGCAATTACCATCAGCAAAAGTATCCGTGTACTGATTATCTCTTTGCTCTTTTTTCTTTTCCTATTTTTGCGTTTCTTCCTCAAAATATGCCGTCCTTATCTCCCTGGATCGATGTATCTTCATCTGCAGTTTCAAAGTGTTCTATCTCATGCTGCTCTCGGCGGGTCTGTAAACAGAGCCATCCTGCGATAAAATAGAAAGTGGCAAAGGATCGTTCTCCTTTGCCACGATATGGTGCGGCCTGCCGGACTTGAACCGGCACGGTCTCCCACACGCCCCTCAAACG
>JAUMVV010000052.1 GCA_030529985.1 Bacillota bacterium
TAATCAGCGGGACAGTTAGAATGATATCTTGGAGGTGTTCTTCCATATACCCATTTTTTCAGCCATTTTGATAAGTTCATCCCTAAAGTCAGGGTGGGCGATGTTGATCAGAAGTTCCGCCCTCTCCCATGTATTTTTGCCTTTGAGGTTTGCGATACCGTATTCAGTTACCACGAAGTTGGTCGCTGTTCGCGGGGTGGTTACGATACTGCCCTCGGAAAGCATAGGCTTTATCAGTGACTCCTTTGTCCCGTCCTTGAGAGTTCTGGTGGAAGGCGTACACAGGAAGCTTTTGCCGCCCTTCGATGCGTAGGCACCGAGAACGAAGTCAAGCTGGCCGCCGGTTCCGGAAACCTGCTGAACGCCGGCGGATTCGGAGCACACCTGTCCGTAAAGGTCAACCTGAATGCAGCTGTTGATAGAAACGAAGTTTCGTATCTGGGAAACAGTTGTGATGCTGTTTACGTAGTCAACAGGGGCACTGCAGCAGATGGGGTTGTCGTCTATGAAATCATACAGACGCTGAGTTCCTCCTGCGAAGGTATATACTGCCTTGCCCTTGTCAACGGGTTTGTTTCCGGTAAGCTTGCCTGCTTCAAAAAGGTCTACATAAGCGTCAACAAACATTTCAGTATGAGCGTTGATGTTTCTGACATCGGAGTCAGCCAGCATTGAACCGATACATCCCGGCAGAGCTCCGATTCCAAGTTGGAGAGTACTATGGGAGTCAATCTGCGAAACTACGTATTCTGCAATATATTTGTCTACCTTGGTCGGCTCTTTGTTAATCAGCTCGTCCATTGGAGGGTTTGAGCCTTCAACAACATAGTCTACGCCAAAAAGGTTAAGCTGAGTCTGATGTCCGTGAGCGATAGGCATATTTTCATTTACTTCTACAATAATTTTCTTGGCACTCTTGATAACGCCCCAGATATCCGCGATCTGAGGACCGATATTGAAGTTACCGTGTTCATCCATCGGAGCAACCTGGAAGAAGGCGATGTCCAGCCCTGCATCATTGTGCTGCCAGTAAACCGGAAGTTCGTTGAACATCATAGGGATATACCAGCAGCGACCGTACTTGTTCATTTCCCGGTCAAAGGCGCTGAAGTGAGCGGAAGCGAAGCGCACCTTGTGGTTGTCGCTGGTTGCAAGATATGTTTCAAAAGGCTTGTTCCTCACGCCTACCGTACTGACTATCTCAACATTCCAGAGTTCATCCGCACGCTTTGCCAAGGCTGCGTCGATATCCTTTACCGTTCCCAGTCCCAGTCCGAAGTGGATGCGGTTATTATTGTGAACCATTTCCGCAGCCTGCTCGGCGGTGATTAGTTTTTCCTGATATTTTTTTCCTAATAATGATGTTTTATACATTTTCATCTCCTATCTGTTTTGTACTCACCCATTGTATCATTTATGAGATAAAAGTAAATAGAAAATCGTTATTTTTTTAACGAAAAATCAGAAAAATTTATCCCTTTCACCCTGACATCCGTCCCGGCACTGCCATAGAGGCATCTATAATCCTTCATCTCGCGGATGGTATGCCGCCGCATTCCGCAGTATGCGTCATATGCTCCAGAGAATAGAGACAATTATATCCTCATATCTCGGATGACGCAGCGATGTATTCCGCAGCACGATTCATGCTTGGTGTAATACTATGAATCGCTCTTCGCAAATAAGCGTTTTAGATGTTATTCCTGGCAAATAAGCGTTTCCGATGCCGGTCTTCACAAATGAGCGTTGACAAACAATAGTATATAGCATATAGTATTATACGACAAGAGGCAACAGAGGGAAGGAGGCACAGCATGGCGTTCAAAATTGAATCAAATCTGCTCGACGCATGTGCCCTCGCGATTCTTAAAAGAGGGGACACTTATGGATATGAGATTACACAGGAGATGAAAAAACGCATCGCCGTTTCGGAGTCAACATTGTATCCTGTTCTCAGAAGGCTTCAACAGGAACAGCTCTGCAGAACCTATGACCGGCCGTGCCGGGGCAGAAACAGAAGGTATTACTCTATTACCGAAAAGGGTCTTGAGCAGCTTACGGAATACCGCAGACAGTGGAACGATTACAAAACGGCGATTGAGGTTCTGCTGGAAGATGCAAAAGCAGATAGGAAGGAAAGGGATGATGATGATGAATAGGCAGGAGTTTATACTCGCACTGCGAAGCGAGCTAAAAAAGCTGCCGCCGGAGGAGGTAGCAGCAGCAACGGAATTCTACGAGGAATTTATCGACGAAGTGTCGGCAAAGGGAGAAAAAACAGAAGAAGAGATTATTGCAGAGCTGGGGGAACCCAAAAGAGTTGCGGCGGAAATAAAGGCAAACTATGCCGCGAGAATCCTGGATGATGATGACAGGCTGACAAGCTCCGACTCCAAGAGAGCCGGGAGCAAGGCTTCGGCAGTATGGTGGGTAATTCTCGGTATATGTTCGGCACCGGTTTCAATTCCCCTGGTTTGCTGTATCGCCTTTGTGGGATTCATAGTATTTTTCGGGCTCCTGGGGATCATGCTCGGGATCTACGGTGCCATTATAGGATGCGCCATCGGAGCCATCGGAGCAATAGTGCTCGGTACTATTGCTTTTGCAGAAAGTGCGGCAACAGGCTGTATGTTTGCAGGAGGAGGACTGGCGTTAGCGGCAATTGCGGCAGCAGCCGGTGCAGGCGCTTTCATTGGAACAAGAGCACTTATCAGAGTTATCGTCAGACTGATTACCGGCACACATGACAAGATAAAGAACAAAAAGCTGACGGCGATGTCACGGGAAGCGGGAGACGACCGGATATTCGCGGAGAAACCTGAAGACCCCGCCAAAGGATTTAGGAGAGGAGGTGATGATAATGAATAGAATTAAGAAATGCTTTATCATCTGTGCGGCAGTGTTCTGTATCGGAACGGGAATGTGCCTTGGCGGCGTTTTCGCAGGGGGAATAAGTGATATTGACAAAGTTGCGAAGAATCACGACTGGCTTGTGGGAAGCCCCGGAAAGATACAGGTTGCGGGGGGAGGCGAAATCGATTTTGATTCCGTGGAGGCGACCGGCAATCTGGATCTGGTGCTGCTCGGCTCGGAATATATGAAATCGCCGGGAGACGAATATTTGCCTTCGGAGCTTTCGGAAGTAATCAGTGCGGAACAGCCGGGAGAAGGAACTGTTCTGATAGCATGCGGTAAAAATGTTGAGGTGCCGAAAAACTATGTGGATAACGGCACGCTAAAAATAGAGGGAAATCCCGGAGATGATGGGGTATTGACAATAAATTTTTCTTCTGATGATGTAACCCCCACGGTAGTGGTTTTCTGTGGGGACAAAAGTCTAAAGAAAATCGACGCCTCAAACAACTTCTGCGATTTTGTTATACAGGGAGTTTCTTTTGAGAAGGCCGAGCTGTGGGGAAGTGATAACGATATCGTTATGGATGGAGTAAGATCCGGCAGCTTGAAGATTGACGGGAACTGCACAGATGCAGATCTTCGCGGTGATTTTTTCGGGACGACAGATATAGAGATCGATGATGGTGATGTGGAGATTGAAACAAGCGTCAGCAGGGAAGAGTACGCCATGGATATTTACGCTGAAGACGGCGACATTGAAATTGCCGATGGTGAAATCGAGGTAGATGAAAAACCATGGAAGTACAGCTGCGAAGGAGGACCTAACAAGCTCAATATCCGGATTGCCCGCGGAGATGTAGAACTGTTTTTCGGGGATACACTCTATCGCTAAGGCGGCAAAAGGCAATAAAAAAGGTGGAGGCATGATGGGCATGCAGCCACCTCTGTTTTTTTGTTATCCCCAGAGTTCTTCGTCGGATGGAACATGGTTGTCAGGCATGAAGCGGGCAATTCTGGATACATTCATAAGATGATGATAGTTGAGATTTTCGGAGATGGAGTTGTGTCCCCATGACCCGCAGCCCAGGGTGTTTGTAGGGTTCAGACCGTTGAAGTACGAGCCGCCCGCCGAGTTGGCACTGCACTGGTTTATCACGAAGCGGGATACGCAAAGGCTTTCACCGACTTTTGCAATATGCTCCTCGCTGTCAGAATGGAAGGAAACCGAATGACCTTTGCCGTCTTTTTCAAGATTCTCGGCGGCGATCCTGATTCCATCCTCCAGATTCCTGTACGGGTATGCACTGATAACGGGAGCCATTTTTTCTCCGCCGAGAACATCAGTAAGCCCGGTGCCGTCGGCGACTGCAACTATGACCCTGGTGTCATCAGGAATTTCGATGCCTGCAAGCTCGGCGAGTTTACGGCAGGATTGTCCGACTGAATGTCTGTTGGCTTTGCCGTCCTCAAAAAGGGCACCGCGTATCTTCTCCAGCCCGGCTGCATCACGAACAACATATCCGCCGTTAGCCTCAAACTCTTTAAGGATATTTTCAAAATCAGCCTCCGGGCAGATCACTGACTGTTCGGCTGAACAGATAATTCCGTAATCATATGAACGCCCCTTGATAATTTTAGGGACAGCTTCCCTGTAATCATATCCCTCGTCTATGATGCACTGCACATTGCCTGCGCCCACGCCCAGAGCGGGTCTGCCGGAGCTGTAGGCCGCATTGACCATGCCTGCCCCGCCTGTGGCGACAACGACATCCGCACTTGAAATGAGATTTCGCGTATTTTCTCTGGAATGTTCGTCCAGAATCTGGATCAGGTTTTCCGGGTAGCCGTATTCGGACAGTGCTGCGTTCATCATCTCAACAACCTTTGTTGAGCATTTTACCGATTTATGGTGGGGGGTAATGATTATGGCATTGCCGCATTTGAGAGCGAACATGGAGTTGCTCATCGGAGTTACTATAGGATTCGTGCAAGGTGTAATTGCAGCAACCACGCCCATTGGTTTTGCAACTGTTGTGATGCCTGTCTCCTCGTTTGTCTCCAGAATACCGCGGGACTTTTTGCCTCTAAGATTGTTCCACACGATTCCGGCCTTTTGTCTGTTCTTGGCGTATTTGTCTTCCACATTGCCCATGCCTGTCTCCTCGACTGCGATTTCCGCGAAGTACCGGGCATTTTCATAGACAACTCTTCCAATGGTCTGAACGGCCTTATCAACCTGTTCCTGGCTCATTTTCTCAAATTCCGCCTGAGCCTTACGGGCTCTTTCGATATAAGCGCTGATATATTCCTGACTATCCATCTGCAAACCTCCTCATATTATCCTATCAAAAGATTTCCTGTATTTTCCAACAGTTTTGAACTGCAGTCGATTGCAATCCTCCCCATAAAGGTGTTTTCCGGGAGAAGTGTGCTCTTCGTACAGTAACCATTATACAACACAAACAGTGGAGTGAGTGCATTAAAATCATTAAAATCATGTCCCATGAGAGGCAACGTTATAATTGACAATATTATCCAGTAATGCTAAAATATGCATATGCAAGGTCGGTTTTGCAGAGCTTGTGTAACAGGAGAGTGGCGGTATGGTTCTCATTATTATCAAAATCGCATTGAGTATAGCGGCAGGGATTCCGGCGGGATCGGCCGTCGTTTATGTGTTTAATCATGTACCCGGCCGGTGGTTTTGCGATTACGGGGAAAACCCGGTCGAACGAGGGCGTGAGCTTGCAAAAGCAAAGGGCCTGACGGAAAAGGATGCGGAGAAGGTCACACGATCTCTGGTGGATCCTGCCTTCAAGCGCATCAAAGAAAATCCGTGGAGATGGGTTTTCGCGGTGGGGTTTAGTTGTATATGCTTAAGACTTTCGCTACAGGCAGCCGGACAGACCCCCGCGGGAGAGCTTTTTCCTACAGGTGGACATTTTCATAGTGGAGGAGAACAGTTGCTGATAATGCAGCTGACACTGGCAGGGCTTTCGGTATGCTGGGTTCTTTTGCTTATAGCACTGGCAGATAAGATATATATGATAATACCCGACCAGTTTCTGTTGATACTTATGCCGGCAGGAGCCGGGATGCTGCCGATCCATGCCGAAACCATGGATACAGATATGGGCAGTTTCCTTAGGGAACTGACAGGATACAGACTATCTGATGGTATGCTGGCAGGAATTTATATTTTTGCGGGGATAGCGATCGGCCTCGGCCTAATGTTGTTCGTTGCTCTTCTTGGCAGGCTGATCAGCAGAACCGACGCTCTCGGCATGGGGGATGTGAAACTGTATGCAGTGCTGGGATTTGCGGTGGGTGCTGCAGGAATAGTTTTTGTATTTCTGCTTTCCACATTAACGGCGGGGATATGGGCAGGACTGGATCTGGCAAGAGGCAAAACGGGACGCAGAGATCATAAACCGCTGGGGCCTCACATTTGCGGAGCGGCAATTGCTTATGTCTTCATAATTCTGCCATATATTCTGTAGGCTTATGCAGCCTGCCTGATTCAGCGGGCATACAGCAGTTCGAACAGACAAAGGCTCACCGAGGCACAAACGGGCATATCCCCTGCTAAATCCAATCGGTACACTGCATATGGAATTCGATTTGACCGGATAAATACATGTATCCGATCCAAACCGTAAATCTACGACGAGCATATCCAGACGGGCAAATCTCTCTCTTTAACTCAAGCGGTAAATCCTGTATAATATGAGAATGTTATGAAAAAGAATGTGCTTCTGACAATTGCATATGACGGGAGCGGGTTTCACGGCTGGCAGAAACAACCCGGAGTACGAACGGTTCAGGGTCATCTGGAGCAGGTTATGAGCAGGCTTTTTAATCGTGAGATTCTGCTATCAGGAACCAGCAGGACGGACGCAGGGGTCCATGCCCGCGGACAGAGAGCATCATTCAGAGCGGAGCCGGGAATACCCGTTGAGAAGATGGCACTGGTGATAAACAATGCCCTCTGTGCAGCTGAGAAAGGGGGCGGATATGCCAAATCGCCGGTACGCATCCTGAAAGCAGAGGAAGTGCAAAGCGATTTCCACGCACGCTTCAGCTGCAAAAGCAAGCGGTATGTTTACAGAATAATCGACGGGGTCGGCATCGGCGCCTGTGGAAGCGGCCGCAGGACGGACGATCCCCGTAACAGAGATTACGGAACCGGCATGAGCGGTGATGCTGCAGGGCGCATCGGCGATGCCGGCATGTCTCTTGTGTTTGACAGAAACTATGTGTACCATGTGAAGGAACTGCTGAATGAAGAAGCGATGAGAGAAGCGGCTGGACATCTTGAGGGAACTCATGATTTCAAATCCTTTGAAGCTTCAGGAGGCAACCCGAGAGAGTCTACAGTCAGGACTGTCATGGAAGCCCGCATCAGGCGCACAGGCGGAGAAATAGAATTTTCCGTAAGGGGAGACGGCTTCCTCTACAATATGGTGAGAATAATAACAGGCACCCTGGTGGAAACGGGGCAGGGAAAACGAAAACCCGAAGATATCATAGAAATAATAGAAGCAAAGGATAGAAGCAGAGCAGGGCATACGGCACCGCCAAATGGCCTGTATCTGGCGGAGGTGTTTTATGAATAAGAGACCGAGCTGGGACGAATACTTTATGGAGATGGCAGAACTTACGGCCAAAAGGTCCACTTGTCTGAGAAGGCAGGTGGGTGCGGTGATCGTCAAGGACAGACACATCATCGCAACCGGATACAACGGAGCTCCTCGAAATGTTCCCCACTGTGCGGAAAAGGGAGGATGTTTCAGGGAGCAGATGAAGGTTCCTTCAGGCGAAAGGCATGAGCTTTGCAGGGCTTTGCATGCGGAGCAGAACGCCATAATCCAGGCGGCGACCCTGGGACAGAGCATAGAAGGCGGGACGATATATGTAACAAATCAGCCCTGCGTCATCTGTGCCAAGATGATAATAAATGCAGGAATACAGAGGATAGTGGTTAAAGAAGGTTATCCCGATGAGCTGGCAGTTGAAATCCTCAGAGAAGCCGGACTCAGAATAGTGATGTTAGGAGATTGATTTGACAGCAACAAGCATTGAACTGTGGGCGCCCTTTATTATAGCCGGAGTCTGTGCGGCAATCGTATCACCCATATCGATCCGACTGGCACCGAAGATTGGCGCAATGGACATTCCCAAAGACAAGAGGCGAGTCCATAACAAACCGATGCCCAGATTCGGGGGCATGGCAATATATGTAGCCATAATGGTTGGTCTGGTGGTATACGGCAGGTCTGATGCAGGATTCATTCCTGCCATGGTCGGGTGTACGATGATTTACATATTCGGCGTTATTGACGATCTTAAAAACATCAAACCCATTGTCAAGTTAGGTGGGCAGGTTTTAAGCTCAGTCGTTGTCTTTGCGATGGGGCTGAGGATAGAATCCATCACCAATTACTTCGGCGAAGGAAATGTGGCTCTCGGCGAAGTAATTTGCTTCATTGTTACAGTGCTTTGGCTGGTGGGAATAACCAATGCGATCAATCTCGTGGACGGACTTGATGGTCTGGCGGCGGGGATCGCGGCAATATCCGCAATCTGCATCGGCTATGTTTCTTACATTCACGGCCAGTATGTGCCGACGCTGGGCATGATGGTAGTCGCAGGTGCCTGCGTAGGCTTCCTCCCGTACAACTTCCACCCTGCGAAAACCTTCATGGGAGACGGCGGATCCCAGCTGCTTGGTTTTGCAATAGCCGCACTGTCCATCCTCGGCAGAGCTAAGAGCGCGACGCTGGTAGTGGTCGTTATTCCGGCTCTTGTGCTGGGTCTTCCTATTATCGATACCGCCATGGCGATAATCAGAAGGACGCTGAGAGGGCAGTCGATAGGAACGGCGGACAAGGAGCATCTGCATCACAGGATAATGAAGGCGGGCTTCGGGCAGCGAAGAGCGGTTCTGCTGATGTACAGCGTCAGCGGGATCATGGGTGTTGTTGCTATTTTGTACAGTCGGGGACTTCTGTTTGAATGTACCGGTCTTGCAATCGTGGCGATACTGATTATCGGAGTGATCCTCACAGACACGGGCAGTAACAAGGTCAGTATCAGAGGTAAAAGAATTATCAGAGAAAAACCGGAACTGCCCGAGAAGGATGAGCAAAAGCAATAAAAACAAAGGAAGATCCCGGGTTTTGCAGACAGTGGGGATCCGCACTTGATGCGCCTGTTTTTACGCACAAACAGGCGCGGGAAATGGCTTGAAACTGCCCTTTACGGGTCATAGACAAACGCGTAATTACAAACCGCAAATTAGTTAAAAAATCCCCGTGATAAAACAATTCTGAACATTCACAAACGGCTCAACCTCAAGGCATTACTGCATTTGTGAAAATTCTAATTATCAAAATGGTGTTGAAATCGCCGCAAAAAAGTGTATAATCAACATTAAGTTATGAAAGCGGTTTCACGGAAATAATGTTGGGAGGGTGAAAATAGCTTTAGGTGATCGATCTTAATGAGTTCAGAAATGAGATAATAATTTATGCATGCCTCATGGCTGTACTGGCTGAATTGATTTCTCTATTTGTTATAGGTCCGAGTCTTATGTTCTCCGTAGGGCTTCTAGCCGGAACTGCTATATCAATAACAGGATTCATGATCCTTGTCCGATCAGGACAGTATTTACTTGAGAAGGAAACAAAAGCCCCGGTTTTGCTGGGTTATGTTATCAGACTGGTTCTATATGCGGTGTGCTTTTTTATTTGCATTAAAGCAAGCTTGCGATGCGGTGCGGGATGCGGCTGCGGTTTCATCACGATACACTGCGGGATCCTCTTCCTCTACGGCATCGTATACAACTTCTTCAAGAAAAAAAAGAATCCTTTGAATGATTGGACAACTCCGAAAAAATGGAATGATCTGTCCGTCTATG
Source organism: Bacillota bacterium (assembly GCA_030529985.1). Taxonomy (GTDB): domain Bacteria; phylum Bacillota; class Clostridia; order Peptostreptococcales; family Anaerovoracaceae; genus Lentihominibacter. Next base: position 9,776 of record JAUMVV010000052.1, read on the forward strand.
ACGAAGACGATGACTGGCCGGACAGGTCGTGAGACAGCTTAAGACAGCTAAAGGAGGTGACCTCATGGAATTAGGCCCACGAGTCATATTCTCAATAGGCCCGGTGCATGTAACTGAAACAGTCTGCTTCGGGTGGATAATCAGCATTTTAATACTTGTCTTTGCGTTTTTTGCCACCCGTAAAATGACGCAGATTCCGCGGGGAGCACAGGGAGTGGGAGAACTCCTGGTAGGCTTTGTGTACAACATGGTCAAGGATGTGATGGGGGATGTAAGCGAGAAGTTCGCGCCGTACATAGGTACGCTGATAGTGTTTCTGGGATGCGGCAGCATGCTGGGACTTCTCGAATTGAGACCGATCACCGCGGATCTGAACTGTACTGCACCGCTTGCGCTGGTAACTTTTATCCTCATTCATTACAATGCCGTCAAGGCGCAGACGGCTGCAGGCTACATAAAGGAACTTTCTTCACCGTATCCGTTCATGCTTCTGCTTAATATCATCAGCGATTCCATGTTCCCGGTAACGCTGGCGTGTCGAATTTTCGGAAATATTCTGGGAGGAGTAATTATCATGTCACTGGTGTACAGCGGGCTGGAAACGCTGTCGCTGGCGTTGGCACCGATACCTTTCCTGCAGATCGCTTTGCCGCTGCCGCTGAACTTCTGGTTCGATATATTCGAGCCGGTGCTGCAGGCATATATCTTCTGCATGCTTACTATGGTATTCATAGATAACGGCAGGCATCCGGTGGAGAGTGATTAACAGGCAAAATCAATTAAACATACAGATAATTCAAGGAGGGAAAAAGATGACAGGAATAACAGGAACAGACTTAATAGCAGCTATGTCTGCACTGGGTGCAGGCGTTGCAATGGTGGCCATGACAGGCGTAGGAATCGGAATAGGCTATAACGCAGGTAAAACGGTAGAGAGTACGGCTCGCCAGCCGGAGGCTCAGGGCACACTACTTAAGCTGATGCTGATAGGTGTAGCACTTACTGAAACAGCCGGCATATTCACACTCATTATCTCGATAATGCTGCTGTTCGCAAATCCGCTGCTGTAGAAGGAAGTTTTGTTTTTGCACGAAGACAGGAAGGGAGGACTGAAGTATGGACTTTCATACAGGCTTGATTGAGTTCAACTCGACTTCCGTGATGATTCTCATAAATGTTTTGATTCTATACATCATACTTAAGAAGTTCTTCTGGGAAAAAATCAAGAAATTCATGGATGACAGAGCCAATGCAGTCAGGGACAGAATTGAGGTGGCGGAGGCTATGAACAAGCGTGCCGATGCCAAGATGGAGGATTACACCAGGCGAATTGCAAATGTTGAGGAAGAGGGCAGAGAGATCATCAAGGAAGCTAAGGTGACCGCTGATGCCCAGGCACAGTACATAATAGACGAGGCGAGAAAAGAAGCATCCTCTATTATTACAGATGCGAGGACGGCTGCCCGTCTGGAGCAGGAAAAGGCTATGGACGACATGCGGCGGGAAATTGCCCAGATCAGCATGATGGTTGCTCAGCAGATAGTGGAGCGCGAGGTTTCCGAGATCGGACAGGAGAGCATTCTTGATGACGCTATTCAGAAAGCGAGGAGCACGACATGGCAGAGCTGAGTGTAGATATGGTCTACGGCAGTGCTCTTCTTGAAGCGGCTCGCGAGACCGGCAGGGAAGAGGAGATCCTGGCAGACGCGAAGGGCGTTCTGGCGGTTCTGGATGAGAACGGGGATTTGAAAAAATTCATGGAGTATCCGGGGATTTCCGCCGCAGAAAAGAAAGCGGTTCTGGAGAAGGTTTTCGCAGGAAAAATCGGCGAAGAATACATGAACTTTCTTCTTGTGCTCATAGATAAGAGGCGGGCAGGAAGGCTGTCCCAAATCATGAAGCTATATGAGCAGCTCAAGGAGAAGGAGGATGGAGTATCCTACGGAACCGTATATTCTGTTGTGGCGCTGTCAGAGGATAGAATCAAGGATCTTGAGGAACAGACCGGCAGGCTTCTGAAGACGCGGGTAAAGCTGGATAATCAGCTTCAGCCGGATTTGATGGCGGGCTTCAAAATTCTCATAGACGGCAAAGTCATAGACGCCTCATACAAGAAAAAGTTTGAGGAAATAGCCGCCAGATTGAATATAAAAAGAGGGTTATGATTATGAATTTAAGACCAGAGGAAATAAGTTCAGTAATAAAGGAACAGATAAAGAATTACAAAAGCAAGCTGGACGTTTCGGATTTCGGCACGGTAATCCAGGTGGGTGACGGGATCGCCAGAGTATACGGTCTGGAAAACTGCATGGCGGGCGAGCTGC
>JAUMVV010000103.1 GCA_030529985.1 Bacillota bacterium
CGATACTGTTTTTCTGCTGATAGACAGTTTCTCTGATATGGCAGTAGAGGTATATGCCGGGTCTTCGGAAATAAGCATAAGAATTTGGACCGATTTTTCATCCAAATTATCTGTCACCTTTTATGTCACCCTATCTGTCACCTTGCGGGTGACAGAACGAATAACCCTATCTTCGGGTGCGGTAAACTCAATCATAATGTCACCGGGATTGATAGTATAAATGGGTTGTGGAACGCCGTCTTTCTGACAAGCTGAACAGATTTTTTCAATTCCACGTCCCCAACTTTCGATGAAGCCTGCCAAGTAGAACACATGGGCAATGTTCGGGTTGTAAGGACTGGAAGCGTGTTTACGCATTAAGTTCTCCAATGTCCAGTTTTCAGGCAGACAACCGCAGTTGGCAATATACAGCCTATCCTCATGCGAATTTAACGAGGTGGTTATTTATGTGGAACGAATTATATAATGCGGCGGTTAAGGTACAAAACAGTCGAACAATTTCGCCGTTCATAGATGCCGGCGGAGTTGCCGCTGCAATTCTTACGAAACAGGGAAATATTTATGTTGGCGTTTGTATTGATACTGCTTCAACTCTTGGAATGTGTGCAGAGAGAAATGCCATTGCCAATATGATTACAAACGGCGAAAGTCAGATTGATAAGGTAGTCGCTGTGCTGCCTGACGGAAAGGTCGGTTCTCCCTGTGGTGCCTGTCGTGAATATATGATGCAGTTGGATAAAAACAGTGGAGATATTGAAATTCTTCTTGACCTTGAAACGAAAAAGACAGTAAAACTCAAAGAATTGATCCCAGATTGGTGGGGATACGATAGATTTGTTGAATAGGAGTTCAAAAAATATGAGAAACAAGAACCTTATTGTTTTGCTGGCAGCCGTCTGCTGGTGTATTATGATGACAGGTTGCCATGCGGCCAGCAAGTTTGACGGAAATAAAACTGTCAATGACGGTTATTTTCAAATGGGTTATTCCATTTTGAATCAGTCCGAGGATGCTACACTGTCACTTGAAGCCGGGGACACCCTACAAGTGGAGATTTTGCAGAGCAGCGGAACGGTTTCCGTGTCTGTCGGCATAGATGGCAAAGAGCCTATTTATACAGGAGCGGATTTAGCCAATGCAGATTTTGCTCTGAATATTCAGGAAACAGGCAGCTATCGGATTTCCGTAACCGGCAATAACGCCCGTGGCAGCGTTGCATTTACAAGAAATGCAGCAAATTCGGAGGTAACAGAATACAGCACCGAAGATCAAGCCGCTACCTATGAAGCATATCAATTTGCTCTGCAACAGATCGCATTTGAGCATATTTACCCGGATGGAACCGATACCGGATTTGATGGAGCTTTGGGCTTTATCGAAGATAATCATTTTGCACTATACGATATAAACAGCGATGACGTGGATGAGTTGATCGTTCAGTTTGTAACGGCACCAATGGCCGGGAATGCGGAGAACATTTACTCCAATGATTCGGAAACAGGCACATTGGTAAAGCTGCTGTCCGTTTTTCCAGCCCTTACCTATTATGATAATGGGATCGTCAAAGAGAAATGGTCCCACGGCTCTGCCTTGGCCGGGGATGATTACTGGCCGTACAATCTCTACCGCTACAATACACAAACCAGACAGTATGACCAAATTGCCGAAGTCAATATGTGGAGCAAGGCTGTTGATATAGTGGATTTTAAGGGAGACCCCTACCCGGAGGATATTGATGCGGAAAACGCCGGAACCGTCTTTATCCTCACCCGAAACGGCATTACCGAAACTGTGTGCAAGAGCGATTATGAAGCATGGCTTTCTGATTTAATAGGTAATGCAGATGAATTACAGATACCATATCAATATTTGAGCGAAGCGAATATAAAGGCAATTTGCGAATAAATCATTTTATGACTGCCTTGCTGTCTATATTTTGAAGAATGTGTA
>JAUMVV010000104.1 GCA_030529985.1 Bacillota bacterium
CGACGACATCAAAAAGGTTGCAGGAAAATTGCCAACGATTACTTGACACATACCATGTGTGTTAGCTTTTTGATTATTTTGGCTTTTTTTGTTATAATAAATGCCAGTTTTTTTCAGGAAAGGATCGAGCTCACATATTGAAAAAGAAAGCGGATCTTAAAAAATACAAAGCGCTTGCAGCACTGGTAATAGCATGCCTTGCAGCCTTCGCTGTACTGGTTTTTGCTGAGGGACCCGAAATAATAACGGAGCAGGTTACAGGTCTGAAGCTTCAGCAGAAGGGATTCAACATCACTGCCGACTGGGATGAAATGGACTGCAGAGGATACTCCGTGACCTTAACATGTGAAGGAAGGAGATACAAAATCCCTGTGGTGAAGGAGAGCCGCGCCGAGATAAAAATTGCTGCACTGGAGAAGGTTTACAATGTCCGTGTTGTAGCAATACTGGACTCGGGAAGGGAGTCAAGACCTGCGGATGCTGATATCAGAGCAGAGAAACTGCCTAACGAGGTAAAAGCAAACATAGGGAAAATAGATGGCATCAAGGGGGAAAAATTCCGCATAGAGGCGGAGGGGATCGGAGATATTTCTTTCGACTCGGATAAGGGCAAGGTCGCGGAAGTAGACGACAAGGGAAAGGTCAAACTCCTGAAGAGCGGACATGCTAAAATTACAGTCAGAGCAGCAGGCGACGGGATTCACCTGCCGGCTGCGCAAATTGTTGAGGTAAATGTGTATCCGAAGGTGCTGGAGCAGGTCAAGGGCCTTAAGGTTGAGAACATTTCCGATTCCATGGCGAGGCTCAGCTGGGAGCCGGTTGATTTTGCAACAGAATACTGTCTGATGAAGAAGAATTTAGCCCGCGGAAGCATGGAAAAGATAAAGACTCTGGATGGAGAGGAAACTTCTGTTGAAGTGGTCAGGAATACGGGAGATTATGCGGTAATGGCGAGAGCTGTTGTGAGTGACAGGGTTGCCGAGGGCAAGCCGTCGAAGGCAAGCCGGATCGAGGGAGTAACCGAAGATATGCCCGCCTATTCCTCATGGAGGAATCTGAAAACGCTTAACCGGGCTTCGCTGGGTAAGTTCAGAGCGGTGCGTGGCGATGGAAACTGCAAAGTCCCACAGTCCTTGAGCATTACAGATGACTGCTATGTTATCTCATATGTCAATTCGGGAGGTTCAGCAGGCAAACTGTGTTCATACAGGAGGAGCGACGGAGAATGTGTTGACATTACAGCTTGCAGCGGAATGGGACATGCCAACGGGACAACATATGATCCGAACAAGGACAGGTTTTATGTGGTCAAGACACACAAGAGCATCAGGACAGCATCATGCAGCGTGTATAACGGGAAAACCAAGAAGTCGGAGGGCAGCTTCAATCTGCCGAGGGTGACATCGGGGATCGCCTACGATGAAAGCAACAACAAGTATTACCTCTCTAAGGGCAACGAGATCTATGTCTGTGACAGCAACTTCAAGGTTGAAAAGTTTATCCATAAGAAAATACGATACAATCACGCACAGGATATCGGAGCATACAACGGAATAGTGTTCGTGTGCACCTGGGTTCGGGGCAACAGCAGTTATATCGATATGTACAGGGCATCCGACGGCGCGTATCTGGGCGGGTATGATGTGTCCTTCGGAGAAATCGAGAGCTGTGTTATCGATGACGGATATCTGGTAATCCTGATGAACAATGCCGTCACGGACGGGGACTGTATCTACAAGACGAAGGAAAGACTTCCGATAAAATAAATCAGCTATGCATCCGGGGCATTTCGCGTATAGGCTGTCGTATATCCACGGCATTCCGCGGTAGACTGCTGTATGTGGGCGGCAGCAACCTACTTTCTGATTTTGACGGGATGAACACGATTCTAAGGCGCATATAAAAGATACATAAAAAACACAGAACCGATC
>JAUMVV010000053.1 GCA_030529985.1 Bacillota bacterium
AGCGGGACAATCGCCTCTGCTCCCGCTTCACCCGCACCTATAAGTGTCGCTCCATCCACAATTCCGCCTTTGGCTGCCCAAGTTACACTGAAGCTCGGCTTTCTACCTGCGCCGCCTATTCCCCAAGGCGCCTTACCTCCTTTAACCGTAATCTTAGGCAATTTCAGCTTGAGAATTTTACCCAGGTTGAACGGGAAAATTTTCTTTATCTTTGCCTTGATTTTTTCCAACCCTTCTTTTGCCTTGGTCAAAGGAGATGTTATTTTCTCTTTAACCTTATCCCACACTCCTTTGACCTTATTAACAAGACCCTTGAACGAGAGCTTGCCCGTTATGAACGCGACTGCCGCTCCTATCGTCTTCATAACACCTGTGATTATAGGTACGGCTATGCTTACGCCGATTGACAGTGCTGAGAACACGGCACTTGCAATAGGCTTAAGCCGTCGGATGATAGACATGAGATTGCCTATATACTGCATCGTCATTTGTATGAAAGGAATCAGCAGCGGCATTATGTTTGAAATGAGTCCGCCGATGCCGGTTCCTATCTGTGTAATAATATCTTTTAGTGGTGATAATTTGCCCGTATTATTACCAATGACATTGAATGCCTGCCCTATACCGTCCATTATCGGGCCAAGTATTGAACCGATTACCGAACCGAGCACGGATGCACCCGTTTCGACCCTGCCCATGAAATTCATGAGATTGTTCATCAGCGGCAGGAGCCTTCCGGCAAATGAATCGGCATCATCTGCGGATCCGAGGAGGTTCGCTCCCATCCTTGACAGGGAAGCTCCAATATTGGAAATTGCCCCCTGGATCGTTGTTGAACCTATGGTCTTGGCCGCTCCTCCCATTCCTGTTTCAATGGCGCTTTGGAAGTCTCTTATGTCTATTTGCCCGTTAGTAACAGCTTTCCGCAATTCACCCATTGACATCCCGGTTTCTTTTGCAAGCAGCTGCCAAATAGGAATGCCTCTGTCTGCAAGCTGGTTCATCTCCTCAGTTGACACCTTGCCGTTTGCCGCAACCTTATTGAAGATCGATCCCATCTCTTCCATTGAAGTACCGGCAACGGCAGCAGCATCACCCATGAGTCCGAGATACCTTGTAAGCTCCTTGCCCGGTGCGATCCCTGCCGCTGTTGCTGATGCCGCAGCAGTCATAGCTGCATCCATTCCAAAAGCTGTACCTTTCACCGCTGCGTTGGCATTTTCCGCAATCTTTTTTACAGTCTGTGAATCATTTCCGAGTGCCTTCAGCTTTGCTTTTGCGGTATCTATGGCCAACATCCTGTCCCAGCCTTTTGACATTATCGATCCGACAGATGCCGCAATTCCTATTGCCCCCAATGCCTTGACTGCAACCTTGCCAAATCTGCCGGCAAACGAAAGACCTGACTTTTTGCCCGCTTCCGTCGTCGCTCCCGTCAAGGAGTCCGTAAGCTGGCCGGATATTCCCCGCGTTGAGGGAATAACCTGTACATACGCTTTTCCTAATTCAACGCCCATCAGATTCCTCCGTTAATCTTTTCCCACATAGCAGCAAACTCCTCACCGGAATCAAAGGATGCCACTTTGCTTTTTCCCTTCGGCTCTATCTCATATAGTGCATTAAAGATTGATGGCGGCGGTTCTTTATTCCCTGTGAGCAATGCTGCTATTATTCCTAATCTGTCTGCTATTGTGGCAAGTATCGTGTTTGTGGTGGATGCTTTGCCATCTGTTGTACTGATTGCTATTCTTGATGTATCCCTCAAGCCGGCAGCTAAAGTCGAAGCCAGTAGCGCCGGCAACGACCTGTAGTCTAAAATATGATATGTCTCGAGAAAATCACAGATAAGCGCTTCCTCGTCACTGTTTATCATGCCGGCCAGGGCAATCAGTTTTTTGCCTGGCATGCCTCGAAGATCTCTTCAAGTTCCGTTTCCATGCCGCTGGCGGAAACTTTACCGTTTTTATCACGGATGAACTCCTTTAACCTTTCTTTCTGCTCGGTTCCGAGGATCTGTTCGACAACATCTACGATCAGACTGTCTTCACCTTTTTCAATCGCTCTGAATTTTTCGACGAGCTCCCAGTCATCAAAAACATTTTCGTCTATCTCAAATTCAAATCCGGATCTCGTATTTCCTTTAATCATGGTATCCCTCCGTTACTATTCGCCAGGTGTCTGCTCTGCTGCTTTGATGTACTCATAATGAGTGTTCTGCTTTGAATCCGGCAATGCTTTTACTGTAACTTCATACCCGATCGCCTCACCGTCTTTGTATGCGATTTCGCCTATTTCCGAAATTTTCCCGTTTGGGATCACCACTCGCTTTGCGACTCCTCCATTAAGTACCATGTCAATAACCCAGGCTCTTGCTGTAAGTTCTTTCGCGTTGGCGTTGATCGTTATGCCGCCTTCAAGTGTTCCCGTAACATTTTCCGACCCGTATATTTCCTTCAGAACATCAACATTGAGTGCTTCAATAAGAGTGAATTTGAATGTATCTTCCTTTGAGGTCTGCATGGTCAGAACGGTTTCACCACCCCATGCCTTAATGTCTTCGGCTTCCGGAGTGTTCGTATTAGTAAGCCCGTCTTCAGAGATGTAACCCAGTCCGTTAAAGCCGGTCAGTTCTGTGGCTGTCGATGTCGGCAATGTTGCCGTGGTTGCACCAACACTTACCGCACCACCGATCGCGGGCTTGCCTACACTTACATTTGTTGCTGTAGCTGTCATAATGTTTCATCCTTTCTCTATTAATAGTGAGTAATATCGAATACTGCCTGATATCTGTATCTTTTTGTTGTGATATCAGTGAAATTGTAATCAGTCTCAAGCTTTACTTTCCCGATGCCGGCATTGTCCGCCAGGCTAAACATGGCAGCTTTAACAAGTTCGTTCAGTTTGGCAGTCTTCTCCAGACTCTCGTCATACGACTGAACAGCAATAGTAGAATAGTTAATGAGATTTACCATTCTGCTTCCCGTCTTTTCGATTACAATAAATTTTTTCAGAGGTTTCTCCGGTACTTCCATATAGACTTTGTCTGTATTCATCTGTGCTTTAAGATGCTCTCTCACAATTTCCTCTATCATGATTACCTCCGTGATTTCAGAAGCGTGTTGTTCTGATAATTGTCTTTTTCGGCTTCCTTTGTCTCCAGAACCACAATAACTCTTGTGGGCATCTGTTTGACCTTATACCCTTCCCCTGCATTGCCAGCAATCTGATTGGCATAACCAACCAGCGCATTGCTCATTTCCGCAGAATGAAGCAGCTGCCCGACACCGGCACGGTTCAGCTCAAATTTTTCAAGCTTGCATTTACTCATATCTTTCCACCATTACCTTTGTGTTCCAGCCCAGCGGTATCATCGCATCAATTCCCTTAACTGGCTCTCCGAATGTGTGAAAGTCCTCTCCGAAAAAAGTCACCTTCTTGTTCTCCCAGTCATGTGTATCCCCTTTAGGGATTGCCAGTGTGTACACAGCCTTCCTTCCTGTAAGATTCAGGGTGTCCAGCACTTCCGAAGAACCCTGCGGAGCAACAAGGACATTCTCAACTTCCACCGCCGTTTCGGTATATATGGGTGCCCCGAAGCCATCTGTTCCGGTCTGCGTCTTTTCATACAGAGTTACCGTTATCCCTTTTATTTTTCCCATAATTCAACCACTCCATATTTCTGCCGCTTGAGACCCAGCCGCTTCAGGTCGTTATTCATGATCGCATTTGCCGCGCCGCCGCCCGGAATAGCGTATGTTCCGGACAATGAATAACCCAGTGCCGATTCACTGAACTGTGACATAGGCTCTCCGGATTTATCCTGTCTGAGAATGCGTTCTATGATATCCACAGTTACCATTTTTGCTACGCCGGCCAGTGTAGGTGTTGCTTCTATCATTTCATCAAGACCTTTGCCTACCTTTATGGCTTCATACCTTAATGCATCTGATATATCCGTCAACAGCTCCTTTACCCTGTCTTCCTGCTCTTGCGACAATGTTCCCCATGAACTTCTGACATTTTCCAGTGTTGCAAATTCTCTCATTTTCTAACCTTTCACAATGCAACAGCCATGCGGCACTTTGCCCGAACACCGCATGGCTGTCGTTTCTCATTTTGCATTGACTGTAACACTTCCGGTCTTTCTCGCCTTGAAGTCGCTTGTTGCTTCCACAAGAGTGAGCACTTTCCCTGTTTCAGCCGTAATTTCACTCTTACCGTCCCACACCGACCAGTTCTTCACACTCATATCATAGGTAACAGGTGTTTCCTCCGCCGCTACCCTGTACTTATAAATGTTGTTCTCGTCTTTTGCTTCAGTTACGGTAATCTTTGTATCCCCTGCTTCTGTTCCTTCCTCGGATGATACGGTTAAGGAGCCCGGCTTAGGGCGTGTTAACTTTTACTACTGAAAAGGCCTCGGGAACAAGGATCCCCCAGCCGATGAAGGCTTCCGACCTCAGATACACCTGATTGTGTCCTTTCAGATCCCCGTCATCCGAATTGTCCGGATTACCGTATTCGATAACCTCAAGAGGGAACTGCTTGGCAATACCCCACTTGAAGCAGGTAAAGTCTCCTGTGATCACCTTGTCTTTGTCGCCATATCCTACAGTGCTGTTAACATCGCAGCTTGCACCTCCGAAGGCTCCGGGATTTGCTCCGAATCTGAATTCCGGATACTGCGGTACGCCGTTCACCTTCAGCTTGGCAAGCGCTGATGCGAAGTCCTTGGAAAATCCCCATCCGGATACGTCAAACTCATCAATTGCCGCTGCTGCATCTTCCAGATTGCTTTCCGGATCGTCAGGCTTATATTCAATTACATTGACGTCGGTATTTGTGTCAAACGAGTTTTTACCGATGAGCTGCGCGGCTTCTCCTGTTCTGGGGTTGACACCATGAAGCCCCATAATATCAAAGCCCTTTGCCAGCTTCATGGCAAAGCCCTCTGTCCATGCTTTCAGAATGTCAATTGCCTCTTCCTCAGACGCATACATGAACTCATCAGATACTCGCGCCCCGTATTCAACCTTTAACGGTGCCATTGCGAATGGCGCCACGGTAACTCCGCCGTGGCTCTTCGCCCCGTTTTCGGCCACGATATCGATCTCATTGTCCATTGAAAAAATAAACTCCTTGGATCCGTTGAACGGTATAGGTTCCTGACCCGACAGCCTTGCCAGAGTCGAATGTCCCTTCACTTTGTTGAAAATTTCCGTTTTCAGCTTGGCATCAAACAGATCCCCTTTTGATAAAATAGTTGCCATTATTCTTTTCCTCCTCTTAATTTTTTCAAAGCTTCCTTGTATGACTCGTTGTCATCTTTTTCTTTTCCACCGGAGCCTTCCGGATTAGGTGCCGGCGGCTCTCCGCCCACGTCCTTAAACAGTCCCATAAGCGCATCTGCACTTTTGCCAATGCTGTCTTCATCGTCTCCGGTTATGAACTCAACCGCTTCATATGGAAGTCCTTTTTCTCTGGCTACCCTGATTTTTACCGAGCCGGTCTCGTATGCCTTGATTTTGGAATCCCTATCTGCGATTTCCTTGTCGTGATTTTTGATCTTCTCGTTCAGCTTATTAATTGTGCCGTTGAGATCAGTAATCTGCCGGTTCAGTCCCGATGTCTTCTTCTCCTGGTCTTCCGGTGATATCCATCCTTCGAACTCCTTTCTTACCGAGTCCTTCGCTCTTCCGACTCTTTCGAGAACTTTTTCATCGAACTGTTCCTGTGTTGTTATTGCTTCAAATGCCATGTCTTTGCCTTTCCCCACTTACCGCGTGGTCGCGTTAATATTAAAAAAAGACCGCCTCATTGCGTCCTCTTAATAATTGATTCGTTGTACCTTCTTTTCCTTACTCTCATTGCATGCCCAGAAGGCAAGCATTACCGATTCCAGTATTGCTATTTCTACGCCTTCCTTGATAGTTTTGTACCCAAAACCTCCGCTGGAGCCTATCATTCTGTGTTCGCAGTTACCGACCGCTTGCGTCAGTGAGGGCTGTCCCATGTGACATATGTCACGGCTGAATATTGCCTGCTCAAATGCGCCTGCTGCACTTATGACTTCCTTCACAGTTGGAAGTAAAACATTTTTCACATGGTTTTCTTTCAGCTCTTTAGCAAGGTTAGTCTGGCCTGCCTGACCATCAATCACTATCTTCTCCGGCTTCATCCGCTTCAGAAAATCGATTATCCAACCGTTTCCGTCTCTTACGGATCTGCAGTCTATACATTCAACGAATTTCAAATCGTCTTTTGTTCTCACGGATACAGAAAGGGCAACATTTGTCCCATCCTTTCCATACTTTATGGCCGCAAAAAGCCTTTTCTGAAGTTTCGGTGCTTTTGCCGGCTGCAGTTCCTCCCATTCAACCCGGCTTATGGCTGATTTCTGATTGTGCAAAAGCCACAAGCCAAGTCTCTGGATGCAGTAGTCGATTTCTTCTTTTCTGCTTTCGTCAGCAAGGCTTCTTACTGTAAGTGTCAGCCCCAAAGACGGATTCACTTCATACCACAGCTCTTTCAGATCTTCCATATCCATGTCGCTTACCGGGTACAGCTTCTCCACGGACCATTCGGCCCATCCGCCGTCTTTTTCTTTTGCGAAAACATCATTTCTGAAACCTGTGAAAACAGTTCCGACGCTTACTGCTGTCGGAGGTGTTCCGGTCATTATAGTCTGCGGATTGCTGCTGTCAGTTACTACATACTGAAGAGCTGATTCCTGGTCAGTGGTGTATTCCTGTGCTTCATCGATAATAAGGAGATCATATCCTTCACCAAGACCGCCCTTTGATGATCTTGTTCGGAACTGGATGCTGCCTCCGCCCTCAATGAGCATTGTTATTGTTTCTAATCCTTTTTGTGCGGTTGATTTGAAATCCGTACCTTCATGGTATCCTGCACGCTCCAGAGCTGCAATCAGTCTCTCCCAGGCGCTGTGTGATGTGGTGGTTCTATGTGCTGTATGCATTATTTTTTCATCATGTGTAAGTCCCCAAAGCTCTCGCATGATCACCACTTCATTTTTCCCATTACGCCGCGGAACCGCCAGACCATATTTCATGTGTAACCATAAACCGTTTTCATCGGCAGCCATAATGTCATAGATCTGCAGCTGCTGCCAGTCGTGGCATGCTCTGTTATTTTTGTTATATAACCGGACCGCTTCAGGTCCTTTTGTCTTCGTGTAAGGAATTACAACTGATTGTGTGGGTGTCTGGCGTCCTGTTCTTTGTTCTGCCATACACTCCCTCCGTTGCTGCTTCGCATATACTTCGCATTACTTAGTCGCTATGTCATATATCCTCCTCTACATGTTCCAGTCCTCTCCGAATCGCTTCACTATAATCCTAAAGTCCTCAAAGTCATGTGCTCTGATAGACAACTTAACCTCGTCTTTATCTGTCCGCTCTGCCCCCACATGGAGGAGTTCATGAAAGACCAGCACCTTCATCTGATTCGGAGACAGATGCATGCAATTTGGTTCATATACTGTGATAATGAAATCAAAGGGTGTGAAGAGTCTGTACATCTCAGAAACCTTGCGGCAATCTGCATATACAAGATTTCCGCCCTTCTTTTTTTCTGTTTCCGAAGCAACTATGCCTACCGCAACTCCATTATCTGTTATGTGTTTAAGCTCACTTTCCCTTGTGAGAAGCTGCTCCAAAATATCATCGTATTCTTCTGTTAGTTTGTACTTTGCCATAATTTCCTCCAATATAAAACGCACGCGTGTGTTTGCGTGCGTTTGTTCATCTTATCATTTTTTCTGATTTAATTACCGATATATTTTCTGATACAATTATAACCGTCTTTTGTCACTTTTCCTAAATATCTTTCAATTTCTACATCTCTAAATTCATCGCACAATTCTTCGAGTATTGTAAATTCACAAACTTCTTGTACCAATACATCATCACTTGCTTCCATCTTCTCAACAAAATCAAAATACTGCTTTGCCAACTCTTCATCTTTACTTATAGCATCAGAAATAATAGGGACAAATACAAAGCTAAATATTGTATGCATACCTGATTCTTCATCTAACGCATCGCATCCTATTTCAGCCTCATATTTTTCCTTGAATCCATATAGTTCATTTATTGCAGTTGTAAGTAATGTGTCGTATGTTATCATTATTTCACCTGTTTTAATTTTGCTAACTCGCTCTCTAAAAACAGTCTGTCCTTATCACTCATTGGTTTCATCAATGACTTTTCAAGTTGTCGAATTAAATCTTCGACCTTTTTCGCATGATTGTTGTTATTTCGACCAAGATCAATCCTTGTTTGCTTTTCGAATCTCCTGACATCGGCAGTTCCACCGTTTCCTATAAGTGATGTCTTCCTGTATGCTGTTCTGATATATTTTTTCGCTTCCTCCCCTTCTGCCGCCTGCATGTACTTGTAATACATGTTTTCTCCTATCCATTTTGCGTACTTCCTTGGTAGGATTTTTCCGTTTGGACCAGCAAAAAAATCAATTGCTTTTTGCATCTTAATTATAGCATTTTTTGTCGATTTTTCAACGCTTACCAGTGATTCCGCTCTTTCTTTTCTTATTTTTTTTTGCACATCCTTTTCTTTAAGAATCTTTTCCTGTGTTATTGCCCGATATTCTTTTCCTGCAGCTCTATTTTCGGCAATTATTCTTTGCTGTGCTTTTCTATCAGCCCATTCTGACACACTATACTGACTTCTTCGCTGCACCCTCTTCCGGGCATTTCGTGCAAGTTTTCTCTCGCTTGGAGACATCTTATCAAGCTCTGACAGATATGCCCTTTGTTCTGACACAAGCTTCGAGTAATCATCACTTTCTTTTTTACTCCACGGATCCTGATATTGTCCTTTTTGAGGGCTGTATATCAAGGTGCATCTGCAGCTTCTATGGCGGCGAAATATCCCATCCGGCATTTCCGGGACATTGTACTCACCTGAATACTGGAGAGAAGCACAGAATTCACAGTGATTTTTTCCACCGTGATATATTCTCTGAATGCGAGGAGCCAGCCCCAGCTCCTTCTGGAACTCGAGATTAACCCTGATAAAATCATCCACCATGCTCATAACTGCATTTTCCACCAGCTGTGCGGCTTTGTTTCCTGCCTTTACGCCATTGCAGTTTGATGCTATTCGCGCAACAGTTTCCGCCTTGCCGGCATTAAATGTTGCCGTTACTGCTGTTATGCCGATCCCGGCAGCTTTATTCATGTCGTCTGCTACATATCCGCACGCTTCCGATATCAACTCGTGATTTTGCTTTAACATCGGCGTTATCACCTTTTCAGCGATATTCTGATATAATTTTCCATCAGGAAGCTTGTCCGCTGTGAACACTGCCTCAAGGGCTTTATTCAAAATATATCCGGCACGTTCCGAAAACCGCTTCATCTCTTCAAATGTTGCTGTTCCGTTCTGAACTTTTTTATATATTTTTTTAACTTCCTTATCGGCGTAAAACCACATATCAAAGTACTTCTGCACACTTTCAAGCAGGATAGGTGCTACATCGTTCATTGCTTATTCTCCTTCATAGTCAATCCCCGTAAGGTCGCTAAGGGTTTCTTTTGTAATAAATCCCGGTATTGCCTGATTGAGTTTCATTACTCCGTCTCCGATTGCCGACAGCATCGATGCATCTGGCTCGAATATAGGCTCCCATCTTGCCTTAGTCATGTAGAGCACTTCTCGTTTGTACTGAATATCATCCCTGAGACAGGCAGCCAGATAACCGGCATTAAGAAAACCGCTCTCGAATGATCGCTGAGCGGCTCTTGCTGTAAGTCTCATATTCTCATGTGCTGCTTTAATAGCATCTGCAGATGAAGGATTGCTTCCCTGGAATCCCATATCTTCAAAAGTAAGATCCGCTTCATTAGCAAAGAGAGACGCGAACATCTTCAGCTGTTCTGTATGCGGCGTCATACTCTGCTGCTGGAACTGGCCGACTGTCGGCTTATCTCCATCTTCATCCTTCGTGAACTGCATCATGCTGGAAATGGCTGCTTTCCATTTCTCCATTTTCTCTGCATCTTCGCTAAGCCCTGTAACGTATTTCTGTGGATACGAGTAGAATTCTGCTGCGATTTCCGAGCGCTTGATGGTTCGTACCGCAGACTGTACAAGCGACATCCAGGCTCTTGATATTCTCGCATGGCCAAACGGTCTCTTCTCATCCGGTTTATAGATTATCGGTACTAGGAGCGGATGTCCGACATTGTGAGGCACCCACTGAACCTCATTTTTCTTTTTATTAATATACTGCGTTCCGGTTTCTACGAAGTATGCCTCAATAAGCGGCTGGCCGTAATCATTTCTGTCCAGAACCGCATACCCTTCTTTCAGAAGTCCTGTTGTCTGATCTATAATGCCGGTAGCATTACCGCCGTCAATTACATGCATCCTTGGGAATCCATCTTTATCCGGTGAAATATACACGAAATCGCAAGACGTAATCAATGCTCCGTTGATTGCACTCCTATAAAGGATGTCCGGGTTGTTCATCCGAAATATCTCATTCAGCCCGAAATTGTCATTCTTGAATTCCTTGAACACAAGGCGGTCTGACAGCTTGTCGACTCCCTTTGCACACCAGCCCAGGCTTGATATCCAGTTGCGCAGATCCGGCGGTGTAGATATCCCGAAGTCCTTTACTATGTTTTTCATATCATAGTAGTCGTACCTCAAAAGCACTCTTGGTCTTTTCAACCTTAATTTGTTTCTCAGATATTCAATTCCCTTGTAATCTGCCATAATTTTTTCCCTTTTCGCGTGTTTTTCTGTACATCAGCGAGAAATATTCGTAGTGACGGCGTGAACTCCGGGCGCCGGCGGTTCCGGGGTCCTATGGCCCCTATCAAAAAATATTTATTGTTTTATGTGCCGTTTACCCCTTAATCTGTTTGTTTGTTAAAGTTTCTCCAGTCCAGAGTGTGGGGGAGCAGCCTGTTGCTTACAACTTCCTCGACATTCATGTTGCTCCTGCGTCTGCTATCATCTATCAGCTTGTCAGACTTCTGTCTGTTACAAGTCATGTGTGCCAGCTGCATGTTGTTGATGTCGCTGGGATGTCCTCCCTTGGATACCGGGATGATATGATCTATGCACGCCGATAACGGATGGGGGTAGGGTATTGAAAAGTCTACCGGCTTTCCGCATATGGCACATACAGTCTGCGTCGCATATATCTTTTTCTTATTGCGTTCGAATTGTTTACGGTGCGTCCCGTTCTGATCGGGTCTCTTACCACCTGTCTTCTTCAGCGGTATCTCTGTTGGTGCCGGAACCGTTCTCACTCTTGGCTTTGCATCTCTTGTGGCCAAGGCTCGCTCTACTTTTATTCCGGCTTTGACCTTACCCCGCTTCAACAGTCCTTCCAGCTTCTCGTCTGTCTTGATGTACTTCCTGAAAGTTGTGTAGGAGATTCCCAGCTTTGCCGCTATTTCTTTCTGCGGTACTCCCTGCTGAGCCCAGGACTCTATTTCTTTCATGTATGGTTTAATGTGAGTATCCCATTTGTTTTTCATTGCTGTGCCTTTAATGCGCGTGCTTGTCTATAGAACTGTACCTGCCTAGTGCAGTTCTTTATATATAGTCTATTATTTATATATAAAGCAAAGCAGCCCACACCATTGTGTGAGCCGCTATGCTTATTTGAATCTTACAATCCAGAAATGAGGTTCGGTGAACTCAACCACTTTCACCGATATCATTCTACCATGCTAATTTTGTTAATTGTGTTAATCTTTATTCTCTTTCCAGAATTCGTTTATGAGCTGGCTTATTCTCGGTCTGCTGTATCCCTTCCTGTCTGCCACAGTT
>JAUMVV010000105.1 GCA_030529985.1 Bacillota bacterium
AAGATGATCAGATACGAGAGCACCAGAGGGAGCAGGAATTACAAGACAGCCGCTCAGGCAGTGATACAGGGGATAGCAGAGGATAGGGGGCTTTATGTTCCTGCCGGGATACCAAGGCTTCCGAAGTCCATAGAAGAAATGACAGGTATGCCTTACAAGCAGGTTGCCTTTGAAATAATAAAGACTTTCTTCGATGACTATTCAGACGAAGAAATGAAGTACTGCACCGATGGTGCATATGACAGTAAGTTTGAGGAAGAAGAAATCGTTCCTGTCAGAGAAGCGGGCGGGGCATATTTCCTGGAGCTGTATCACGGCAAAACCGCGGCGTTCAAGGATATGGCTCTTTCAATTCTGCCGTATCTGCTGACAACTGCCACAAAGAAGGAAAAGGAGAACAAAAAAATCTGCATCCTGACAGCAACCTCGGGAGATACCGGCAAGGCTGCTCTCGAAGGATTTGCCGATGTTCCGGGAACAGAGGTCATTGTGTTTTTCCCGAATCAGGGCGTGAGTGAAGTGCAGAAACGCCAGATGGTTACTCAAGAAGGCGAGAACACTCATGTGTTTGCCATCGAAGGCAATTTCGACGATGCTCAGACAGGCGTGAAAAAAATCTTCAATGATGCTGCCTTTGCGCAAAAGCTGGCAGATATGGGATGCAAGCTTTCCAGCGCCAATTCCATCAATATCGGCCGGCTGGTTCCTCAGGTGGCATATTATGTGTGGGGATATCTGAAGCTGGTAGAGCGGGGAGTTGTTAAGGCAGGTGAAGAGATCAATATCTGCGTACCGACAGGAAATTTCGGAAACATCCTGGCGGCATACTATGCAAGCGAGATGGGAATTCCTGTTAAGAAATTCATCTGCGCATCGAACAAAAACCGTGTTCTGACAGACTTCTTTGAGACCGGGATCTACAGTACCGAAAGAGAATTTTATCTGACGAATTCCCCGTCAATGGACATCCTCATTTCCAGCAATCTGGAACGGTTACTCTACCACCTTGCAGGCAATGACGGCGATAAAATCAGAGAACTCATGGAGTCTCTCGAGCATACGCACCGCTATGAGGTTAGTCCGGAGATTCGTGAAGGCATGAAAAAATTCCGAGGCGGCACAGCTACGGTCGAAGAAACCAACGCCACTATCGGTATGATGTATAATGACGAAAATTATCTGATTGATACTCACACCGCAGTAGGCTATAAGGTTTATCGCGATTATGTGGAGGAGACAGGTGATGAGACACCTACATTGATTGCGTCGACAGCAAGCGCTTACAAGTTTGCAGAGTCCGTTGCCGAATCCATAGGACTTAATGAGGAGGAGAACGGGTTCAGATATATTGAAGCCGTTGCAGATAAAACCGGCGTCCGCGTGCCGAAAGCGCTGAAGGATCTCGATAAGCGTGAAATTCGCCACAGGGGTGTAATTGAAATTCCGGAAATGATTAAGGTTGTTGAGGAAAGCGTGAAATGAAGGGAATAATATCAGCAGCGGGAGCTGTAATGATCATTGCAGTGATGTTGATGCTCGGTGGCTGCGGAGAACCCACCAAGGCCACTCTGGAAGATATTGCGGCATCCAATACGGAAATCAGCAAAACTATTTCAGAAGGAATAGAAGTGCCTGCAGGGACAACTGCCAAGGTCACTTTTTCGGGGGACAGCTTTGATGTGACCTACACATTTGATGAGTCGATGGATTCGGATCTGGAAAAGAGGCTCGTATCCTCGTTTGACGAGAACTCGGGGGCATTGAAGGAGGGCTGTGAAGCGTCAATAGCGGATCTGCAAAAGCAGACTGAAATTTCTGGAATTACAGGAACGATCCACTTCTTGAATCAGGAAGGAAAAGAAGTCTGGGCGGTAT
>JAUMVV010000054.1 GCA_030529985.1 Bacillota bacterium
GCTGATGATACTTGGTGGGCGACCGCCCGGGAAAGCATGACGTTGCCGCTTATTTTGGTCCTATGGTCAAGTGGTTAAGACACCGCCCTTTCACGGCGGTAACCCGGGTTCGAGTCCCGGTAGGATCACCAAAAAACGCTGGAACTTAGTTGGTTCCGGCGTTACTTTTATATTTTGTCGACGAAATAATAAAGATAGTAGCCCGGTCGTGACAAATGACCGGACGGGATGAGAACACACAAGGACCCCGAGACATGACGAGAACAATATTTCATGTAGATGTTAACAGTGCCTTCCTTTCATGGGAGGCGACTCGCAGAGTGGCAAAGGGAGAACCGGATCTGAGGGAGATCCCCTCGGTTATCGGAGGAAGTCCAAGGAAAAGGAGTTCCATTGTGACGGCAAAATCGATTCCGGCGAAGAAATTCGGCATCGTCACAGGAGAGCCGGTAAGCGCCGCCATGCGTAAATGCCCCGGGCTTGTGATCGCCCGGTCTGACTTTGCATTGTATGCGAAATGCTCCGGAGCCTTCAAAAAAATCTGTCGGGAATACACGCCGGTACTTGAAGAATTTTCCATTGACGAGTGTTTCATGGACATGACTGCGATGAGGCGGCTTTATCCGGACCCCATAGAAACGGCTTTTCGACTTAAGAACCGGATCAGGGATGAGCTGGGGTTTACGGTCAATATCGGCGTAGCGCACAACAAGCTGCTGGCGAAAATGGCCAGCGATTTTTTGAAGCCGGATCGTGTGCACACATTGTTTGAGGATGAAATCGCAGATAAGATGTGGCCGCTGGATGTAGGTGAGCTCTTTCTTTGCGGCAGGGCAAGCATCGAAAAACTCAAGAAGTTGCAGATAAACACTATAGGCGAGCTTGCAAATGCAGATGCAAAATCAATAAAGATGGTCCTGGGGAATAAGCTTGGAGAACAGCTTTGGAATTATGCCAACGGGATTGATGAAACTCCGGTAAAGGCCGAGACAGAGGCACCAAAGGGATATAGTAACGAGATAACTTTTGATGACAACATTATCAGCTGGGAGCAGGGAGAGAATGCTCTCCTGCATCTGTCAGACAATGTGGCGGCCAGGGTGAGAAAAGACGGGATGAAGGGCTTTTGCATCAGTGTCACCATTCGTGGAAACGATATGAAAAGGCATTCCCACCAGCACAAAATCAGCTCGGCAACCGACAGCACAACGCATATTTACACAGAATCAAAGAAACTTTTCCGTGAGCTGTGGGATGGCACTACACCGCTGCGGCTAATCGGTTTATCGCTTTCGGAGATGGATAAAGAGGGAGGAGAACAACTATCGTTATTTGGCGATGAAGCGTGTGGTGCAAAGGCTGACAGCGAGAAAGACCGAAAGGCCGACAAAGCGGTTGACATCCTGAGGCAGCGTTTTGGCTCGGATATAATAAAGCGGGGCGGGATGATCAACTCTGGCATAAAAATGCGAAAGAAATGACGCGAGCCGGGTAAATCACTTACACGGACCATCAAAGAAAATGGAGAGAAAAAGATGGCAAAAAGGCAAGCATTTATGCGTCTTTTGTGTTATACTTCTTGAGGGCAGCGGACGCTTCCAAATATCGACAAAAGCGAATAGGTATAAAGGAAGCCCTTCAGAAACGGGTTTTCTCAATTAAATATGCGCCTATGGTGGAATTGGCAGACACGCTAGTTTTAGGTACTAGTGCGCGAGCGTGGGGGTTCAAGTCCCTCTGGGCGCACCAAATAAAATCCTGTAATATCAATGGTTACGGGGTTTTTCTTTTTATCCGGCGTGAATCCCGGCGTGCAAATAATATCCATGTCCTTGGCGATGCTCATGGGCACAGAGGAAGATTCCTATGCAAATTGGTCTTCGGCGGGTAAGTGGTAAACCACTGGTGTTAGCCTAAAAATTAAGCCGCCCATCGAGGCGGCTGTTTCGTGTAACGCTATTTGATTTTTCGACAGCTCTCCGGGAGTTTCTCCGACCAAGGTAGAATGTCCGAAACATAGTCGTTAGGATCGTCTTCCTGGTGGATCAAAATCTGTTTCAGCACATACTCAAAATATTCGAAGGTTCTCAGGTTATTAGCCTTAGCTGTCTCTGCGATGCTGTAGAGCATTGCACTTGCTCCTGCACCTTTCTGCGTTCCTACGACATGCCAGCTGTGTTTTCCTACGCAGAAGCTTTTAATTGACCTCTCAGCATCGTTGTTATCCAGAGGGATGATTCCGTCTTCAAGAAATCTCCTAAGATATTCCTCCTGCTTAATGGCATAGGATAACGCCTTTCCCGTCTTGGATTTAGCATCGAGTTCCGGCCTGCTGATTGTCTTTTTTACCCACTCGAAGAAACCATCCACAAGTGGCTTTACCGATGTCTGTCTGTTCTCCAGACGCTCTTCTTCGGTTTTATCCTTGTACATGTTATCGACATGATATATTGCCTTGATTCTACGGTTTCCTTCTTCAGCAATTGTCCCTTTGCTTGCTTCTCCCACAGCCTTGATGACATCAACAAAACGCCTGTTCAAATGCGCCCAACATCCGGCTACGACCAGCTTATCAGGTCTTTCTCTTGACGCCGTATGATATACTTCATACCCGTCTGTAACAAGCACCCCTTCATAACCGTCAAGGAACTGCTTTAATGCTTCCGCGCTTCGTTTGCCATCCTTGTAGTCATAGATATATATGTGAGGGCTACCGTAATTCGGACCTGTATGATAAACCCACATGTAATCTTTGCTACCTGCCGTTTTGCCGTTTCTAATCACATTAAACGGCGTTTCGTCTGCATGTATCAGTTTGCTTTCAAGAAGTTTCTTACGCATTTGCCTGTACATCACAGCAAGATATCTCTCTGCGATTTTTATCATCCACCCGGCCATTACTTGCCTCGAGATAACGACATCTTTTCGCTTCAGATCATCGGAAATCCTGTTAAGCGGCAGGTGGTTAACATATTTGGCGTCTATGACTGATGCCGCCAGAGAACAGGTGAGAAGACTGTTCTTAAGGAGTCTTGCCGGTCTGTTTGCTTTTATGATACCTGTGTTGTTCTTACCGGCGTATACAGCAATGTGTTTTTCGTGTACCGTAAACTTAGCAGGCACGTATTCCGGTTCTCTGTAGACTTCATCCGCAAGCCTCGTATATCCATAAGGGAATCTTTCTTTGAGTTCCTCTTCCGAAAGTTCTATCACAGGATCAACAACAACCTCAAGTTCAGACAAATCCTCATCTCTCTTACCCTTACGCTTCTTGCGTTTGTAGGTGATTGTCTCCAAATCAGGTTCTTTCACACCCTCCTCTGCAGTAGCTTCAATTTCATTGAAAACATCCTTCATTGATTTCGGTAGAAACTCAGATATGGACATCTGCCCGGAAAGAAAGCTATCAGACTTCTCGGTTTTTCTTCCGAATCTCTGCTGCGTAAGTACGCTTACCTGCTCCTGCATTAGTTTGAGGCTGCTGCTCAAGCTTTCGTTCTGAGCCTGAATGGTATCCGGTTGCTTACTCAAAAGTTCAAATGAATCCGCAAGCTGAAGGTACATTTTGATGACCATTTCTCTTGGAATGCTATTCAGTTCTGACTCTGTCATAGGCTTTGTTAACATACATAAAGTATACCACAAAAAACGCCTTAACTCCAGTATTTTCAACGGTTTGAGCCTTGGCTGAAACCGAAATATTAAGCTGTCAATGTTCAAAATTTATGTGAATGGCTGTATCAAATCACACCCGGTTTCACCTGGCTTATGACCTTCTTCTGCTTTGTGCTCAGACCCTCCATCAGCCATCTGAATTCTCTTGCCGAAAGCTCTCTTGCCTCCTGAGCATCTCTTGGCCACTGATAGTTTCCTTCTACCAGTCGCTTTGTCATTAGAAGGAATCCGTCACCTTCATAGGTAAGCGCTTTTATCCTGTCGGTTCTTCTGCCACAGAAGAGGAAGATATTCCCCTCCTCGAAGGGATCCGGTTTAAAGTTGTTCATTACTATTGCAGCCAGAGAATCTATCCCTTTGCGTAAATCTGTGTAACCACAGGCTACATATACATGCTTAAATCCGCTCGCATCATTTAACACCGCGTATCACCCCCAGTACAGAAGCTATCAGCTCAGGTGGTGTGGATTCATTTATCGACAGTTGTATTTCTCCGGTGCTGACGATCATCTGGGTCTGGAACATATTCGATGCATCCGAGCAAGCAGTATCATATGTCCCTTCTTCAGGCGGCAGTATTTCTGCGAAGGCAGTAGGACATGCTCCAACTGCTGCTCTTCTTACTTTTCTGAGCCAATAGTAGTACTGATTCTTGGAGAGATTATGCTCTTCGCAGTACTGACTGATTGTGAGTCCGGATTCATTGCGCTCCTTGAACGTGGCCGCCCACTGTGTAAGTTTAACTCCCTGGTTTACAAGTTGTGTGTTCATGATGACCTCCGTTTGAAACTTGGTATGATTTAGTTGAATTAAAGTTTTTCATACCTTATTATCTCAAATTTTAGCCTCTCACGACAGGCACCACTGGTTTACCACTTACTTCGGCGGATCCCGTAAAAAGCGGAGTTTATTCCGGCACACACAGAAAACACATATTTTTGTGTATAATATGTGATACAAGTCTATATTTGAGATGGGGGATTTGAGTGTGAGTAAAAGGATGATAGTATGTATATCTGTGGGTATTATTGGGATAGCGGCTCTGGCAGCATTTGGCATATTCGGTTTCTTTGGGGATAAGGAAGAAGCTTTAGAAATTCCGAGGGCAGAAAGCATAGAGCGAATAGAGTTTGAACATATCAATGGCGGAGCACTTAACACAGTAGTCAGATTGGATGACAGCAAGGTGGATGCACTTATCGATGATATCAACAGCAAGGCTGCAAAGACGGGAACAGATTCGGTTAGCGATGTGCCGGTTGGTGTTGATTATATTATCGTTAACTGCTATTTGAAAGACGGCGGAAGCATGGAATTCTATATTTATCAAAAAGGCAAAGCCGCATTTGCAGAGCGGCCATATCGCGGCATCCGGGAGATACCGGTCGAGCTTTACCGGCAGATAAACAATAACAAAGATGAAATCATTGTAGAGTACAAAGATTGAGATTGCCGGCAGCACGAGCTTAAGGTCAGGCTGTAAGTGAAGATAGACAAAGAAGCTGCTCTAAAAATATGCAAAGGCAACAGATTGCAAGCTAAGCTGATTTCAGTCAGAATCGACAGATCCAGAGGCGATGGACTATATGCCAATGAGCACTTTTCAAATCTTCAGGAACAAACATCCCTCCAACTGTACTGCATAAAAAAACTATTTTTGTATATTTTAACATATACAAAAATCCCCTATAATGACAATCAAAGAAATTGGCCAATTTCCCAAATCGTAATATGCAATATACCGGAGGGAAAACAAATGAATACCAATATCGAGAAGGAGACGGTCAGCACAACAAAGGAGCTGGTAATAAGTGCTATATTTATCGCACTCACATTAGTTGCAACCATGTTTATAAACATCAGGCTGCCTATTATGGGCAATGGAGGGCTGATACATTTAGGTAATGTGCCGCTCTTCCTGGCTGCCTTCATCTTTGGCAGGAAGACCGGAGCGATTGCCGGCGGCGTAGGCATGGGTCTCTTTGACCTGATTTCGGGCTGGACTGCATGGGCGCCATTTACTTTCGTGATTGTAGGAAGCATGGGCTGGGTCTCAGGAGTCATAGCCGAGAAACTGCATTTAAAAAATGAAATAAAATACCTCATCGCGATTTTTGCAGCATGTCTGATCAAAATCGTAGGATACTATTTCACAGAGGTGATTCTCTACCACAACTGGATAGTTCCTTTTGGATCCATCCCGGGCAATATTATACAAGTTCTTTTGGCAGGAATAATAGTTCTCCCGTTTGCAGGCAGGCTTTCGGCGGTTGCCAGATCCATGTCCCTGATATAGAGAACGGTATCAAAGAATAAAACAGTTTTTGGAGAATAACATTATGTATAAAATCATGACAGCGGGACCTTCACAGGTAAGGGAAAACGTAAGAGTAGCCCGTGCTCTTGAAACCACGAATCCCGATATTGATGAAACTTTCGTAGAATATTACAAAAGTCTTTGCGACAAGCTGCAGACGCTTCTCCATTCATCGGGGACGGCGTACATTCTCGATGGAGAAGGAATACTGGGGCTTGAAGCGGCATGTGCAACACTTACAGAGGAAGGCGACAGGGTTCTTGTTCTGGATAACGGGGTTTTCGGCAAAGGCTTTGCTGACTTTGTTTCGATATACGGAGGTGACCCTGTATTATTCTCATCAGACTACAGGAAGCCTATCGACACAGATGACCTCAGGGAATTTTTAGAAAAAGACAGCGGTTTCAAATACGCTACAGTCGTTCACTGTGATACGCCCAGCGGAATGCTGAACCCTATTGAGAAAATATGCCCCTTGCTGGCTGAGTACGGTATTCTCACCGTAGTAGATGCCGTCGCATCCATGTTCGGCATGCCAATAAATATCGACGAAAGCAAAATAGACATTCTCTGCGGCGGGTCGCAAAAGGCATTGAGTGCGCCTCCGGGTCTCAGCATGCTGTGGATCAGCGATAAAGCCATGGATACCATGCTTTCAAGAAAAACTCCCGTAGCTTCTTTCTACGCTAACCTGCTGACATTCAGAAGCTACTACGAGGACAAGTGGTTCCCATACACCATGCCTATAAGCGATATCAACGGGCTTGGTGTTGCCATAGACAATGTTATCGCCGACCCCGGCATTATGGAGCGTCATGCCGCAGTTGCAAAAGCAACACGAAACGCAGTGAAAAAGGCCGGAATGTCAACCTATGTTGAAGGTACACACTCGAACACGGTTACTGTCATTGAAGTTCCGGAAGGAACGACAGACAAAGCTATTTTGAAGCATTTGAAAGAAAAGTTCGGGATAATGATTTCTCCATCCTTCGATGTCTTTGCAGGCAGGCTCATCAGGATAGGACACATGGGAGAAAGTGCCAACCCGCAGGATGTGCGTCAGACTCTGGCAGCATTGGATGACGCATTTGAAACAGAAGGGGTTTCACTTAAATGCAGTCTTGCGAAGGCATTTGATGAAGAGTTCCGGTGTCTGTAACGAATATTTACCGGCACGCAAAAGCCTGTGGTGTCAAGCTTGATGAGTGCAGCAAATGATTGGGCAGCTGCAGCTCAAGGGTATGAGAATAACGAGGTCATCATCACCGGTAGAAGAAGGTAAGAAGGAGGGGATCGAAGTGAGCAGAAACTTGATGATAACAGCTGTTATTGCAATTCTGGTGATAGCCGCGGCTGTATACATTTTTACGCCTGTAGGGACAGGGAGAACTTCGCTTAGCGATGAGCAGATCGACAGCCTTTGCACGGAGTTCGCAGAAGAGACTGAAACGATGGGGATCGGGGGAGCGGATCCCGCACCCCCTGCAACATCTCAGGCGGCGGTAAAGATATTCGGGGTCAAGGATAATGAGAGCTGTAAAACCATATACGGCTATGTGAATTATGGTGAATTTATCAGCCACGGCGGTAAAGCCTATGAGGTAAGCGGAGGCTGCAATGCCTTCATGATTGATGTGAAATACGGCGGCAACCGGACAGAGATAGTAAAAGAATACGGTAACGGCGTCAACTCGGAGAGCACTTATGAGGAGATGCCCTTAAGGTACAGGCTGCAGCTTTCGGAGTACGATAATGGACGGAGGCGGCTTACAGAAGAACTCAACCGGAAAGTGGAACAAGTATTGGGAGTGCCCGTAGAGACCGAATATACTCTAAGTATCGATGGCGATGCCTACGAAATATACGACATAGATCCGGAGGGGAATATCACAACATTGGAAAAGGGGAAAGCAAGAGATCTGTAGAACAATGCCGCACCCGCGGGGGGTGTTTGCTTCCAGCAGAAATTAAAAAATAGTCTGTCGCCGGCATTATTTCGGGAATTTCATATGGTCTGTACAGCATTTTTTCAAAGAAAGGAACCGAAATCTGCCGCCCACACTCTCGGCGCGGCATCTTAACCCCGGAACCGTCACGATCCTGGCTTCATGTGAGCCTGGTGCAGCAATGATTTTTGGCGTATTAGTCTTTGACGAGAAGCCGATCATTTTTCACCGCAGGGCGTTTCCTCCTGCGGCCAGTATACGCAGTTGCAAGGATAATACTCGCCTGCGAATACCCAGACGGTGTCGCCCATTGGCAGTTTTTCGGGTTTGTCCTCAAAATACAGATCCGGAATAAACAGCTTCGCCGTTACGCGTTTTTTTCCCTTTATTAAAACCCCCTCTTTTACCGGATTTGCACGAAAATCCTCCAGCTTTTCTCTGAAATTCTGAATACCCGTCTCTTTTCCGAAGTGGTCGGCAAATTCGTTCACATCTGCATATACAATGTTGTCAGGATCCTTGAACCATCCAAATCTCATAATAAAATCCCTGTATATCGAACTCGCGGGGGAGTTCTTAACTTTTTCCTTTCTTTGAATATAGGAGTGCAGGGCAGATATCCTACGAAGTTATAGGAAATCCGATTGTTGTTATTATTGGGCGGATATCCGCACCTGCAGATGAAAAGCAAAATCAAATACAAAAATGCACCTGTCTTCAGGTGCAGAATTATATTAAAAAAAACACAGCCACACCTCAGAAGACTATTGCAGTCACGAAACTGATCCGACCCGACTTATCCATTTGAGGATTTACGGTTGCTGAGACACAGTGCCGGTTTCTCACCGTCTTCCGATCTGCTTCGCAATTTCATATTCAATTATCTACATGCTACACTCGTGCCGGAACTATGTCAAGGGTGAAATGAAATTTTGATGGAAGGAAAGTTTGAAGTAAATTCCCGGAGTAAGTTCCACAGTGGAAGCTGCGGTGGAATTTACTCCGATAAGAGTTGGGTGTAGACTTTAGTATAAGAAATCCGGCGTGCGGCATATTTTTGCCGTGGACGGCAGTTGAGGCCCTCTTACCGGTGGATGTTAACGAGGGGGATAAGGGCATTTCCCCGATCCTAAAAGCCTGAACCCCAGTAATATCAAGGGTTCAAAATGCCCAAAAATTCAACCCCCATGGAGGCTTGCACCCGGGGGATACATATAATAGTATGTATTCGGTAGATAAAAATCAATAAATGGAGGACAATTATGGCTTGTTTTTTAGTAACAGCAGCAGAAGCAGTAGTAGCTACTGCGGTTAAAAAAGGAGTGGAGGCTTCAGAGAAAAAAGAGCTTCCAAAGTATGAGAACGATGAATTTCATGTTGAACATACAGAAGAAAGCTCCAAGGTGCCGTTTTCAAGAAAACTGAAATGGCTGTCAAATCTTCTGTGGGGCGGAGCAGCCCTTCTCTGTTTTGAGCATATCTGGCATGGAGAGGTTGTGCCATGGTTCCCGTTCCTGACGGCAGCGGCAAATCCGGCAGACAAAGCGGAGATGCTGCATGAAATGTCAACAATAGGAGTCAGCATGGCTGTTATATGTACGGCCATCTGGTGTGGTATGCTTATAGTTTGCCGCGTGATGGAAAACAGGCGTGCGGCTGAACTGACAGAAGAACACAAATAGAGGAGGTCGGACATGACATTACTGATTACAGTATTTGCGGCAATAGTAAGTACACTCGT
Organism: Bacillota bacterium; assembly: GCA_030529985.1. Classification (GTDB taxonomy): domain Bacteria; phylum Bacillota; class Clostridia; order Peptostreptococcales; family Anaerovoracaceae; genus Lentihominibacter. The sequence goes on from JAUMVV010000054.1 coordinate 9,680, forward strand.
ATGGTACAGCAGCCCACGTGCGAGGGAGCTTAAAAGCGGCATTCTTTGCTGGATGTTCTGGGGAGCTTCACTGATGTGGCTGGGAGATGCGATATTCGAATATGCGGAACTGAAGGCAGAATACTTTGCACCTGCAGCAGGAGATTTGCTGAATGATCTGTTCCTGGGTCTTTCGGTAATCGCTCTTGCCATGGTTATCTGGACAGTATATCTTCTGATCAGAGATCCGAAGGGAACGGTGAAGGCATCCCTGTTCAAATCAGCAAAATAAATGCTTGAACACATCACATCGGGATACTTACCGCCGAATGCAGCCGTGGGTTGAGAATCGAAAGCGGCAGTTGCAGACTATCTGCATTTTATACGCAAATAACCGCATATGACCGGCTCGGCGGAAATATATTCTCAGGCTTTTAACAGGTTTACCATAGCTATAATAGCGATAAAAAGGGGCATATCACATCAGACAATATCCGGTGTGATATGCCCCTTCGTTTTGTTGTATTATAGGTCTTTGTGTCTGTACGCAGCAAGCACCGGGAGTATCAGTTCTCTTTGTTTTCATGTTTGAGTCGCTTCAGAGCGTTTTCATTCCTCTGCAAAATGGCCTCATTATAGGATTCCAGATATTTCAAAATAGGACCCTTCGTCTTGAAAGGCATAATAAAGCTTCGCTTCTGGCGAAGAGCCTGTTGCTTTTGCAGTATGTGGTGCTTGAGCTCTTCATACTTAATAAGAATGCCTTTTTCTCCGGCGAAGGCTCTGAGCTTGTAGGACAGCTTGAAGGACCACGCTATATCCACACCGAAAACTCCGAAAAACGCCCCTATGAAGAATGAGAATGTGAGATGATTCGAGAGCCAGTATATGCTGTCCAGAACATAGGGGTTGATTATATAATAGTAAACACAGCCGAGGAGCCCCCATATTGCTGAGAACAGGGGGCAGATTATGCCTTGCAGATTTAATTTCTGTTCGGAATAGTCCCACAAAAGAATATGCATGTGCTTAATAAATATAAGCCCTGCAAAATATTCAATTATCGTCATGATAACAGCCATAACGATAAATACGATAATGAATTCTATCACAATGCTGCCGGTTATTTCGCTGATAAGCTGTCTGCACAGGAGAGCGACGGCGAACATACCGCAAAGACCGAAGCCATACAAGGGCAGGTACGGGCCTATGAGAAAGCCCGGGTTTATCCATCGGTGTTCCGGATTTGCTTTGGAAACAAATCTTCTGAACAGGAGTTCTATGCCCCATCCGATACAGCTGCCTGAGGCAAACAGGAAAGCCGGAACAAGAATATCATTCATAATACGATCTCCTATAAAAAGTCAAACAGTTTTTAAGCTGTCAACTTTGTTTTTTCTCGT
>JAUMVV010000106.1 GCA_030529985.1 Bacillota bacterium
AGGAAGCGGGGCTTGACCACATCCGATTCACAGATCTCCGGCACACCTGCGCCGTCCTATCTCTGCGGAACGGCATGGAAACCAAAGAACTGGCGCGGATGCTGGGACATTACCGGCCATCGATAACCCGACAGAACTATGAACCTTACCTGCCGCACAAGGTGCAAAAGGATGAAGATGTACCAAACGAAGCCACTCAGGGCGAGCTTCAGCAGGCGGCAAATGTTCTGGATACTCTTCTGAAATTCTGATAGATATTCCGCAAAAGGTGAGTTGTCCACAGAACTTAATCATTTTACATCCAAAGAGGAGGAAAGAAAATGAAAAAGAGAATCATCATTGCCGCTGCATTCACCGCCTGTCTCGCCCTGTGTGCCGCTGTGTGGCCACAGACCGAAAAGGTCGGGAAAACACCCACGCCGAGCGAAACGGCCGCCGTGACCACTCCGCGGCCGACACTTCCGGAGCCGGAAGAACTAATATTGCCAGAAATCACAGAAAAGCAAGAATCGGGAATGCCGGAAGCTGAATCAGCCCCGGAAGTAGCCACCGAGGAGTTGCCCATCCCTGCACAGGAAATAGAAGATGAAGCCGAGACAGAACAAGAATCTGCACCTCTTACGCAGACAGATTCCATCCCGGTACAGCCCACGCAACCTGAACCTAAATCGGCACCGGAGCCAATAGCTAACGATAACGAACTGGCGGATATGGTCTATGTCCCCGGCTTCGGCTGGATAGAAAGCCAGGGACCCAACCAAGTCGAGTACGCCGAGAATATGTACGAGAACGGTAATAAAATCGGCATCATGGGCTGACCTCAAAAATTGCGCCGCATAAACAAAGAAACAACCGCAGGAGAGCAAAAAAGCATTCCTGCGGTTATCCTTTGCCAGTTTATAATTCGAAATCTCTCGTCCGGAAAGGACATTGCAAATCTAAAAAATGGATTTTCAATAGACAAACTAATCTTCCTGTGTTAAGATTATCTTGTGTTAGAGTAAACTCAGTGTATGAGGTGTCCATATGAGTCAAATTATTCAGAAATTAGATCAGCAGCAATTGAAATCCCTCTGCGGTATCGTGGCTCATACGTCTGAAGGATTGACTAAAAGCGAATTAACAACACTTTTGGGTCAATGCGGAATTTGTTCTGTTGATGAAGGCTCCTCCCGTAATCAGTTGGGATATACCATAGGCTTAAACAAAAGAGACTGGCTTTACAATTGTCTGGTAGCGGAGATAAACAAGAGCAAATCGTTTAGTAGGGTCTTTTCGTTTTTGCAGGCGGCGCTGAATCCTGCTTCATACACGAGTGTTGATAGCAGACAAAAATACAGGTACTTGCTCGAAGAAACAAACAAAATCCTTCTCTTTGCTGGATTATCGATTGACCAAAGCGGACGATTGGTAGCAGTTTCGCAAGCTGAAACACTTACAGAAGTTGATCAGCGAGTCAACCACTTGAAAAAAGCTCTATATGACCGTGCCATACATTCTGAGGTACAGAAGTACTGCATTGAGGATTATTTGAGAGCAGATTATTATGATGCCGTGTTTGAAGCGGCAAAAGGATTGGCTGAACGTGTCCGGCAGATTTCTGGCTTGACTACAGATGGTGGAATACTTTTTCAAACTGCGTTGTCCAAGAACGATCCTTATATCTTCTTTAACGCTATGAAAACAGATAGCGAGCGCAGTGAATTTACAGGCTTGAAGGAACTGCTTGAGGCAATCTTCCACTTGGTTAGAAATCCAGC
>JAUMVV010000055.1 GCA_030529985.1 Bacillota bacterium
TTGTTTTTAAAAGCTTTCGAGCTGTATTACATCAGAACCAACTGCAAAAGTGTGGTTTTCGACGAGGAAGGGTTTTGTGAAAAAAATAACACTTTTTTCGTGAAAATCCTTGACCTTTAGACAAACTGTGGTATTATAGCAAATACAAGGGTTTTATCGACTTTTGCGGCATGTCCGTTAAAATATTAACAACGCTCAAAAGATATACCCAGAATCAGTATATTACTTAAGGAGGAGAATCAATTATGAAAGAAGTTGTAATCGTAGGTGCAGCAAGAACAGCTATCGGTAAGTTCGGCGGAAGCCTGAAGGGCGTGCCGGCAAGAAAACTTGGTGCTGTATGTATTGAAGAAGCGCTGAACAGAGCAGGGCTTAAGAAGGACCAGGTTGACGAGGTTATCATGGGCTGTGTACTTCAGGGAGGTCTTGGACAGAATGTTGCAAGACAGATGATGCTCGATGCAGGGCTGCCTGTGGAAGTTCCTTGCTTCACTATTAACAAGGTTTGCGGATCAGGTCTGCGAGCTGTAGAACTGGCGGCTCAGATCATCAAGGCAGGAGATGCTGACATTATCGTTGCCGGCGGTGCTGAGAACATGTCCGCAACCGCATATGCGATGAAGGATGCCAGATGGGGAGCCAGAATGTTTGATACCAAGATGGTAGACATGATGGTAAACGATGGTCTGTGGGATGCCTTCAACGACTACCATATGGGCATGACCGCAGAAAATGTAGCCGAACAGTGGGAACTGTTGAGAGAAGAACTGGACGAGTTCGCAGTAACATCACAGAACAGAGCGGAGAAGGCTATCGACAGCGGTGTATTCAAGGACGAAATCGTTCCTGTGGAGATTCCTCAGAGAAAGGGAGATCCTATCATCTTCGATACAGATGAGCACCTTACAAGAGGGTCAGCAATGGAAAAGGTTGCCAAGCTTAAGCCTGCATTCAAGAGGGACGGCGGAATCGTAACGGCAGCTAACGCATCAGGTATCAATGACTCAGGAGCTGCAGTTGTAGTAATGAGCAAGGAAAAGGCTGATGAGCTGGGAATAAAGCCGATGGCTACGATTAAGTCATATGCATCAGGCGGCGTGGATCCGTCAATCATGGGCGTAGGTCCTGTACCTGCATCCAAGAAGGCTCTCGAGAAGGCAGGTCTGACAATCGATCAGATCGACCTGGTAGAAGCAAACGAAGCATTCGCGGCACAGTCACTGGCAGTACGAAAGGAGCTCGGACTCGATCCGGAGAAGACCAATGTAAACGGCGGCGCGATCGCTCTGGGACATCCAATCGGAGCATCAGGCTGCAGAATTCTGATAACCCTGCTGTATGAGATGCAGAGAAGAGGGAGCAAGTACGGTCTCGCTACTCTGTGCATCGGCGGCGGAATGGGAACATCGCTTATCGTGGAAATGTAAGGGATCTCATCCAAAAAAGCTGCAGAGATCGATTCGATTTGCCGGCATTTTACCGAGGAAGCCGGAGCATTGTCACAGGGCAGACTACGTTCTGGTGACTTGTTTCCCGGGGAAAGTTTCTTGAGGTGAGTCAGGTTTTTTCTTGACAAAGCCGGCTGTCGGATGTAGTATATCAGCATGAATTTAATAAATGTTGCCTGTGAGGGAGAGTAGTAAATTGCAAGGGTCGGTAGCCCCCAGCGAGTGGTGGACAGTGTGAGCACCGCGACGAAAACCGCAATCGAATGGACTTCTGAGGCATACTGAATGAGAGGTCGGCTGTGATGGCAGCAGGACAATTCGGGTGGCACCGCAGAGATTATTACGTCTTTGTCCCGTTGATTTATTTGATGAAACGGGGCAGAGGCGTTTTGCTTTTGCCCTGAGGAGGTAAGACCTCCGGAAAGGGCACAAAAATGAATAAGTACAGAGATTATGACAATTACCTGAAGGAATATCCTGACGAGGAAGGGTACTTCGGAAGGTACGGCGGAAACTACCTGGAGGATCCGGAACTGGTGAAGGCCTTCAGGGAGTATGCGGACGGCTATAATACTATAGCGCAGAGCTCGAAATTTATAGCCGAGCTGAGGTATATCCGCAGGCATTTCCAGGGTAGACCCACACCCACCTACCACTGCCAGAAGTTGTCGGATAAGCTGGGCATGACTCAGATCTATGTGAAGAGAGAGGATCTCAACCACACGGGAGCGCACAAGTTGAACCACTGCATGGGTGAAGGGCTGCTGGCAAAATACATGGGAAAGAAGAAGCTCATTGCTGAGACGGGCGCGGGGCAGCATGGCGTTGCCCTGGCTACGGCGGCGGCGTATTTCGGTATGGAGTGCGATATATACATGGGCGAGGTGGATATGGCCAAGCAGGCGCCAAATGTTTCGCGAATGAAGATGCTGGGGGCCAGAGTCGTTCCGGTCACAGAGGGCGCGAGAACTCTGAAAGAGGCGGTCGATGCTGCATTTCGCGCATACTCCGAAGAATACCACGATGCTATATACTGTATAGGGACAGCGGCAGGGCCGCACCCTTTCCCGCTGATGGTCAGAGATTTTCAGAAGGTGGTGGGGGATGAAGCCAGAGAGCAGTTCATCGAGCAGACGGGGCATCTTCCTGACAAGGTTGTGGCAGCGGTAGGAGGAGGTTCGAACGCAATAGGAGCCTTCGTGCCGTTTATCGCGGATCCGGTTGAGATTATAGGTGTGGAACCCGGCGGCAGGGGCCGGGAAACCGGCGAGAATGCGGCATCCATAAGCTACGGAAGAGAAGGGGTCATGCACGGATTTAACAGCTACATGCTGGCGGATGAAGAGGGGCAGCCGGCTGCGGTTTACTCAAATGCCAGCGGTCTGGATTATCCGTCGGTGGGACCTGAACACGCCATGCTGAAGGACATGGGGCGCGTGAAATATGAAACGGTCAGCGATGAGGAAGCCATCGAAGCCATGTTCATGCTTTCCGGGTGCGAGGGAATAATCCCGGCAATTGAGAGCTCACATGCCCTGGCCTACGCCATAAGACTGGCTCGTGAGGTCGGGAAACCGGAGTCTGTGCTGGTCAATCTCTCGGGAAGAGGAGATAAGGATATAGATTATGTAATAGGAAAATACGGACTTGATTTTGCTGACGATATGGGGAAGGGCCTGCAGAGATAAATCGCATTGAAAATACGCTCCCGATTTTGTTGACGATGCAAGGGCAAAGTGAGATAATAAGCCTGTTATTATTACAAAAACAATAAAAAACATATTTATTTGGACAAGGAGAGGTGTTTATGGAAAATCAACTTGAGAAGCGTTATGGACTGGTGACGGCGATCTGTACGGTAGTGGGGATCGTTGTAGGCTCCGGCGTATTCTTTAAAGCGGAAAAGATTCTGACCTGCACAGACGGCAGGACCGGGCTGGGAATTCTCGCATGGCTCATCGGCGGCGTGATAATGGTTTCATGTGCATATGTGTTTGGTGTTATGGCTTCAAGGCATGAGAAGTGCAACGGCGTTGTGGATTATGTAGAAGAAATGTGCGGAGAAAAATACGGCTACTTTGTGGGCTGGTTCATGGCCGCCATCTATTATCCCTGTCTGACATCTGTTCTGGCGTGGGTTACGGCGAGATATTTCAGTGTTCTCGTCGGATGGGACATAACCGGCGGACAGTGCATGGTGCTGGCAGGATTCCTCCTTATCCTTGCTTTTGTAAACAATGCACTGAGTCCGATAATCGCGGGAAAGGTGCAGGTTGCCACGACTGTGATAAAGTTTATACCACTGATACTTATGGCGGTTGTAGGCACTGTTTTCGGGCTGAAGTCGGGAATGACCGCTGAGAACTTCAGCTACGTTGCTCAGGACGCCGGTCCTACGGGAAGTGCGCTTCTGACTGCAGTATGTGCAACAGCCTTCGCTTATGAGGGCTGGGTGTGTGCCACATCGATCAACTCGGAAATAAAGGATTCCAAGAAGAACCTGCCCCGTGCTCTGTTCTGGGGAACCCTGATCATCGTATTCATCTATATCGTGTACTACATCGGAATTTCAGGTGCTGTAGATAATGAAACGATGATGGCAGGAGGTGAAACCGCCGCCAAAATCGCATTCACAACGGTATTCAGCAAGGTGGGAGGAACAGGAGTCTTCGTGCTTATCGTACTCTCCTGCTACGGAGTTCTGAACGGCCTAACCATGGCAAATGTCAGGGGCTTCTATGCGCTGGCTATAAGAGGCAAAGGCTATAATCCTAAAATGTTCAGCCAAGTCGATCCCGTTACGAATATGCCTACATCGGGAGCAATTATCGCACTGCTCCTTGCAGGATGGTGGCTGCTCTACTTCTACGGCGCCAACCTTACAGCACCGTGGTTCGGACCTTTCTGTTTCGATACCTCGGAAATTCCTATCGTAACGCTGTATGCCATGTACCTTCCGATGTTTGTAAACATCATCAGGAGAGAGAACAGGAGTGCTGACAAAAACACCTTCAAAGGAATCATTATGCCGATAATCGCGATTGCGGGTTCCATATTCATGGTGATAGCTGCAATCATTTCCCACGGAATGGCCTGCGTCTTCTACATCATCATCTTCGCGGTTATAGCGCTGATAGGATGGCCTAAGAGATACAGTCTTCCGATGGAACAGCTTGAGACGCACAGAGAATAGTACGAAGGGGCAATTAAATTTTACCCGATTAGAATTTCAATACGAATTGACAGTAATAGGGGAGCAAAAGCTCCTCTATTTTCGTGCCGCTTGTGCTATAATTTTCCTGAGGGGCAGTGATGCCTTTCATGTATTCTGTATATGTATGCATGCCGGGAAAAAGGCATGAAAAGGAGAAAGAAGAATGACAGCAAAATCAATGATGCCATATGTGGAAGGCAATTCAGCTATACGAGCCATGTTCGAGGAAGGTGCGAGACTGGCGGAAAGATACGGTAAAGAGAATGTATTCGATTTCAGTCTGGGCAATCCCAGCGTGCCCGCGCCGGCTGAAGTCAATCAGGCGATAAAGGAAGTTATCGAGGAGGAGGACAGCTTCCTGATTCACGGATACAACCGAAGCAATTCAGGATATGACGATGTGAGGGGAAAAGTAGCGCAACATCTGAACCGCATCCACGGCACCGGATTCGATGCCCACAATATCGTGATGACAGTAGGTGCAGCCGGAGGTCTTAATGTTGCCATAAAAACGCTGGTGGATCCAGGCGAAGAAATTCTTGCCTTTGCACCGTATTTTGTAGAGTATGGAAACTATGCTAAAAACCACGGAGCCGTGCTGAAGGAGGTTCCGGCGGATACGGTTACATTTTATCCTAACCTTCATGTTATGGAGGAGATGATAACAGAGAAGACCCGTGCCGTCATAATCAATTCGCCAAACAATCCGACAGGCGTGATATACGGAGAGGATCTGATAATCCGACTGGCGGACACATTGAGACGGAAGCAGTATGAGCTTGGAACGGAAATATATATTATCGCGGATGAGCCCTACAGGGAGCTGGCATATGACGGTGCTACGGTGCCGTTTCTGACCAAATATTACGATAATGCGGTTGTGGCATATTCATGGAGCAAGAGCCTTTCTCTGCCGGGAGAGCGTATCGGATATCTGGTGTTCCCAGGGGAGATGGCAGATTTCGATAACGCCATAGATGCGGCGAATATAGCCAACAGGGTGCTGGGATATGTCAATGCACCTTCACTTATACAGCGGGTCGCAGCAAGGTGTATTGACTGCAGTACGGACATAGAGGCGTATGACAGAAACAGGAAAGCCCTTTACAACGGGCTTACGGAGATCGGATATACCTGTGTATACCCTGAAGGAGCCTTTTACATGTGGGTGAAGGCGCCGGGCGGTGATGACAGGGAGTTCTGCGCAAAGGCAAAGGAGCACAATATCCTTATCGTGCCGGGAAGCTCCTTCGCCTGTCCGGGATATGTGAGAATCGCATACTGCGTTGCGGAGGAAACGATAATAAATTCTCTGCCTGCCTTCGAAAAGGTGTTTGCGGAATGTGAAGATGTGGGATGACAGGCATGGATCCCGCAGATTTGATGAGGGTTTGCAGAATACGAAGCTGCGGGGAGAGGAAAGGTATATGGAAAAATCAAAAGCGAAGGAACTGGTTATCAGAGCAGGCAAAGAAATTGCCGCGAAGGGACTTATCGCCGGAACCTGGGGGAATATTTCATGCAAAACCGATGAGAAGCATTTCGTAATCACTGCCAGCGGCAGAGACTACGAGACACTTACGGAAGATGAAGTGATAGAAATGGATATAGACACGCTTAGCTGCACGGGGGAGGTGACACCCTCCTCGGAGAAAAGGGTTCACAGGGAGATATACAGACTCCGGGATGATGCGGAATTCATCATCCATACCCACCAGCACAACGCTTCTGCGGTGAGTGCTATGGGACAATACCACATAAAGCCGGACCGAGAGTATGATGGGATCGGTGAGTTTGTTCAGGTTTCGGAATACGGGCTTCCGGGAACCTCCGTAGTGGCAGATAAAGTTGCGGAAGCCGTACAGGATAGCATAGGCAAGGCTGTCATAATGAGCAACCACGGTGCTGTGGTTTACGGCGGTGATTATGAAGAGGCACTGCAGATAGCAGAGAATCTGGAAGAAGCCTGCGGAAAATATCTGAAGGGGATAGGTGTTGAGCCGTGGGACGGCGATGAAGAGCACTTCAGGGAAAAGTGGAACACGAGTCCGGCAGTGATGAAATACATTCAGATAAGAGATGCGTTGCCGGCCTACCTTGACGATTTTGCTCAGCTCATCGGACCGGCCATGAAGGTGATAGATGATGACGAAGAAGCCATCACCGTGGCGGAAGAAGAGAAGAGGCCTGTTTTGGTGCGGGGACGCGGAGCCATGTGCAATGGGGAAAGGGAAAGCGACGCTGCTGCCGTCAGCATGGTCATCGAGAAGAATGCCCGTGCGGCACTGGCAGGTCAGGGAGTCAAAGCAATCGGCAGAGATGAGGCAATCCTCATGAGGCAGGCATACCTGCATAAGTATTCAAAGCTGAAGGACAGACCGGCGGAAGGGAGCGGAGCTGCAGAAAAAAACATTTGAAAGCAGGGCGATCCGGAGTATAATAGACTGCGTTGAAAGGAAAGAAAAATGGCAGATGTAATTGAAATGACAAACTTTATACACGATATTATTGACCATGATCTGGAGACTAAGAAATACGGTGACAGGGAGATTCTGACCCGTTTCCCTCCGGAACCCAACGGCTATCTTCATATAGGACATGCTAAGTCGATATGTCTGAATTTCATGACAGCGCAGAAGTATCACGGCGCCTGCAATTTGAGATATGATGACACAAATCCTGTGAAGGAGGAAGTGGAATACATAGACTCTATCGAAGCCGATGTCCGATGGCTGGGATTTCAGTGGAAGGAGAGACTCTGGGCGTCGGATTATTTCGATGAGATGTATGAATGTGCGGTCACGCTGATAAAGAAGGGCAAAGCCTTCGTATGCGATTTCAATGCGGAACAGATACGGGAAAACCGGGGAACTCTCACTGAAGCGGGGAAGGAATCCCCATACAGGAACAGAAGCGTGGAGGAAAATCTCCGCCTGTTCGAAGAGATGCGTGAGGGGAAATATGCTGACGGCGAGAAGGTTCTTCGTGCTAAAATCGACATGGCATCCCCGAACATCAACATGCGGGATCCTGTAATCTACAGGATAGCTCATGTCGCCCACCACAACACGGGAAACAAGTGGTGCATATACCCTATGTATGATTTTGCTCATCCTATAGAGGATGCGATCGAGGGTATTACCCATTCAATATGCACTCTGGAATTTGAGGATCACAGACCTCTGTATGACTGGGTGCTTCGGGAGGTGGGCAAGTGGCCTGCGCCTCCTCAGCAGATCGAGTTTGCCCGCCTCAACATCACGAACACGGTCATGTCCAAGCGCTATCTCAAGGCGCTGGTGGATGAGGGTGCAGTTGAGGGATGGGATGACCCCCGTATGCCAACGATCGCGGGTATCAGACGCCGCGGCTATACGCCGGAGGCGGTTCGGGATTTCTGCGAACGCATAGGAGTTGCAAAGGCAAACTCGACTGTGGATGTGGCGCAGCTTGAGGCCTGCGTCCGTGACGATTTGAAGCTGAGAGTTGAAAACAGAAATGTTGTTGAAAATCCGATCAAGGTCATCATAACTAACTATCCGGAAGACCGGACTGAAGAGATGGCAATAGAGAACAATCGTGAGGTTCCTGAGATGGGAGACAGAATGGTGCCTTTCAGCCGCGAGCTGTGGGTCGACGGAGACGACTTCATGGAGGTCCCCGCCAGGAAATATTTCAGACTTTTCCCCGGCAACGAGGTTCGTTTCAAGGGTGCATACTTCCTCACATGCAATGAGGTCATTAAAAATGACTCCGGCGAAATCGTGGAACTGCACTGTACATATGATCCCGACACCAGAAGCGGGACGGAAGGAGCAAACAGGAAGGTCAAGGGCACGATCCACTGGGTAGATGCCAAGACAGCGGAGAAGATCCGCATCAGAAACTATGACTATCTGATGATTGAAAACGACGAGACCGGTGAGAATGAGCTAAATCCGGATTCTCTGGTGGAATCCCGGGGCTATGCGGAACCGCTGCTGGGACAGGCTCAGCCGGGAGAGCGTTTCCAGTTCTTTCGCAAGGGATATTACATATGCGATGAGCTGAGCAGCGAAGAGGAAAAGGTATTCAACAAGATAGTCGGACTGAAGTCCTCATTCAAAGTCAAAAAATAGCGGCAGGGGCTTATCTCTGCCGGCTTACAGAGCAGTTCGTAACCATCCTGCTCGTTAAATATTAAAACTAAGGAGAAACAAATGATAAATGAAGTTTTACTGATGGCGTCTATAGTTTTACTATATGGCGCCGTTGTAATTATATACAGGATATTCGATAAAGAGGGGATCTTCGCATGGATGGCACTGGCTACAGTACTCGCCAATATTGAGGTTCTGCGTGTTGTGGAAGCCTTCGGAATACAGCAGACGCTGGGAAATGTGCTCTTTGCCAGCACCTTTCTGGCAGCGCAGATCTTGAATGAAAACGAGGGGGAGGAGACGGCGCGAAAGGCAGCATGGCTGGGCATCACCGCCGGTATTGCCTTTGCGTTGCTGTCCCAGAGCTGGCTTCTGTACGAACCGGGCAGAAGTGACTGGGCAGGGGAAGCCTTTGATACGATATTCTCAATTACGCCGCGGATAGTGGGTGCCAGTGTGGCGGTGTATGCCATCTGCCAGCACCTGGATGTGTGGCTTTTCGCGAAAATAAAGAAGCTGACCGAAAAGCGTTGCGGCGACAGCAGCAGACGGCTATGGCTGAGAAACAATCTGGCAACGCTGATCACCCAGATCGTCAATACGATACTGTATAATTTCGGTGCTTTCGCAGGAATTTACAGTATGCATACGCTGCTGAGCATATGCGTGGGCAGCTATCTGATATTCATAGTGACCAGTCTATGTGATACACCGGCTCTATACCTGTGCCGCAGAATCGGGCGGAAAAGAGGTTGAAGAGAATGCGGTGCTTCAGACCTGTTGCTACATCTCGTTGGCGTTTTTGAGCATTAGAACTCCCAGAAACAGGATGACGATCGATGTTACTCCCTGCCATGAGGACATTCCCACGTCACTCAGCGCCATGATCAAAAGGATTATTCCGACGAAAAGCATTCCTGCTCCTCCTGCGAGAAAGCGGGGATCCCTTCTGTGACCGTTGTTCCTAAAGGACATATGTTTAACCTCCATCTGATAAAATTGTATTCTCAATTAACACTAAAACATCCTAACACAGCAGATAAGGGATGACAAGAACTAAAGACAAATAAAGACGTACAGAAAAACAAATAAAGACGGTGAGGATTAAAAAAGGGCGACTCACGAATGAGCCGCCCTTTTGTGGTGTATGCGTATACCAAATACTTGTTTAACCGTCAGTTCCGATTAAGCCTCAGCAGCTTCCATAGCAGCCTTCTTCTCTTCTTCTCTCTGTTCGAGAATGTGCTGATATTCTTCCTCGGTCATCTCATGCATTGTGATTCCTGTTATGCCGTAGAACATTGAAACCAGCGGATTGAGCCAGTTCAGTACAGCGAACGGAATATACGCACTGTTGATTCCCAGGAAGGATCTCATGGTAGCACCGCAGGTGTTCCAAGGGAAGAAGTTCGAAGTGATAGTGCCTGCGTCCTCGAGAGCTCTTGACAGGTTCTTTGGAGCAAGTCTTCTGTCCTCGAAAGCTTCCTTGTACATTCTGCCCGGCAGGATGATCGACAGATACTGGTCGCAGCAGATAGCATTTACGAATACGCATGAAAGCTCTGTTACGATTACCAGTCCGCCTCTTGTTCCTCTTGCCAGCTTCAGCATAGCAGCTGCCAGAGTGCCCATAATGCCGGTAACATCTACGATACCGCCGAAGCACATGGCCAGCATGATGAGGGAAATAGTCCA
>JAUMVV010000056.1:0-3018 GCA_030529985.1 Bacillota bacterium
CAGTTTCGTTTTCTGGAAATCCAGAGCATTTCGCTTTCTGACTGCAATTTTCCCGAAAGCTCCACGCCCTTGCTGATATTGTCACTGATAATATTGCTGATCCTCATCAGCTGTCCGGCAGCGTCACCGCCGGCAGACCGTCTTGATTTTGCAAAAGCACGAAACTCTAAGTTCATCGAACCGTTGGTATGCCTGACGCGTGAACATATTTCGTGCATCTGCCCGTAAAAGAAATCATCATCGGGACTTCAATAACCATGCCCGCATTCAGGAGAAGTACGATTTTGTTGATAAATTCCGGAAGGCAGCGGGTAATGGAATCCTGTTCGGCCTGCATCTGTTTTTTCAAAGGAGCGTATCTTTCTCTGTAAACGAGCACAATCAGTATCATTGATGTCAGTACGATAGCTGTGGTATTGCTCTTCCTTTCCACGCTCCATCTGATTTTTTCTCCCGAATTGAGTCGCTCCGGCAGATATACTTTTCTGGCGGAAGGGTCGTCATTCAGGGAAAGGACAGTGCTTCTCACCTCATATGCAACAAGCTCGTCATCCCCGCTCTCTTCCGCTGAAGAGCCTTCATCGTTTCCGGCTTTTTCCTTTTTTGAGCCGATTGAGTCAAGTGTTATGTCAAAGCATTTCGAGTAGTTTTTATCGGAGACCTGAGCCCTGAGGCTGATTTTGCCTGAGGAGCTGCCTTCATCAGGGCGAAGCATATACCGTCCCCTGTTCCCATCATACAGAGCAAGAGTATTGGATTGAGCGGCGAATATCCAATCGGCAATGATAAGGAGAATTCCCGCCGCTGCAATAACAGCAATACGCTTTCTCGCTTTGTGATTCAGCTTTTCCTCGTTCATACTTCAACTCCCGATATCTTTTCCATGAGCCTTACGGCATAGCAGGTGACTATAAGACAGCCGGTCATTATCAGCCTTCCTGCCGCACCTTCGTAGAGGGGAGCCATATAGGCAGGGGAGAGGAGGTTCAGTATGAGAAGCATTGCCGGCGGCATCAGCGCAATAAGTCTCCCCTCCAGCTTTTTCTGTGCGGTGATCGCCTTTATTTCTCTCTCTATATTCATTTTATCCGTAAGTATTTCGGAGGTGTGAAGGATGATTTTCTCCAGATCCCCGCCCATACTTCGACAGGTTATATATACATTTACGAAATTTATTATGTCTTCATGACCGCTTCTTTTAGCAAAATCAGCCAGAAGGACGCTATCGCTCTCATTGTTTTCGAGTATACTTTTTTTCATGTAGTTCAATTCAATCATTATCGGTTCATCGTCATCATAGATGAGCTGAAGGTTATCACAGGATTCCACAACAGCCTCTGCCATCTGCCTGCCTGAGGCAACGGAGGAGGAGAGGGAGTATAGCAGATCCTTAAACTGCCTTCCAAGCTTCTGCATCCTCCGTGAAGCCATATAGCTTTCAAACTGAGGTTTCAGCTTTTTCACGAGCAGCCCCGTCAGCAGTGACAGGATTATACTGTGATAGAACAGATAAACCGTCAGGGAGATTGCGAAATAGCCCAAGAGATAGAATCTGAGCAGCTCCTTTTCATTCATTTCATATTCTGAATAGTCACGTATCATGGACAGCCTCCGGCAATCCTGCCTTCCTCGATTCCAGTTTTTCACGATGCAGAATACGGTTTCCGGTCATGCCTGCAGTATGCCTGTAAAGGCAGTTGGTCGTGATGATCCCTTCTTCAATTCCGGCAAGCTCTGATATTTCAATGACTTTGCGGCTGCCGTCCTTCATCCTGCTCATGTGGATAATAATATCTATCCCTTCACTTATCTGAGCGCGTATAGCTTCAACAGGGAAATCAACAGCCTGCATGAACATGGCCTCAAGGCGTTTGAGCATTCCGGATATACTGTTGGCATGTCCCGTACTCAGAGAGCCCGAGTGTCCGGTATTCATCGCATTTACCATGTCAAAGACCTCACCGCCGCGAACCTCGCCGATAATAATGCGGTCGGGACGCATTCGCAGGCTGGTTTTGACAAGCCGGGCCATATCCACATTGCCTTTACCCTGAACATTGGCATTCCTGCATTCCATGCGAACAATGTTGTCGAGCTGCTTTATCTGCAGTTCAGCAGAGTCTTCGATGACGATAACGCGTTCATCGGGGGGAATCAGCTGCGCGAGAACATTCAGCATGGTCGTTTTGCCTGAAGAGGTTCCTCCTGAAACGAAACAATTGTAACCGCAGATGACAAGGGTGCGCAGCAGTTCTGCCGCCTCCGGGCTGACAGTTCCGTTGAGAATGAAATCTCTCATGGACATGACCCTTTCAGGAAATTTTCTGATGGTAAGGATAGGACCGTTCAGAGCAATGTTTCTGTATACGGCATTTACTCTTGAACCGTCGCTTAAACGCGCATCAACAATAGGATTGAGTTCATTGATCTCTCTGTGGACGCGACCGGCGATCCGCCTTATGAGCTCCTCAAGCTCCTCAGTAGAATCGAAGGAAAGAGGAAGCTGTATAATAGATCCGTTTTTTTCAACGAAAATGTGATCCTTGCCGTTTACCATCACTTCTGAAATGGAACTGTCATCAATAAGCGGCTGCAGAATGTCCATCTCCTTTCTCAGAGAGAGAAACAGTCTTTTGATCAATCCCGCATTTTCCTCATAACTGTATGCAGCCGACAGTGCTTTAGAAAACACATAGCCCTCGATGATTTCCAAGGCCTTCTCATCTGTCATTTCCTCCACGGATTCAGTAAGCAGAAGGCGAATTTCCGAGATGTATCTGTGCACTTCATCAATTGAATAAAATGACAACATTACCATTTATTTCCTTTCAATAGGCATAATAACATAACTGGAAGAAATTTACAAGCAAAAATTCCCAGGTACAAAATAAAAACAATCCCATATAGTCAAATTTTAGTCAGAACGATGATAAAACAATAAAATTCGGCTATAGCAAAAAATAAATCGCTGCGAGATAATATGTGTAATATATTTCGCAGTTATTTTGGTTATTTTGG
>JAUMVV010000056.1:3028-10408 GCA_030529985.1 Bacillota bacterium
ATGAGGAGAAAAAAATGAGTCAAGCACAACCGCAACTCCATGGTGTTGCCGGACTGAAAAAGCATGATATCAAGGTATCGGGTATCGTATTTATGCTTTACTGTCTGGTTGCAGCAGGAGCATTCGGAATCGAAGAAATGATTCCTGAAGCCGGTCCGGGAATGACCATACTGCTCTTGTGTGTGTTCCCGTTCATATGGGCTTATCCTATCAGCAGCCTTGTTGCCGAATGTTCATCCGTAATGCCGTCCGAAGGTGGCGTGTATGTCTGGGCAAAAGAAGCGTTCGGCGAGTTCTGGGGATTCCAGACAGGCTGGTGGGCAACAGTATCAACTTATATCACAAACGGTGTTTATGTGGCACTGGTTTCAGGCTATGTAAGCCAGCTTGTTCCTATGTCGACACTGGCAGATCAGGCTCTGAAGGTGGGCATGATCGCAATTTTCACGATCGTAAACCTGCTGGGACTCAAAGAAGTCGGAAGCGTCAGTACCGTTCTTTCCCTGCTTATAGTAGCGGCCTTCCTGCTGGTTGCGATCGTAGGCTTCTGCAATTGGCAGACAAATCCCGTAGAACCGTTTATGCCTGAAGATTATACCTTCATCGACGGTCTCGGCGGTGGAATCTGCATTTGCATATGGATGTATTGCGGATATGAATGTATATCAAACATGGCCGGCGAAGTAAAAGACCCGCAGGTCATTCCTAAGGGATTGAAGCTGGCGATGCCGCTGGTTGCGATCACATATGTTCTGCCTACACTTGGCGGACTTTGTTCACTGCCGGAAGGCACATGGGAAAGCTGGTCAACAAAGGGCGGTTTTTCAGGAGAGCATGTTGGCTATGCAACAATTCTGACGCAGAATCTGGGTGCTGCCTGGGGATATGTATTCCTGGTAATCGCCATCATTTCACAGTGCGCGATATTCAATACCTATCTGGCATCAGGTTCGAGAGGATTCTTCGTTCTCGCGGATGACCACCTCTGTCCGCAGTTCCTGGTAAAGGTAAGCAAAAACAGGGGAGTTCCTTATGTAGGTATTCTTTCTCTGGCAATCGTAACATGGATCCTGTCACAGTCAGACTTCACAACTCTCGTTTCAATGGAAGTTGTATTTATGCTGGCACTGTACATCATCCTGCCGATATCGGTGATCAAGCTGAGAAAAAAGCTGCCTGTAGCGGAAAGAAGGAAGAGAAATCTCTACATAATGCCGGGCGGAAACAAAGCGCTTATTTTCTACTGCGGTTTTCCGATCGTAACAGCAATCGTTGCACTGCTTATTAACGGAACGGACTATCTGGCAACAGGACTGATGGCTCTCTGTTCGGGGCCGGTCGCATATATTATATTCAAAAAGGCGTGCGGCGGTCTGTCGGTAAGAGACCCTGAGAACAACCCTACAAACGGATTCGGAATCGCCAAGGGGGATACCGTCAGAATAGGTGCCTTTGCGGTGTTTGCGGGAGTTCTGGCTTTCTTCGGACAGTTCTGGTTGAGATGGTACGAAATAAGCTGGGGTGAATGGAGTCCGAGCGACTACGATGTATTCCGCAACTGCATTCCGCAGGTTCAGATGTGGCTCGGCATATGCGGTGCGATCTGTATCGTGGGCGGAGCAATCGTATTCTTCATAGGCAGTAAGAAAGACCCTTGTCCTCCGGAAAAGGAGCTTGATGTAGAAGCGACCCTTAACAAGTATCTTATGGAAGAAAAGACAGAAAGCTTCTTTGACTGATATGCAAGGGATATATCATTCGAGCGGGCTGAGGTGACTCAGCCCGTTTTTTGGTGTATAATGCTTTTGCAAAAAAAGACGGGAGGGGAGAATGATTCCACTAAGTACCAGGATGCGCCCCGATAGACTGGAGGGCTTCGTAGGACAGAAGCATTTCATGAGCCCGGGGTCACTGTTTTACAATTCAATAAAAAACAAGAGTTTCGAGTCGGCCATCTTTTTCGGTCCCAGCGGTACGGGCAAGACGACCTTGGCCCGCATCATTGCCGGAGAGCTGGACGGCAGCTTTGTGGAGATAAATGCGTCAACGACAGGAATCAAGGAACTGAAGGAAATATTGAAAAACGCTTCCGACAGATTTCACGGACTTATGAAGGAAACCACAGTGCTCTATGTTGATGAGGTTCACCGCTGGAACAAGCTTCAGCAGGATTCACTGCTGAAGGCGATAGAAGAGGGCATAGTCAAGTTTATCGGAAGCACGACGGAGAATCCCTACTTTTCCATCAACAATGCGATTCTGAGCCGCGTTCGAAACATATATGAATTCAAACGCCTCGACTATTCGGACATACTGACGGTACTGAAGAGGACTCTGGGCGACAGAGAAAGGGGCTTCGGAGGACTTGAGGTGGTGTACGATGCAGAGGCGCTGACGATTCTGGCGAAGATGGCGGGGGGTGACTGCAGAATTGCCCTTGATGCTCTGGGTTTTATCGTGGATAACCTGACAGAGGGGCAGCCGCTGGACAAGGACATTGTTGCGGAGGCGATGCAAAAGCAGACTACATTTTATGATAAAGAAGAGGACAAGTACAATCTGCTTTCGGCACTGCAGAAATCTGTGAGAGGCTCGGATCCGGATGCGGCGGTTCATTACCTCGCACGGCTGATAGATGGCGGTGCAGATGAGATGATGATAGGCAGACGCCTTATGGTGATGGCCGCTGAAGACATAGGAATGGCTTATCCCAGTGCAATTTCAATTGTGACCTCCTGTGTCCGGGCAGCTCAGATGACGGGTTTTCCGGAGGCGCGGATCCCACTGGCACAGGCAGTTGTTCTGATGGCTTCATGCCCTAAATCCAACAGAGCAAATGAAGCACTGAATGCAGCTCTCGCAGATATCCATTCGCGGCGGATAGACGATGTTCCGGCTCACCTTATGGATTCGCACTACAGCGGTGCGGCAAAGCTGGGACGGGGATCGGATTACAAATATCCTCATGCCTACGGGGGATATGTGACACAGCAGTATTTGCCGGATAACCTGTACAGTGAAGGTGTTCGATACTATGAGCCGAGCGAGAACGGAAGCGAGAAAGCATTCAAGAAATATCTTGAAGAGCTGAGGGAAATGGATCGCAGAAATTCCGGAAAGTAATAAGCGGTGTGAATATGAAGATAGATGAGAACATGGACAAAAGCATAATAGTTGCCGAAACTGCAGGATTTTGCTTTGGCGTCAGAAGAGCCATAGAGATGGCCGAAAAGGAGGCGGAGCGTGAAGGAAAGGTTTATTCCCTCGGACCGCTGATCCATAATGATATCGCAGTGGCCGATCTGGCGAAGAAGGGCGTGGAGGTAATAGGCAGCCCGGACGAGGCGGGGGTGGGGAGTACAGTTATCATCCGCTCTCACGGAGAACCCGAGGCTGTTTATGAAGAGGCGCAAAAGAGGGGTATCCGACTTGTTGACGCCACCTGTCCTTTTGTAGAGAAAATCCACAAGCTGGTCAGTGAAACCGACAGACAGGTTCTGATTGTGGGAGATGCGAACCACCCCGAGGTCAAAGGCATCGCCGGGTGGTGCGATGAAAACAGACCCGCACTTGTTGCCGGCTGCGGAGAGGATGCGGTTCGCGAGCTTAAAAAAACGGCCTGCAGCGATGACGAATTGCTTGTAGTTGCACAGACGACCATAAGGGGGGATGTGCTCCATGAAGTAAGCAGAGCTCTTGAAAAAGAAGGGGTAAGTTTCAAGCTGCAAAATACGATATGCAGTGCTACCTCCCGTCGGCAGGAAGAGTGCGCCCGGCTTGCCCGGGACTGTGATGCCATGGTCATTATCGGGGATCGCAGGAGTTCAAACACGGGAAAGCTTTTTGAGATAGCAAGAAAATACTGTGAACGCTCCTGTTTTGTTGAAAATAAAGACGATTTACCGTTGCATGAGCTTAGAAAATGTAATAGAATAGGAACGGTAGCTGGCGCCTCGACGCCTGACTACACGATCAAGGAGGTTGTTACCAGTATGTGTGAAAACAAAGAATTAACCATGGCGGATCTGCTTTCGGAAGTGGATATCGACAAATCACTGAAGCTGCCGAGAAACGGGGAAATCGTAGACGGTAAGGTACATCAGGTTAATGAAGGAGAAGTTATTGTCAATTTGGGAGTAAAGAAGGATGGAATCCTGCCTAAGTCAGAAGCAAGTCTGGAAGAGGGACAGAGTCTGGCGGATGTTTACAAGGTAGATGATGAAATCAAGGCCAAGGTAATCAAAACCGATGATGGAGATGGCGGCATCCTGCTTTCAACCAAAAAATTAGAATACATTGCTAACTGGGAAGAAATAGTTAAGGCGTACGAAGAGAAGTCGGTTCTTGAAGTTAAGGTTACGAGAACCGTTAAGGGCGGCGTTATTGCCGAATACAAGGAATTTTCAGGATTTATCCCGCTTTCACAGTTATCAGACCATTTTGTTGTGGATGCAGAAGAATTTGTTGGACAGACTATGGAAGTCAAGGTGTTCAGAATCGATCCGGCAAAGACAAAGGCTGTATTCTCACACAAGATGTTCCTCGCGGAAGAGAGACAGAAGCTGGTCAAGGAAATATGGGACAAGCTGAATGTGGACGATGTTGTTGAAGGTACGGTAATGAGATTTACTGACTACGGTGCATTCGTTGATATCGGCGGAATTGACGGGCTGCTTCATATTTCAGAGATTTCATGGGGCAAGCTCAAGCATCCTCAGGAAGTTCTCAGCATTGGCGATAAGATCAATGTTAAGGTTCTTTCGATGAATGCTGAAAAGGAAAAGATCTCACTGGGTCTGAAGCAGAATACTCCTGAGCCATGGAGCATTATCGATGAGAAGTACGAAGTGGGTCAGATCATTGAAGGCAAGGTTGTTCAGATCAAGGAATACGGTGCATTTGTAGAACTGGAACCGGGTCTTGACGGACTGGTTCATATTTCAGAAGTAGCTCACAAGAGAGTTGAAAACATCGGAAACGAACTGGAGATCGGACAGACTGTACAGGTTAAGATTCTCGAAATCGATAAGGACAGGAAGAGAATCAGCCTGAGCATCAGAGAGACAATAGATCCTCCTTCACCGGAAGAAATCAAGGCTCAGAAGGCGGTCGCAGCAGAAGAAACACCTGCAGAAGAAGATGTCCCGGCAGAAGAACCGGAGGCATAAGCGGCAAAGCTCATATGTCATAATAAACATAAGAACCGGAGATATACATCCGGTTCTTTTATAGTATGGCGGGCATGCCGTCAGTCTCATTGAGAATATCACCGGATACATTCGTAAACGAAGATTCTTTTACAGTGCGGCGGACATGCCGTCAGTCTGTGGTGAAACTCATAAGGGACACAGCTGCCGGCGAGTTTCATGTCAATTCCTGCGGTTTGTATCGTGAGATGCAGTCGGGAAGAGAGGATAACAAAAGCCCGGATCGGGGGAATGAGCCGCAGCTTACTTCGATGCGTTTATCAGTTCTTCTGCCGATGCAAGGGTCGTTTCGGTGATGTTTTCACCGCCGAGGAGGCGGGCTATTTCTGCAATCTTTTCATTTCTATCGAGAGCTTCTATAGTCGTGTAGGTCATTGAGTCATCGGAATGTTTGGAAATCCGGTAGTTGTTCGTTCCGAAAGCCGCGATCTGAGGAAGGTGAGTAAAACATATTATCTGGTGGGACTGAGAGATTTCATGGAGTTTGCGTACCACAACGGAAGCGGCAATGCCGCTGATTCCGCTGTCGATCTCGTCGAATATCATAGTGGGAATATCATCGTAATCACCGATTACCTTCTTGAAGGCCAGCATTATACGGGACATTTCACCGCCTGAAGCTATCCGGCTCAGCGGTTTCAGAGGTTCGCCCCTGTTGGTGGTGATGAGAAATTCAACGATGTCATTTCCGTCTGCGCTGAAACTCTCCGCCTTACGGAAATCTATAGCAAAAGCAGAATCATTGAAGTTGAGCTGCCGGAGCTGCCGGGAGATAAGTTCTTCCAGCTGGGATGCGGCTTCTTTTCGCACCTCACTCAGCTTGCTGCAGGCTTCGGAAAGAGCGATGCCGGTTTTTTTAATTTCCGTCTCCAGTGATTTGATCTCATCATCGGCATTTTCCAGACCGGACAGACGCTTTTCGAGTTCATCCGCATATTCCAATAGTTCGGGGATCGTTTTACCGTGCTTTGCCTTCAGCCTGTTAATAAGATCGGCACGGGATATGGCAATATCCAGTTCCGCAGGGTCAAAGACAGTCTTATCCCGGCAGTCTCTTATTTCCGAGCAGGCATCTTCGTATTCATAATAAAGACCGGTAATTCTTTCGCTCAGTTCCTTAAGCTGAGCCGTGTATCCGGATGTTTCGGCAAGCATATCGGAAACCTGCTTCATCGCAGAAAGAAGAGAAAAATCACTGTCAGAGGCTACCTGATATGCACCGGCAAGATTTTCATATATCCTTTCGCTGTTCTGAAGGAGGGATATCTTTGCTTCAAGCTCCTCATCCTCACCCTCCATAAGCCGTGCCTCGCGCAGCTCCTGAAGTTCGTAGGACATGAAATCCTTCTGCCTCTGATCCTCTGCACTGCGGTCTCTCAGCCTTGCCAGTTCGCTGTTCAGGTGGGTGTAATCACCAAAGAGCCGGGCAACGGAGTCCTTTGCAGGGGTTATTATGTCTTTGCGATAGAGATCGACAAGGCGGATGTGATTGTCCGGATTCAGAAGGGACTGATGATCGTACTGCCCGTGGATGTCCGCCAGGCTTTTGCATAGCCCGGAAAGCCTGCCAAGCGTAACGATTTCGTCATTGATGCGGCAGGTACTGCGGCCGTTTGCGGAAACTTCGCGTGTGATTATGTATTCACTGCCATCGTTATCTACAACCATCTGCACGGTCGCCTTATCGCAGCCCGAACGAACAAAAGCAGTATCCGCACGACTGCCAAGAGCCAGACTTACTGCTTCAATAACTATAGATTTGCCGGCGCCTGTTTCACCGGTAATAATATTGAGTCCGTCATTGAATTCCACTTCGGTATTTTCAATGATGGCAAAATTTCTGATTTTAATGTTTTTTATCATTTATAAGCCCCCGGCAAATTATCTATGAGGCATTTCGGGAAATTCGATGCAGCCGGTATGTTCCTGAGCTTCAGGATAGGATTTCCCATGAGTCCCGGCAATTCATTCCGTCCCGTACTGCCCGTTGAAATACGATGCGGCAGCCTCTTCCGAAAAAAGAAGCCGTCTGAATATCGCACTGCAACTGCACGACCTTTAAGGATTATATCACACAGAAAGGGTGTTTCCAAGATTTTACTGTTGGTTCTTGTCAGCAGTATGTGTCAAGTAAACATTGGCAAGTTTTCCTTGCACTATGTTTTATGAAGTT
>JAUMVV010000057.1 GCA_030529985.1 Bacillota bacterium
AGTTGTTCCATTTGGAGCCGGAATTGGAACCGGAAAAAAACTAAACCCGGCTGTCCGTCCTCCCTGTCATACGAAAAAAGGCATCGCTCAATGCGACGCCGTTCTCCCGTTGAATTTATTGATTTATTTATTCCTTGGCGGTATGCTTAGGATTTCTCTGGCCTCATCAGGAGTTGCGATTTCTCTTCCCAACTCTCCGGCAATTCTAACCACTTTTTCAACCAGTTCGCCGTTCGACCTTGCCAGAACGCCCTTTTCGATATAGAGGTTGTCCTCAAATCCGACTCTGACATGTCCACCCATTGCGATGGACGCGGCGGCGATGGTAAATTCGTCCTTGCCGATAGCACAGCCCGTCCAGGTGCATCCCGGAGGCAGAGAATCCACACAGAATACCAGGTCGCGGATCGTTGCCGCCATCTGAACGCCCAGCACGAAGTCGAAGTGCATCGGCTCCTCAAGATATCCCTTACGACCTGCAGTTCTCAGAGCGATATCCATCATGCCCTTGTCAAAGCATTCCAGTTCAGGCTTCATTCCCTTTTCCTGCATGATCCGTGCGAAATTCTTGATCGTATTGTCCGTGTTCACGAAAATCTCATCACCGCCGAAATTGCAGGTTCCGCAGTCAAGAGTTACAAACTCCGGCTTCGGAGTGACATTAGTCGAGTCCAGTCTCTCTTCATCAGTCATTCCCACCGCGCCACCTGTTGACGGCTGGATTATCACATCCGGACAAACCTTATAGATTGCATCCATACATTCCTGAAATCTTTCATGGCTCTGGGTAGGTGTTCCGTCGTCCTCTCTTACATGAAGGTGAATTACGGCAGCACCTGCATCATAAGCCGACTTAGCCTCTCTGACGATCTCCTCTACAGTATAAGGCACTGCAGGGTTGTGTTCCTTCGTCACTTCTGCTCCGCAGATCGCAGCAGCGATAATTAGTTTTTCCATGTGTTTCCTCCTCTACAATCATTCATTATAATCATTTCCGGGTTTTCTCCCGTTTCTCACACTTCGGATATTGTATCATCATAGGTCACGGTGTTCAAGCGTTGTTCTGATACCCCTTGCGGTCAGTCTTTCGTTCAGCTCGTTAGCCAGCGTAACCGACCTGTGATGGCCTCCCGTACAGCCGAAGCATACGCTCAGGTTGTACTTGTCCTCATTCTTGTAATAGGGGATCAGATTCATTATCATCCTGGTAACGCTGTCCATGAACTGCCGTGCCACTTCATGGTCCATAACATATTTTCGCACCTTCTTGTTGTTTCCCGTGAGATCTTTCAGCGACTTCACATAAAAAGGGTTTGGGATAAACCTGGCATCAAACATCATGTCAGCTGAAACGGGCATCCCGAATTTGTAACCGAAGGACATGATGTTCACCGTAAATGTCCTGTCATCTATCCCCGCGCTCACGATGTTTCTGATTTCTGCAGCCATCTGTGCCTTGTTGAGGCCGGAAGTATCAATAATACTGTCCGCCTCGCTTCTTATCGCTTCGAGTCTCTTACGCTCCCGTCTGATGCCTCTGCTTACCGCCTCCCCGTGAGCCAGCGGGTGTTCGCGTCTGGTCTCATTGTACCGCTGGGCGAGAACCTTGTCCGTCGCCTCCAGGTACATTATCTTGAAATCCACGCCATCCTTCTTCAGGCTCTCAAGCGTATCCTTCAAATCGTCAAACAGGCTTCCTCCCCGCACATCTATTCCGAATGCTGCCGCCTCGATTTCTTTGTTTTTTGGTGCCAGCTCAATGAAACTTCTCATCAGTGCCGGAGGCATATTGTCTATGCAGTAGTAACCCATATCCTCAAGGATATCCATGGCCATGGTTTTGCCTGCCCCTGACAGTCCTGTTACGATTATGACTCTCATTTAACGCTCCTTATATGCAAAATCTACCTATGTCTTATATTGACTATCCGTGATAAATCAAGCCCTGCATCGGCTGCCCTCTTCAGTGCTGTCCTGTACGAGCCTACTGCCTCCGGCGTATGAGCATCGGAACTGATAATGAATTTAAGTCCCTCCACCTGCGCTGCTTCTCTGATTTCTTCTGCATCAAGATGTCCGTGCCTGCCGTTTATCTCAATCAGCGTATCCGTTTCCGCACACACGCCGGCGATTTCCGAAATATCAAAAGGACCCTTGTCTCCCGGATGTGTGAGAATAGCGATGTCGTTCATCCTCAGTGCATCGCATATCATCTTCGTATTGCTGCGCTTCAGCGATTTCTCCCCAAACCGTATCCCGTGACTCCAGAGCCAGTTTCTGATGCTGCTGCATCCCAGACACCCGAAATGAAAGCCCGCTATAACGAAATCAAACTGACCGAATTCATCGGGACTGATATCCAGACCATTCGAATGTCTGCCTCCGGAGCCGGCATGGATAATATTGGCTTCAATGCTGTTTCTGACATTTACGCTCTGATACTTAATGCTCAGCTTGTCAATATCATTTCTGATATTCTCGAAGTCATTCCTATTCACCCCGTAAAACAGATGCCCCGGACCGTGATCGGAAATGGCTATGTATTCCAGTCCTTTTTCCAAAGCCACCCTCACATTGTCTTCGATGGAACCCTTACCGTGTGAATATACGGTGTGAGTGTGAAGATCATAGACAAGCTCATATTCATCGCATATATCCTTTCTCGCAGTTTCCGCGGGAGCAGGATCCTCTCCGATTATCCTCACCTCAGGTTCAAGCATTATCCCGAACTTATCCATAACCCTGGCTTGAACCAGCTCCTTTAACCGGATTATATCCGTCGCAGTCGCACCGCCGGTATTGATGATAAAACCGCTGTGGAGCTGAGATACCCGGGCACCGCCAACGCTCAGTCCCTTGCAGCCGGCATCCTGCACCAGCCTGCCTGCATAATACCCCTTCGGGCGCTTGAAAAAGCTGCCTGCGCTGGGATACTGAACAGGCTGCTTGCTGTTTCTCCTGCCTGTCAGCTCCGCCATGAGAGCCGTGATCTTCTCTTTGTTTCCTCTATCCAGACTTAGCACAGCTTCCGTAACAATGTCGCCGCTTTCCTGAAGCAGTGAGTGCCTGTATCCCATTTCCAGTTCCTCTGGGCTCATCATGAAACGGCGGCTCCCGTCTGCGGAAATCAGGTGCGCCTCCCTGAGGATATTCTTTGTCTCCCCGTCATATGCGCCTGCATTCATGAAAACAGCACCGCCTATGCTTCCGGGGATCCCCGAGGCAAATTCAAAACCTGTCAGCGACGCGGCTGCGGCTGCCTTTGCAATAAGGGACATGAGCGTGCCGCCACCGCATACCACAAAGCGTCCGTCTTCAGTCTCATTTCCATCTTCATCGCATATTCTGACATAGCTAAAAGCATCACCCATCTTAACTATCACACCCCGATATCCGCCATCGCGAACGAGGACATTAGAGCCGTTGCCTATAACCATATGTGCGATTTCCTTCGCCGTAAGCAGCTGCAGCACCTCCATAAGCTGCTCCCCGTTTTCGGGCTCAACAAAAATGTCTACGCTACCCCCTGCTTTGAAGGAAGTATGATTCTTCATGGGCTCATTCTCGCGAACCCGGTCAGAACCTGTTATTTTCTCAATCTCTGTCTTTATCTGCTTCATCCCTAAATGTTTCTTCCGTCTCTTTGTATTGAACGAGAGTGGCTTCCATTATCGTATGTCCTGCCTCCTCCGCCATTCTGATTTCTTCTTCTGTTATTTCCGTAACCTCTTCCGTCACATATGCATCCAGATTGATTTCTTCACCGGGATCATCGAGGTTGGGTTTTTTCTTCTTTTTCGGTCTGCGAATGCGGTACTGATCCACTTTGTAGTCAAGCGTGCTTGTTGAGAAACCCTTCCTCTGCAGCCTGCGGTTGATGGCTCGGGAACAGTATGCGTATATCACCGCAAATACAGGAATCCCCAGAATCATTCCCACGAACCCGAAGAGACCTCCCCCCACAATAACCGCGAACAGTACCCAGAAACTGGCAAGTCCCGTGCTGTCCCCGAGTATCTTCGGTCCCAGAATGTTCCCGTCAAACTGCTGCAGCAGAACGATCATGATAACAAAGTACAGACAATGCCTGGGGTCTACCATAAGCAAAAGCAGAGCCGACGGTATTCCCCCGATAAAAGGTCCGAAGAATGGTATTATATTCGTTATTCCTATTATACAGCTGATGAGCAGACTGTATTCCCAGCTGAATATGCTCATTATTATGAAGCACATTATCCCTATAATTGCCGAGTCGATAATCTTGCCGCTGATGAATCCCCCGAAGGTGCGGTTCGTGTAATCCGCTCCCTCCAGAATGGCCTCCGCCCTGCTTTCCTTGAAATTGGCAACGATCAGCTTTTTTGCCTGAGCCGCCAGAGTGTCCTTGATATTCAGGAAATAGACACATATGATGACTCCGATAATGAAGTCGAACATCGCACCTAAAGCTCCGATCAGTGTCCCCGAAATTGAGGCTGCCAGACTTCCCGTATGGGGAAGTATGGTCTCTGTGGCATAATTGATAAGATAGTCGGTTGCATTCCTGCTCCAGTCATCGATCGTCTCCTTGGCTAATGGTATATTTGCGAATTTCACATCGATCCATGCCGTGAATTTTTCAAGTCCGTAAGGAAGCATTTCAACGACTTTGACAATGTTCTCGATAAGACCCGGAATAATCATCCACAGAACGCCGGCAATCACTATAACGAGCACTGCGACCGCAACTATGGTCCCT
The DNA here is from genome assembly GCA_030529985.1 of Bacillota bacterium. GTDB lineage: Bacteria > Bacillota > Clostridia > Peptostreptococcales > Anaerovoracaceae > Lentihominibacter. Next base: position 4,739 of record JAUMVV010000057.1, read on the forward strand.
ATCACCTTGGAAAAGGTGAGGTCGTACTTGAACTTGTACTTGCCTTTGTTCATCAGAGCATATGACCTGCTTACAGAGAAGTTGTAAATGGGACATATCAGATATGCCATGACCAGACCGTATATAAACGGTGCCAGCACATTTATTATCATTCCAAAATGTTTTCCCACCAACTCCAGTCTGAAAACGATAAAGAAGGCTATTACCGAGCATATGATCACCAGGAAAGCAGTCAATCCCCACTGGTAATGCTTTTGTTCAAGTTTTATCTTCATCTGACATATCCTTTACAAACATCGATAGTTCCTGCCATCTTTTCAGTTATTGCCACTCTGAAAAATTCGTACTCCTCATCGGATCTTCTTCCCTTGAGGCAGGCCGCAGTCAGATCGCAGTAATCCTGCCGGTTCATCGGCATGTCAATGGGCATGAGCCCCTGCTCCATAAGAAAGTAGTTCAAGGCGAAAATCGCGATCTCTCCGCTGTATTCATCAAAGGGCCAGACATCTATAATACTGTTATGCATATACATTGCCCGTGCGACAACATCGTCAGGCATATCCTTACTGTAAACTCTTCGCAGAGCTTTGCTGAGTCTTTCGTCAACATCCGCGCTGTGGGGCGGCACATGGTTGATGGAATATACCACCGGATTGTCGTCACGAAGTCCCCCCTGCGGATTCTCCGAAAGAATTCTATAGGCTGATATCAGCATATTTCTATCCATGGAGTTGCCCATTTCCAGATTGTTGTATGCCGCCTTCACCAGCTCGGCGTAGTTCCTGACAAAGATATAATCGCCTATTGAAATATCGCGGATAAGTTCTCCATCTAATATCCTGTCTACCAGCACCTCCTGATGCTTCGGATTCCTGACGATCATGGATGCCTTTATCATATCCATTTTGTTTACTTCACGCAAAGCCTTCTTGAGCGTGGCATCGCTGCTTAAAATCGCATTCAGCTGTTTTTTAAGTTCCAGTAATTCCTTCTGCATGTCTCTATTTGATAAAGCCTATTCTCCCCTTCGCTATCGCATACTTGTACATATCAATATCTCCGAAATCCCCTTCAACGGGTCTGAGTCCCGGAAGCTTTGCCTTGATCTTGTCATAGTCCATTGTGGGCATGAAAATGATGTCATAATTGTGAAGAAGCGTGAGCTGAAGGAAATCCAACACCTCATCATCATTAAAGCCTTCCTTCAGTGCGACATTCAGCCGGATTTTCATCCCCTGGCCGACTGCCGCATTGATCCCGTCAATAACAGGCTGAAGTTCTCTGCCTTCATGGGATTTCGCGTATCTCGAATAATTGATTGTATTTAGTTCAACTGTTACATCTGTAACACCGTTTTTCCTGAGTTCTTCCGCCTTCGCGGCAAGATTCTGTCCATCCGTCACAATTGTTCTGCTGTCCATTTCAACCTCTTTTTGCACATGTTTCTATCGTTAAATTCATAATCTATTGTACTTTAATTTATGGCTGTAGTCAAAGAATTGTGACGGTCAAGGGATAATACGCAAGGCATGGCACAGACCGCGGCACCGGCCGCAATGCCGGGCATAGCACCGGGCGTGGCGCGGGGATATGATGCAGGGCAAATAAACTCCCGTTAAGCAACAGCCTTATCTGTGCTATAATCGAGATATGAAAATACTTGCAATCGGAGATACTCACAATAAACTGAACATGGTTCATGACATCCGGTCGAAGCTGACCGGTATCGATCTTGTCATCCACACGGGAGACCGCTACGAGGATGCTGTGCAGCTCCAGCGGGAACTGGGGATCCCTTTTGTATGCGTTAAAGGTAACTGTGACGGCTCCTGCAGCGGAACCCTCTGCGATCCCCGGGGTGGTGATTTCGCGATTGTGGAAACCGAGAAAGGTAAAATACTGGTGACCCACGGACACAATGAGCATGTTAACTACGGTTATGACAGGCTAAGGTACAAGGCCCTGGAAAACGGCTGTATGGCGGTGGTTTTCGGCCATACTCACAAGGCTATGATAGAGCAGATTGAAGACTCTGCCGTAAGCGGCGGATACCTGTGGCTCATCAATCCCGGAAGCCTGCCTTTGCCCCGTGACGGCAGCGGCGGCTCCTACGCCATAATCCGCAGCTCCGAAGAGCGCTTTGATGCTACAGTTGTATACTACAACACGGTCATGGGCGGCAGCCGGGGAGGCAGTGGCCTTGAGTCTCACGGAGCCGGTGCAGGCCGTGAAAATAAAAAATCCGGCAATGCCGGATTCATAAGTGATCTGTTAAATTACAGCGACCGCTTCTGATGAAGCGATCGTCTTGTTTACAGGAATATCGTTTTCACAATAACCACAAGGAAAATCAGAATATACAGAACGACCTCTATTAGCAGTATCAGCTTGATAATCGCTCTGGCTTTCTGTCCACCCCTGCCGTGAAGCTGTCCGTTGATGTTACCTTTCATGTTCTTCAGAAGCAACAGCAGCACAACTATGCCAAATATTAAAGCTGCAAAAAGAATAAGCATATCAATTTCCTTTTTCGTTCAAAATCTTACAACTAATAGTACCAAATATGTCTGCGACTTTCAAGAACAAAAATCAGCCCCGTCTTTTAACCTCTCAGTTGAGGGAAATCAGCCTCGCCCGTCGGCCAAAAAATCAGCTTTTCCCGTTAATTGTGCTGTTTGCGGAGACTTGCGGTCCGCATATCTGTCCGGACATTTATCTGTTCATGAAACTCAGCTTCTCCTTTTCCGGCACCATACTGCCTCCTGTTGCCCAGAAAATATGAACTGAATTTTCATCAGGAGCCGGAAATTCGCTGCCCTCATATCCGGAAACATGCTTCAGCCCCTCAAAACCTGCACAAGCAGACGGTTCAATGAAGATCCCCTCTGCATCATTCAGAGCGGTCAGATATGGATACAGCTTGCCGTCATCTACCGTGAAACATCCTGTCAATCTGGTCTGCATTGCTTTTGCAACAAGCCGTGACGGCCGTCCCACCGCCAGCCCGTCCGCTTCGGTTTTTCCGTCAATTCCTATGTCTCCCACTGAGATCTCGTTCAACCTGCCCGTAATGAGCCCCAGCGCCATACACGGCGCATGAGTAGGTTCTGCGAAAAAGCAGTAGGCATTATCACCGAAATATTCCTTGATACCATATGTGACTCCCCCCGGAGCTCCACCTACTCCGCACGGAAGGTATACATAGAGCCTGTGTTTCCCGTCCACGGTGATTCCCATATCCCTGAGCTGCTTCGCCATACGCTTGCCTGCAACGGAATATCCCGCGAAGAGATCCTTGGAATTTTCGTCATCAACGAAGTGGCATGCAGGATCCGCCTCCGCCTCACGCCGCCCCTGAGCGACTGCTGCTTCATAATCGTCCGGATATTCAACGACAGTAACCCCTTTGTCTCTAAGCATATCCTTCTTCCACTGTCGTGCATCTGCGGACATATGAACCGTAACCTTAAATCCGATTGCGGCACTGATGATTCCTATGGAGAGACCCAGATTCCCCGTAGATCCCACTGCAACCTTGTAATTAGAAAAAAATTCCCGCATACGCGGTTCGGCCAGCATTGCGTAGCTTTCATGTTCACCTGTAACAGGATCCCTCTTCAGCAGTCCCTCTTTAACCGCCAGAGTTTCAGCAAGCTTCAGCACCTCGTATATTCCTCCTCTGGCCTTTACCGAACCTGAAATCGGAAGGTGGCTGTCCTGCTTCAAAAACAGTCTGCCCCGAAAAGGATACCCTATGGTGTTTCCGAAATTCTTTATCTCTGTGAGCGGTGATTCAATTATGCCACCCTCAACTTCAGGGAAAACTCTTTCTATAAATGGTGCGAACCTCAAAAGGCGCGCCTCCGCTTCATCAATATCCACGATCTGTTCGCCATTCGGCTGTCCGGCCGCTCCGCAGGAAACATACCCCCGGTTGATCCAGAAAATCTCTTCGCAATCGGTCAATCTCTTAATCAGTTCCATTCAATCTTTTCCTTTCCTTCAATTCTTCTGCTATTCTTTCATAAACCTCTTTCGTGATAGGAAATTTGTAAATCGCTATTGCGGCGGCGATAAGAAAGATTGCCGGAAACCAGGTGGTGCAGTTCAGGATCCAGTCCAGAGTTATCCGGCTTTGCACTGCAGAAGTGCCGTCAAATCCCGCAAACTGCAGAATGAAGCCCAGCATCTGCGTTCCGAGTCCCGATGCCATGGCCTCGACAAGCCCCTGTACCGACAGTATCGCTCCTTCCCGACGCCGACCCGTCTTGTACTCGTCATACTCGCAGACATCATAGAATATTGCGGGAACGATCTGCCAGTAGGTCTGGGTCGTAATCGCCGTCACCATTATGAATACAGCCGTTACGGCAACGCTTCCGAACGGGAGAAACCTCAGAACCAGCAGTCCTGCTATACCTCCTGCCAGCACATACATCAGAGCCCTTCGCTTATCGGTCTTTTCGCAAAGCTTGAGGACGAGTGGAATAAATATGATTATTATTCCGCTTCTGCCGAACATTCCCAGTGAAACTTCTTTCCCGTTAAATCCCAGATTGTAGGTGAGTACATATACGAAATCCGATATCAGGATCGCATAGCCGAGAAGATAAAACAAAGAAACCATAAGGAGTATCCTCATCGGTTTCAGGCTGAGTACCTGAACATATTCTCTGAACATGTCCGCAGCCCCTGTGCGCTGTTTTTTACACCTTCTCTCCTCTTCGCTTTCACATACATCTATATCCTTCGCCGCAAAAGCAGTAATTATTATGCTTACCACCGATATTGCCCCAAGCAGGAATGCCGTAATCTGCCAAGCCTTCTGTGTGCTTAAACCCCAGCCCTCGAAAAGACTCACCATGAGAGTAGGCAGCACCATGCTGAATATGGTCCCTACCATATTGAGGAATGACGCATAGGACCTCAGTGTTGTTCTCTCTCCGTAATCTCTGGTGTATTCGGCGCCCAGTGCGTAGTACGGTACGAAAAAAGCCGTGAAGCTTGTCCAGAAGGCTATGATCACAATTCCGTAATATATGATCTTAACGGGATATGAAATATTAAAAGAGCTGAATACCAGCACCATGCTTGCCAGAAGCGGGAAGCAGGCTCCGATCATAAAAGGTCTCCGCCGCCCCCATCCGGTTCCGGCATGGTCAGAAAGGTATCCGATTATCGGGTTGACGACTGCATCCCAGATTGTTCCGATAGCTGCAAGCGCTCCGGCCGCCGCCGGGCGGATCCCGGCTACCGTCGTCAGATAAAACATGATAAAGGTTGTAATGAGCATATAGGCAATCGCATCGCCGATTGATGCGGCGGAATACCCTATTTTCGCTCTGAATGTTAACTTGTCGCTGTTTCTGTAGTCCATATCAGCTATTGTACCACATATATGCCCGTACTTGTCTGTTAACTGCAGAGGATTGTGAAATTTATCAGGACAGCAGGATCCTGTATAGAAGGAAAGTGTTCACCCGGCGAAAAAGGAACTGAAGAGGCAGGTGGCGAAACACGAGAAGAGAGACAACAAAACAGCCAAGACCTGCTGTCTGGACTTCAAGAGTCCTGACCGGATCGTAACAGAGTACTCTCGGAGGTGTGTAACATATGTGTTGACAATTAAGAATGCCAATCAAGAATTTGAAATAGTGCCAATCAAGA
>JAUMVV010000107.1 GCA_030529985.1 Bacillota bacterium
TATAAAATAAAGGAGCGCAAATGCTATGTGGACAATTGATGAGTATGATCCTGACATTCCGTATTCAAAAAGAACCCATGGAACATGTACCTGTTGTGGAGAATCAGATGTTGATCTGATTATTTTGAATGATGATGATCATATCTGCACGGAGTGTTTAGAATCTGATTATCAAAAATGTGATGAATGTGGTGAGTATTGGCCCATTGATATGGTCGATTTCATTGGTGAAAAAGCAGTTTGCAGTTATTGCGCTGAAGAAATGGAAGATGAAGACGATTCCGAAGATGAAGGTGAGGACGAAAATCCGAATAGTGACAACAAGTTAACGACAGTGTTCGATCTTTGCAATAGAATCGATGATATCTGCCATAATATCAAAAGCAAGATTTCACAAGAAGGAAAGGAATATGCCGCGAAGAACGGCATCAATGTTGCTGATTCGCTTCGTTATATTTTAGCGGAAATAAATCATGCCAGTTTCTGGGATGAGCCGATTGATGATTCCATGTACCAGGAGGCCATCGAAAAGTATAAGAACTTTTCGAGCACATTCGGGATTGACTTATACGATGTTATCACGGCTCTTGAAGCAATGCGCGACAAGAACAAGTAATGCACCCCACTTAACCTGAAATGCACCCCGGAATCAAGGTGGGGTGCATTTGTATCCAAATTAGCGTGATTTTCTAAAAAACCTAAAATAGGGGATTTTTTGTTTTTAGTACAAAAAGTATCTGGTTTAGTTTTCTCAAAAGGATTTTATCAAATGCGGCGGTGCTGTACCGCATGTTCTTCTCCCGTCCTTTTTCCCTCTCGTAGGAGCGCACAGTGCCTCTGGCAAACCGGCAGCTGCAACCAAAGAAAGTTTTCTTTTAACCTTTCGGCGTTGTTGATGGAATAGTTTGTGCGGCGGAACTTGCGGGCGTAACATACCGGGACCTTTTCGATCAAACATGTTGAAACTTGCATGACATACATGCGGAGCACTCGCTTACAGGCGGCCTCAGCCCCTCCGGTGTGCTTTTATGTCATTATGGTTCAAGAGATTTCTGTTTTTCAAGAAATATTCAAGGCTTTATGCTATGATAGAAACAAGAGGTGCAAGCAAGTATGCGTATTTTGATCGTCGAGGATGAAAAAAGCCTGCAGGAAGCCGTGAAAGCCCTGTTGGAAAAAAGCGGCTATATGGCCGATGCTGTGGGAGACGGCATTAGCGGCCTGGATTATGGGCGCAGCGGCCTGTATGATGCCATTCTGCTGGACATTATGCTTCCCGGGTGCAGTGGGCTGGAGGTGCTCAGGCAGCTGAGAAAAGAGCATATCTCTACGCCGGTGCTGCTGCTGACGGCCCGCAGCGAGGTGGAAGACCGGATCCAGGGGTTGGATACCGGGGCAGACGATTACCTTACCAAGCCCTTTGATGCCGGGGAGCTTCTGGCCCGGCTTCGGGCATTGCTCCGGCGGCCGGGAGAGCTGGTGCTGGGAGCCGGGGCCGCTTTTGGAGATCTGTCTTTGCGGCAAGACAGCCGTTCTCTTCTGTGCCGGGACAGATCCATTAAACTGGGGCAGAAGGAATACCACCTGATGGAGGTGCTCATGCTCCATAAGGGAAACATTGTGCATAAGGACCTTCTGGCGGAGAAGGTCTGGGGGGTAGAGGACTCCAGTGAA
>JAUMVV010000058.1 GCA_030529985.1 Bacillota bacterium
CTTCATTGTGTCTCTGGCGACAACGCACATTGTACCCGGAGCTGAGCCTGTTCCCATGATGCCCAGAATACCGGCTTCCTTGAATTTCTTATTGTAATCGCCGAGAAGTCTGTACATACATTTTTCCCAGGTGTCCTCAAATCCCTCAGGAGCAGCGAAGTCCTGATAGTTGCACTTCGCTTCCAGAGCCGCATCGATTACATTCTTACCGAATGCGAGAGGAAGTGCGTTTACTACCATGAAGCAGCCCTCTATGAGAGGCATGATGTTCTCTTTCTTCGATGCGTCGCAGAAGAATGCCTCAGCCTTATCAAGTTCAGCGGCCAGCTCCTTCACGGCAGCCTCGTCATAGTCCGCCAGAATAATCTTATCAACCTTCGGTTCAAGCTGCAGTCTCTTGGCAACCGTTGTTCCCTGCGCACCTGTTCCCAGCACTAATACTTTCTTACCCATGATTTCATCTCCTTTTTAATTTGATAGTTTCGGGTCCTTATGCAAAAATTATCCCCCATTTAGCCCCCTTGTTCTATAGCCATTTTTTATTAGTTAATTGACTTTGTGGCTAAAATTTGACTATAATGTTAATATGCGGAGGAAAGAAAAGTGGAAATAATCGAACCGAAAATCAACTATCGCCGGAACATGCCTTTCGCAGCGGAGCTATGCAGGATAAACAGGCAGCTTCCCCACAGACATGCACCGGAGCTTGAGCTTGTCTATTGTCTTGAAGGTTCGCTGAACCTGATTGCCTGTGAGCAGGATTACACGCTCACACCCGGACAGCTTCACTCCATTGACTATTATGACCTCCACTATCTGAACGGTTCGGAGGACAATCTTACTCTGGTATTTCACCTGGATCTCTCCAAGCTTCCAAACTGGGAAGATCAGGAATATATATACTACGCCTGTGAAAGCAACCACTGTTTCCCTTATCAGCAGCCGGCTATGGATAAAGTGAAGGACATCATTCTGTCTCTTTCCTATCTGTATTTTACCGGCAACGAATCCTGCACGGACTGCACCCCTGCTGTCAGGAGCCTCGCTGACCTGCTTTTGAAATATTTCAACTGGTTCAACTACGAAAATCAGGATGACTACATGAATCAGGAACTCTACGACAGGTTCATCCGCGTTCTCAAATACATCATCGACAACTACAGAGAGAAAATCACCGTATCTCAGCTTGCCGGCCTCGAGCATATGAACAGGAACTACTTTTCGCAGTTTATAAGCAAAACCGTCTTCTCCAGCTTTTCTAACATGGTTAACTATATTCGCTGCTACAATGCGGAATCTATGCTTATTACAAGCGATAAATCCATTGCCGATATTTCCTTTGAATGCGGATTCTCTGACCCCAAATACTTCTACAGTGCATATAAAACTCTATGGCACATGACCCCAACGGAGGACAGAGAACGCTACCTGGCACAGTACAATAGTGCAAAGGCAGTAAAAAACAGCAGCATATCTCTAGCAGATGATGCTGCCGCTGTGAAAATTAAGGACTATATCACCAAATGGCACTTGGAAAAATGTCTGAAGTGAAGCTCTAAATGTCCGCTGATTTCACAGAAGTCTTCAGCTGCTGATAGAAGTCCTCGCGTGTTCCTGCCAAAATAATTGCAACAGTTCTGTTTTCATATTGTCTCACGGTATAGACAAACTCACCGCCTTCATTCCTGTAAGCCGATCTGATTGCAAGTTCATCACCTCTGACAACATACTCTGCCTCCTCACCAAAATTCAAGGCTTTGTAAAATTTCTGCGGAACAGTCATTCGGCGTTTTGACGAAACAGTAATTTTTTCACCTCAAAAAGTTCATATTGATGTGTTTTTTCATTTGCTCATTTACCCACTTTCTTTATTGGCATTAGAGAAGAATAACGGAGCGATGTCAATACATCGCCCCGTGGAATATTACCTGCTCTGTAATCTATTATGCTCGAATACGACATAGTTGTTGCACCAAATCTTACCTATGTTGATCAAGTAGATTTAGCCGTAAATCTGATGCTCATCTGCTTCAGACGCTACTCTATCCCAGTATCTTGTAATGATATCTCCCTTTATATCGATTTAGCATGCCGAAGGACAGTGCCAGAGTGGTGAAGTCCGCAAACGGCAGTGCCAGCCATGCCCCTGTCAGCCCGAACAGACGGGATAGTACGAAGAGACCTATCAGCAGCATTACAAGTCCTCTGGACAGTGATATTGTGGACGAGAGCAGACCATTGCCGAAACAGGTAAAGAAACCTGACACAAACACATTTATACCCACAAAGAAGAGGGATATGGAAACCAGCCTGAGCCCCGTTACGCTCAATTCATACAGTTCATCACCCGGAGGTGCATAAACCCATGCGATCAGCGGTGCACCGAAAAGCAATACTCCTCCGAGCAGCAGTGATGTTGCAACTATGTAGTTTCTGGTGTATCGCATTATCCGGTTTATCTTTTCGAATTCCTGAGCACCATAATAAAAGCTGATAAGAGGCATACAGCCCACCTGATATCCCATATGGACGCTCATGAACAAGTAATGCATCTGCAGAACGACTGCAACCGATGCCACACCTATCTCCCCTGCGATCCCGATTACCACCAGATTGTAGCAAAAAACCATGATTCCCGCTGAGGATTCATTGACAAATTCGGGCAGCCCGTTGACAAAGCTGTGCCCGATGTGTTTCCAGTTGACAGGAAATCTCCTGAAATGGAGATTCTGCCCTCTGCAGCAGAAATAATACAGTCCCACCAGTGCTGTGGCCAGAAGCCCGAGGATATTAGCCAGTGCAGCACCGGCAAGCCCCATATGCATAGGCCCCATGAAGAGGATATCCAGTACCAGATGCACCACTCCCCCTGCAATATACAGAAGGATGGTAAACGTAGGATGGCCGTCAGATCTGATGAAAAATTCGAAGGCGACACCCACAAAAGCCACCGGTATCCCCCACACATACATGCTCAGGAATATCTTGCAGTCTTGAGTGAGCACCTCCGTCGCTCCCAGAATATTTACTATCGGGTTCATGAATATCACGCATACCACCGCAAAAATCAGACCCAGCACCACCGAAAAGGCACAGGTCAGGGTGAACTTTTCGTCTGCCTCCCTCTGTCTGCCTTTGCCCAGCGCTATTGAAACGAGAGCGCTGGCGCCTGAGGCGAGCATTACCGCAAAGCCCCAGCCGAAACCCTGTATCGGGTAGACGATATTTAATGCTGCCAACCCCTCCTCTCCGATGAATCTGGCAACAAATATAGTATCAATGGTGTAATATAACGACAAAACGACCATCATCAGTATCGATGGCCATATGAAATTAGCGTATCGCCTGCTCGTAAGCTCGCCTATGAAAATATCTCTGTTCATATCAGTAAAAGGTCATGTGCAGGCTCATCGGAGCTGCACATGACATTCATTTCAAATCCTTTAGTTTATGTTGTCTACAGCTCTTTTATCTTTATTTCTCTGGTAATCCCCAGCTCTTCAGCATATTCGAAGAATCTGTCGCACTCTTCATACGAAAGCATGTCTGTGGAAATCAGCCCGGATTTTCCGGCAAAGTCATCGTTTATAAACATCTTCGAAAACAGATATCCGCTCTGTCCCGTCAGATACATTTCCGCACTGATACCTGCCCTCTCAAATGATTCGACAAGACCCGGAGCTCCTACATGTGATTCAACCAGAATATCCTTGCCGTCCTTCTTGCCATATGATTCAATAACCATGCAGCCCGAATCAGAGATAAGACCTTCGTCAATGATTTCCTTTATCTCTTCCCTGAATCGGGGTGCAGGCGGCACATGGCTCATGATGAAGTCAAAAGGTACGATCTTCATGCCATTGTATTCTTCTTCCTCATGGCTGAGAAGTCCCGCCTCAAACAGTGGTGCCGCGAAGTTCATGCCGTCTCCGGCATACTTGAAGTAGGCGTTTTGACATCCCTTGAAGTATTTTTCGGAATTGAAGCCGTACTGCATCGGTTCATCGTGGCAATGCTCCCGAAAGATTATAACTTCATCCATATATTCATACTTTCTCTTTATCGGCCGGGAAAAAGGTTCTGTATCTACAATTTTTCCCCTTTCAAATGCGATCGCCGGATCGCTCATATCTGTCATTGCCGTAATAGGAGACCACCAGAAGGGCTGAAATCTCTTAGGCGAAACACCCTCCCATACGATGTTGTAGATAGTATCGCAGGAGTCCAGATATTTCATCGTTTCTCTGGTTGCAACACATATCGTTCCCGGTGCCGAACCTGTTCCGAATAGAGCCAGCTTGCCGATAGCCTCAAACCTCGGCCCCAGTATTTTATACATATAGTTGAAACTTTTTATCCAGCGTTTGGTCTCCGGTGAAAGATCCTCCGGGATGGGATACTCACCTGCAAGCTCGCAGGCATCCCATTCCTTATCGAGCCGGTCTGTTCCGTTGTAATCCTGATAATCTGCCTTTACAGCCAGAGCCGCCTCCATAACATTGGCATTGAACGGAAGCGCCAGTGCGTTCAGGATCAGGTCTGCACCTTGAGCTGCCTCAATTATGCTGTCGATGCTGAAAGCATCGACCCAGACGGCCTCCGCCTTATTCAAATCCGCAACCAGCTCCCTGACTGAATCCATGTCGTAGTCCGCGCATATTATCGATTCCACATTCGAATCAGTATCAAGTCTTCTCGCCGCTGCACTGCCCTGTGCTCCGGTACCGAGTACCAGCACTTTTTTACCCATTATTTCACCTCAAATCTATTTGGTATTTTAATTCATTATAGCACCATTTGTTAAACATATAAATGCAGGTAAACAGACACATTCGGATAAATGTGTCCTTCCATCCTTTATTCATTTACAGTTCCTTTATCTTAGTGTCGAGGGTGATGTCCAGCTCTGCTGCATATTCGAAGAACCTGTCAACCTGATCATCTGTCAGCATATCCGATGAGATTACACCCGACTCGCCTTCCAGATCTCCGTTGATGAACAGCTTGGAATAGAGATATCCGCTCTGTCCTGTAAGATACATTTCACCTGTCATCTTTGCCTTCTCGAAGGACTCAACGAAGCCCGGAGCATTTACATGAACTTCCACCAGTATGTTCCTGCCGTCCTTCTTGCCGTATGACTCGATAACCATACAGCCTGAATCTACTGCCATTCCCTCATCAATGAAGGCTCTGATTTCTTCCTCATGCTTAGGGGCATGGGGAATGTGGCTCAAAATGAACCGGAATGGAACGATCTTATGGCCTTGAAAGTCCTCTTCTTCCTGACTCAGAAGACCGGCCTCATACAGAGGCTTGCAGAAATCCATTCCTGCACCTGCATATTTGAAATAGGCATTCTTGCAGCCTTTAAAATATGTATCAGCATTGAATCCGTAGTGAAGAGGCTCGTCGTGACAGTGCTCCCTGAATGTAATTTCCTCCTCCATATAATCGTACTGCCTCTTTGTATCCCTGCCGAAAGCCGGTGTATTTATGAATTTCCCGTCCTCCCATGCGATAGCCATATCGCTCATATCGTTTAAGGCTGTTACAGGAGACCACCAGAACGGCTGAAATCTCTTGGCAATTGCGCCTTCCCATACAAAGTTGTAGATAGTATCACAGCTGTCAAGAAACCTCATGGAATAATTAGTTGCCGCACAGATAAGTCCGGGAGCGGAGCCTGTTCCGAAGATGGCAAGTCTTCCCCTTTCCTTGAACTTCGGTCCGTAGATCCGGTACATCGCATTGAGCGATCTCCACCACTTCAGAGCGGCAGGATCCTCGAAGGCAGGTTCATTTGCAGGATCGTAGAACTCGCTGTCGATCCACATCTGATCGAGAGATATCGTTCCGGCATAATCCTGATAATCCGCCCTGACAGCAAGAGCCGCATCCAGTACATTTTCCGTACATTCCAGAGGAAGGGCATTGATAACAAGATCTGCACCTTCCGCTGCAGCAATAATACTGTTAACATCATGTGCATCGACCTGCAAGCCTTTGGCTTTTTTCAGTTCGCCCACAATCTTGTTGACCGCGTTCATGTCGTAATCCGCACACACGATCTCCGTTACTGCCGCCTCCTCATCGAGTCTCTTCGCTGCTGCACTTCCCTGTGCGCCAACACCTAACACCAGTACTTTTTTACTCATCATTTCACCTCAAATCGTTAATTTATATGTACTAGTATATCTATAACTTACTAATTAAATGCTTTAGGTTCCAAAGGCAGCGGACGCCTTTACAGCGGCACCGCGTATTGCCCATATTATGTGTGTAATTTTATGTATAATGTCGGCGACGATACGGTTTTCAGCTTTTCACAGACTGGAAATCAAATATATGCGTTGTCAAAGTTTATCACTGTTTCATAGCTGTCGTTTTCCTTCTTGATAGTGTCAGCCAGTTTCTCATATATCTCTTCCCTTTCGATTTTACAGCCCGGTTCAAGCACCAGATCAAAAATAATATTCGTATGCGTTCTGCCCGGAACCACTCTGAGGTCGTGATAGCTTTCCACCCCGTCCATGCTCATTATTGTTTTCGCTATAATTTCCTGCATGCTTATGCGGATGGGATTATCGACCTCGATCGGATCCATGTGACATGTCACCGGCATTTTCATCCTATCAAAAATCTCTGTTTCGATATTATCGATCACATCGTGGATCTCCATCATGTCTCCACGGGAATCAACCTCTGCATGGAATGAAGCAAATTCCTTGCCCGGACCGTAGTTATATATTACCATGTCGTGCACGCCTATGATCTCCGGATGCGACATGATTATTTCATGCATATCATCGATCGTTTCCTGTTCGGGCGGTTCACCGAGAAGCGGATCTATCGTTTCCTTTATCAGCTCCAGACCTGAATAGAGAATGAACAGCGAAACAAGACATCCCATATAACCATCCAGCTCCAGACCTGTGAAATGGTGAATCAGCATTCCTATTACAATAATTATGCTGGAAATCACATCATTCCTGTTATCTGTACCTGCCGCGATTACAGGCAACGAATTTATTTGCCTGCCTGTCGCTATGGTAAAGAGAGCCGATGAACCCTTCAGAACTATTGCCAGCAGCATGAAGCCTATCATGAGCCATGAGAAATCCGTTTCAACAGGGTGGATGCACTTGGAAATCGAAGTCTTCATAAGCTCGAAACCGACGATCAGTACAATTGCGGACACGAGAAGACTGGCAAGATATTCCACTCTGGCATGCCCGTACGGGTGAGCTTTATCTGCCGGTTTTCCGGCGATTCTTGCTCCGATCAGGGTAATACAGGCTGCCATGGAATCGGCCAGGTCATGTGCTCCGTCGGCAACGACAGCTACCGAACTGATTGCAAGGCCCATCACTATTTTGATGACGCACAGTACGCTGTTGACAAGTATCCCTATGATTCCTGTAAGCTTAGTATATCTGCCCCTGACCTCGGGATTTTTAACATTTTCGTAATCCTTGACGAACTTTTTCCATATAAATTCTTTCATACTTCTGACACATTATAACACAATAACACAAGCAATGAAAGGATGGCAAAGGTCATTAGCCGATCCTTTGCCATCCTTTGCCATCTTCTCACTTTGTTCTCTTACTGTTTTTATTTCAGATATTCGTCAATCGAAGCTGCAGCAACCTTGCCTGCTCCCATCGCCTTGATTACCGTTGCTGCACCTGTTACAGCATCTCCTCCTGCGAAGATCCCTCCGCGATTGGTAGCTGCATCATCGTCAGTTCCGATACCGCCCTTCTTGTTGGCTTCCAGCTCGTCGGTCGTGTCCAGGATCAGGGTGTTCAGCTTGGTTCCTATGGACATGATCACCATATCAACAGGTATTTCGAAGTTTGAACCTTTGATTTCGATAGGGCGGCGTCTTCCTGATGCATCAGGTTCTCCCAGCTCCATCTGAACGCATTCAATTGCCCTGACATTTCCATCTCCGTCATCGAGGATCTGAACAGGATTATTTAGCAGCTTGAAGATGATACCTTCTTCGATAGCGTGGTGAACTTCTTCGGCTCTTGCAGGAAGCTCTTCCATGCTGCGTCTGTAGATGATATACACTTCAGAGGCACCCATTCTCTTGGCGCATCGCGCGGCATCCATAGCAACATTTCCGCCGCCTACAACTGCAATTCTGTTTCCCTTCATGATTGGGGTATCATACTCCGGCAGATAAGCCTTCATCAGATTGATTCTGGTAAGGTATTCATTCGCCGAGCATACACCTATGTAATTTTCTCCCGGTATATTCATGAATGAAGGCAGTCCTGCACCGGTTCCAATGAATACGGATTCGTATCCTTCCTCTTTCATAAGTTCGTCAACAGTGATTGCTTTGCCCACAACAGCGTCGGTTACGAACTTAACGCCTTTCGCTTCCAGCTTTGCCACCTCTGCAGCTACGATTTCCTTAGGAAGTCTGAACTGCGGAATGCCATAAACCAGTACACCGCCGGTCTTGTGAAGCGCCTCGTAAACAGTAACTTCATATCCCTTGTTTACCAGATCACCGGCACATGCAAGTCCGGCAGGACCTGCACCGATTACCGCAACCTTGTGGCCGTTGGTATCTACGGGCTTGATCTCTTCGTCGGCGTAGTTTGCTGCATGCCAGTCAGCTACGAATCTCTCCAGTCTGCCTATGGCAACCGATTCGCCCTTTTCACAGCGAACACATCTGCCTTGGCACTGGTTTTCCTGAGGACACACTCTTCCGCAGATGGCAGGAAGGGATGAGTCTTCAGAAATTATCTGATATGCTTCCTCAAATTCTCCGATCGCAACCTGTGCGATGAAATCGGGAATCTTGATGTTTACAGGACAACCTGAAACACAAGGTCTCTTTCTGCAGCCCAGACATCTCATCGCTTCGTTGATTGCCATCTGTTCTGTATAGCCCTCTGCTACTTCCAGGAAGTTCTTATTACGAATATCTGGTGCCTGTTCAGGCATCGGGTTCTGATTCTTTACTAAATTAATCATTGTAACGAACACCTCCTGTTAATCTGCATACATGAGCTCTGTCTTCCGCTTCCTGATCCTTGTAGTAATTTGATCTCTTGATGAGGTCATCCCAGTCTACAAGCGCTCCGTCAAATTCAGGACCGTCAACGCATACGAATTTGTCTTCTCCGCCGATCTTGCATCTGCAGCCGCCGCACATTCCCGTACCGTCAATCATGTATGCTGTCAGCGATGCGATTGACTTTATACCGTAATCTGACGCCATCTTGCAGGTGAACTTCATCATCATCGGAGGTCCGACTGCTACGATTTCATCATATTCTCTGCCCGATTCGATAAGCTCCTTGAGCTTGTCTGTAGTGAATCCCTTCTCACCGTAGCTTCCGTCGTCTGTCATCATGTACAGATTGTCAACTCCGGCTCTGAATTCATCTTCCAGAATAACCAGGTCCTTGCTCTTGTATCCGCAGATCATATCTACTTCCACACCATGATCGTGCATACCGCAGGCGAGAGGATATGCCAGTGCATTTCCCGTACCGCCGCCTACAACGCATACTCTCTTGAGACCGTCCATCTCTGTCGGCTTGCCTAAAGGTCCCACAACATCCATCAGTGCATCCCCTTCCTGCAGCTGTGCCATGAGCATGGTCGTTCTACCCACTGCTGCGAAAATCAGGTCGATGGTGCCTGCTTCCGAATCGTGTCCTGCCATTGTGAGAGGAATCCTTTCGCCGTATTCGTCTGTAATAAGGATTACAAACTGTCCCGGTCTTGCTTTGCGAGCTACGAGAGGAGCTTCAATTACAAGCCAAAACATGTTTTCGTTTAATTGTCTTCTTTTAACTACTTTGAACATTGTATCTACTCCTTTCTCTTAGTTCTGTTCAAGACTCTTCTTCTGATTGAGAAGCTTCTTGTATCTTTCCATAGCAAAGGATTCTGCTTCCCTGAACAGCTTATCAGCTCTTTCAGGGTCCTTCAGCTTCAGTGAGTTGTATCTTACTTCTCCCATGAGGAAGTCTTCATAGTCTTCCGTAGGAGGCGCGCTGTCAACTGAGAGCGGATTCTTCTTTTCCGCAACTGCCGCAGGATTGTATCGCAGCAGATTCCAGTATCCGGCTCTTACAGCGTCCTTCATTTCCAGCATAGCCTTGTTCATGCCCTTCTTAACACCGTGGTTGATGCATGGAGC
>JAUMVV010000059.1 GCA_030529985.1 Bacillota bacterium
TTTCTGCCTCTTCTTTAGCATCTTCCATTCTCTTTTTTACTGTCATGTTATTCTCCTCCTTTTCTATATTCTTCTCCATGTTCTTCATCCCACAATCTCTCGGCACGGGGTGTCCATGCTTTTGCATATGTTTCACACTTCTTTTATCATCTTGTCCAATATGCTGCCAAAAGCTCGTCTCTCTATTGAATGTGCCATCGAACCACCCATATGCCTATCACCTCTCATTCGCAAAGTCAAGATAATTGTTTAAACTAAAGGGTTCATATATATGGTACACCCTACCGGGAATATTTTAACACAAGGCTTTTATGTTTATTGTTGTTTTTATGTATTTCGGCGCATTCAACGCATGTATTCAACGGCATACCGACGCCACTGTGCCGACCTTAACGCTAATCTCTGTGATCAAATACCCGCTGTGTCTTCTTCTCGCTACGCGGAAGGGTTCCTACGGAAACCACCGCCACATTCGGGGTTACGCTCATCCTGGACTTTACCAGTTTCCTGACAGTCTGCGCGGTATTTTCGAAATTGACTCGCCCTTCAGCTTCAATGGTGATCATGATGATATCTCTGTTCGTTTCTTCATCATGTGCCACATCGATCTTGTATTCGCTTGAAACACCATCTATCATGCCCAGTATTTCCTCAAACTGGCTTGGGAACATGTTCACTCCATGAACCTTGAACATATCATCGCTCCTGCCTTTGATAATATCCAGCCTCGGGTAGTCTCTTCCGCAGCTGCACTTCCCCGGGATGATACGGGAAATGTCATGCGTTCTGAATCTGATAAGGGGGGCGCCTTCCTTAACGAGGGTGCTTATTACGATTTCACCTTCCTCGCCGTCAGGCACATTCTCACCTGTGACCGGGTCAATGATTTCTATGTAGATATAATCATCCCAGTAATGTATTCCCTTCTCCTCCTGACAATTGATTCCGATTCCCGGGCCGTATATCTCTGTAAGCCCGTATATATCATATAGCTCTATCCCCAGCTCTCTTGCTATGTATTCTCTCTTCTTCTCACTCCACCTCTCAGAGCCTATTACCCCCTTCTTCAGATAAATCTTATCCTTAAGACCGCGCCTGTTTATCTCCTCGGCCAGCAGCAGCGCATAGCTGGATGTTGCGCATATTACCGTTGATTTCATGTCCTGCATCATCTGCAGCTGCTTCTCGGTATTTCCGGGACCCATAGGTACCGCCATAGCTCCCAGCTTCTCACAGCCCGCCTGAAAGCCTATTCCCGCAGTCCACAGCCCGTATGCCGGAGTGATCTGCATAATGTCTCCGGCAGTTATTCCCGCAGTCTCATAGCATCTTGCAAACATTACCGCCCAGTCTTCCACATCCTTTACGGTATACGGAATGATAACGGGTTTGCCTGTCGTGCCGGAGGATGAGTGGATCCTGACAACCTCCTCATCAGCCACCGCCTGTATCCCAAGCGGATAAGCATCCCTGAGCGCAGCCTTATCCACGAAAGGAATCTTCTCAAAATCCTCCCGGCTGCCTATTCCCGTTATGCCGGCATCTCTGTACATCCTTCCGAAATAACTGTCCGAGTCGATCAATCTTTTGATCTGAGCATCGATCTGCTCTATCTGTCTCTCATTAAGCTTCATCTTGTCTCTCCTAAACTGATTCCCTGTTCAAAAGCTTCCCTGTTCGCATCCAGAAACTTCCGGGGAACTCTTTTTTCTATTTCCGCGAGCAGCTGCTCCTTTGTAAATCCCAGCCTGCCCGTACCTGCCGCAACACCCAGCATGGCTATGTTCAGGAATTTTGCCGAATCCGGCCGAACCGCATCCATCACAATGCAATCGCATTTCCTCTCAAGATACTCTATCATCGACCCGCCGTCATAAGCTGTGCCCTTAAGGGATTCACTGACAGGCTTCACCGGCATACTGTTTACTATCACAATTCCATCCCTCCGCAGATATTGCAGATTTCGCACCGCCTCCGCCGGCTCAAACGCCATGAGTATATCCGCACTGCCCTCCGGAATGAGAGGCGAAAGGGCTTCCCCTATTCTGACATGGCTGGTTACCGAACCGCCTCTCTGCGCCATGCCTATGGTCTCTGCGGAGTGCACAGTCTCTCCCACATCCATGGCCGTTGCGGCAAGGATCTTGGCGGCAAGAACCGTGCCCTGACCGCCGACTCCGCAAAGTAAAATATCTTTATTCATTTCCGGCACCTCCTATCGCAAAAGCAGGACATATATTCGCACACAAGCCGCACCCCGTGCAAAGATTGCTGTCGATGGCAACCTGTCCCTCTGCTACAATAAGTGCCGGACAGCCTGTCTCCTTGATGCATTTCCTGCAATTGATACAGTTACGGCTGATTTCACACTTTGCCGCCGGTTTCGAGATCGCTACGCAGGGTGCTCTGAAAATTATCGCCCTGACGCCCTTTTCTCCGGCACATTCACTGACCGCATCCTTCGCCCTGTTGAAATCAAAAGGATCAACGGTGATTATCTTCTCAAGACCGATCCCCTCCAGAATTTTCTCAATACTGATCTTAGGGGCAATATCTCCCATCAGATTTTTCCCCGTTCCCGGATGAGGCTGGTGCCCTGTCATTGCCGTTGTGGAGTTGTCCAGCACGCACAGGATAATATCCGCTTCATTGTAGACCGCGTTTACCGCCCCCGTGATTCCGGAGGCGAAAAATGTGGAATCACCTATAAAAGCGAAAGCCGTTCCCTCATCATCCACCCGGTGGAAGCCCTGCGCCATGGTGACTCCCGCACCCATGCAAAGGCAGGTATCCACCATGTCAAGAGGCATAGCATTCCCCAGCGTATAACATCCTATATCGCCGCAAAAATATGTCTTCCTTCCCTCCATAGCTTTCTTGACGGCATAAAAGGCAGCCCGGTGCGGGCAGCCTGCACAGAGCACAGGAGGTCTGACAGGAAGCTCCGGTCTGTCCGAAAGATCCCTCCCCCCATCGGTGCTGATTCCGTAGAATTCCCCTATTACGGCAGCCGCAATATCAGCACTGTTCTCTCCGCTTAACGGGGTCGTATTGTCCAGCTTCCCGTGTACTCTGATATTCAGCCGATGTCTGCCGGCAAGCCTCAGTACATTTTCCTCAAGGAAGGGACTCAGCTCTTCAAAGCACAGCACCTCATCCACTCCCTCCAGAGCCTTCAGCATGAAATCTTCCGGGAAGGGATAGGGTGTTCCCACTCTTATCAGTTTAAGCTCCGGATAGTCTCTCATAAACTCTCCTGCATAGGCGCAGCTGACTCCGCCTGCAATCACCGCCTTCCTCGAAGCCCCGCTGACTGTATTGAATCTGTACGAAGAAAAATCTTTACCGATCCGAACATTTCTCTTCTCTATCATTTCGTGATTGGCATTGGCAAGCCCGGGGAAAATCACCCATCTGCCTGAATCCTTGACAAAGCCTTCGTATTCTTTTATCTGAAATGATTCTTCCGTATTTATCGATGCGTATGCATGACAGACCCTCGTCGTGGGCCGGAACAGTACAGGCGTATTGTACTTCTCCGAATAGTAGAAGGCATCCCGGATCATCTCGAAGGCCTCTTCCGGTGAAGAAGGATCAAAGACAGGAACTCGCGCAAATTCCGCGAATCTCCTGGTGTCCTGCTCTGTCTGCGATGAAATCGGACCCGGATCATCAGCCGCAACCACCACCATGCCGCCTTTCACTCCCACATAGGCAACTGACATGAAAGGGTCTGCCGCCACATTCAGACCCATCTGTTTCATCGTTACCATGCTCCTCGCTCCGCTGTATGCCGCCGCACATGCCACTTCCATCGCGGCTTTCTCATTTACGGACCACTCCAGATAAATGTCTCCATCCGAGCGCCCGGACATAGTCTCTATTATTTCAGAAGAAGGGGTCCCCGGATATCCCGCCGCCAGCCTGACTCCTGCGGCTATCGCTCCCAGCGCGATGGCACTGTTCCCCATAACATATTCTTTCACCATTTTATTCCTCCTGTCACAATAAAAACATTACACCATTTCAAAAATATGTCAATGATATAGCCCTATTTTTTTCATGCGGCTATTATAAGCTGTGATATTCAGATATGCAAAGAAAGATAGCTGCCCCGGACTGCACGAATATATCTATGTGCAAATATTTTGTTTTAAAAATACCGAAGAAGGAAGGGCCTTCACAAGCCCTTCCTTCTTTTATGCATATGTATATGTATTGTTCTTAAAACCTCAGGAATGATGGCGTAAGTACCGGCTCACGCCAATCAGACCTTCCTGCAGCTGACCGCAAAAAAAACAGCTTGCCCGCTATTTCAATGTTCCGCTTACTGAATCCTTCAGTATCACATCATGGGCTCCCCCTTCCACAATGCTGGTTGCAGAAACCAAAGTGAGCTTGGAATTTGCCTGAAGTTCTGAAATTGTCATCGTCCCGCAGTTGCACATGGTTGACTTGACCTTCATAAGGGACTGACGGACATTGTCCGAAAGAGCTCCCGCATATGGAACATAGGAATCGACGCCTTCCTCGAACTTCATTCCCGCATCGCCCCCAAGATCGTATCTCTGCCAGTTGCGTGCACGGGCTGAACCTTCGCCCCAGTACTCCTTATAGTAGTTGCCGTTTATCTGAACCTTGTTTGTAGGAGATTCATCGAATCTTGAGAAATATCTTCCCAGCATGAGGAAGTCGGCACCCATGGCCAGCGCCAGAGTCATATGGTAATCATATACGATCCCGCCGTCAGAGCAGATCGGAATGTAAATTCCCGTTTCCCTGAAATACTCATTTCTTGCCTTTGCGACTTCAATAACCGCAGAGGCCTGTCCCCTTCCTATACCCTTCTGTTCGCGTGTGATGCAGATGCTTCCCCCGCCGATCCCGATTTTAACGAAATCAGCTCCGGCATCCGCCAGAAATCTGAAGCCCTCGCCGTCAACGACATTTCCCGCTCCGATTTTCACCTCATCGCCGTATTTATCCCGAACATATTTAAGCGTGTCCGCCTGCCACTGCGAATAGCCTTCACTTGAGTCGATGCAGAGCACATCAGCACCTGCTTCAACCAATGCCGGTATTCTGTCCTCAAAGTCGCGGGTATTTACCCCTGCACCCACAACATATCTCTTGTCGGCATCCAGCAGTTCATCCGGATATTCCTTGTGGGCGATGTAATCCTTACGGAAGACGAAATATATCAGTCTCTGCTTATCGTCTACTACGGGCAGTGCGTTCAGCTTATTGTCCCAGAGCATATCATTGGCTTCGCTGAGTGTGATCCCTTCTCCGGCATGTATCAGCTTATTGAAGGGCGTCATGAATTCACTGACTTTGGTGTCCATAGACATTCTGCTGACCCTGTAATCCCTGCCCGTAACAAGACCTACCATCCTGCCTTCTGCCGTACCGTCCTCTGTCACCGCGGTGGTGGAATGCCCCGTCTTTTCCTTCAACTCGAGGAGCTGAGCGAGGGTCTGATCCGGTCTGATATTGGTGTTGCTCCGAACAAAACCCGCCTTATGATTTTTGACCTTTTTTACCATTTCCGCCTGACTCTCAAAGGGCTGAGAGCCGAAAATAAAGGAAATACCTCCCTCTCTGGCAAGTGCTATCGCAAGCTCATCACCTGAAACCGCCTGCATGATTGCAGATGTCATAGGTATATTCATGCTGATTGCAGCCTCCTCCCCTCTGCGGAACTTCGTAACCGGTGTCCGCAGTGATACATTCTCAACTCTGCAATCGCTTGATGAATATCCGGGTACCAGCAGATATTCATTAAAGGTTCTCGACGGTTCGTCAAAATACTTTGCCATTATTTCTTCCTCCTGTTTCAGTATATTATCCTGTCCGACACTTCTTTATTCAGTGATTCAAAATCCGTTCAATCTGTGGCAATGAGCAGCGCCGGCATGAACCATGCTGCATATTTTGCCGGGTTAAGAAGTACATCGTGCATTACCATGTCCACATCGGCAAATATCATCTCCTCAGCTTCATCAGGGTTGGGATCCAATATATCCTCACCGGTATATCCGGAGGGCAGCCGGCCCACGAAAACATGGTCAAACTCATACTCAGTCAGCCCGTTTTCGAATTCCGCTCTGTATATGAAGGCTCCCTTTTCCTCAAGACCGCTTTCGAGAGCGTCTGCATCGATCCCCGTTTCATCGGGCAGCCTGCGTGAGACCGCCTCTTCCAGACTTTCCCCGTCCCGCGGATGGGAGCAGCAGCTGTTGGCCCAGAGTCCCGCACTGTGATATTTACCCGCGGCTCTTTTCTGGATCAGAAGCTGATCGTGAAAGCTGCGGCTTCCATCGGGATAGTCCACCGGAATTTTCCTGAAAATGAATATGGAAAAAGCGCGGTGAAGCAAAGCCTTCTCATGAGTTTCCATCTTCCCTGCGCTTCCGGTCTGTATATCCTGTTCGTTAACTATTATCAGCTTGTCTTCCACCGGTGTTCTCCTGTCCTCTCTCGGGTATTTTTACCATTGTACGACTGCGGCATTCCGATTTCAACAGTTTTTTGCCGCCGTACGAAAAAAAACTCTGTCTTCTCACCGCGGCATCAGCCTACTTCATAAACTTGTCAATTGCGGCATTCAGCTCTTCTATCTGCTGCATATCACCTTCCCGAACCGCATCGACTATGCAGGTCGACATGTGTTCCTTGAGAATAACTCTGCTGACGCTCTGAAGAGCCGATCTGATAGCTGACAGCTGGATGAGAACCTCACTGCAGTCGCGGTCGTTTTCCACCATGGTTCTGACTGACTGCATATGACCGATGATTCTGGACATGCGGTTTAATACCGCTTTCTTGTTCTCGTGCGGATGGGTGTGACCGTGTGCATGGTCATGTGCGTGTCCATACCCCTCGGAATCGATATGCATAAGGGGGGATATGGTTTTTTTCATTTTCAAAACTCCTCTCTATGCTTGAATTTAACTTTTATTGCCTTTGCGGTACTTGCCGCATCCGGCAGTCATCACCTGTAGATCGCGGGGCAATGACCGGAGCGGCGTTTCATGTCACCTGCTCAGTTCTTCCTCCTCAAGCTGTCTGTACGCCACCTTTCCCACCAGAGTTGTGGGAAGCTCTTTCCTGAATTCAATATCGTACGGCATCGCATACTTGGCAATGTTTTTTCGGGCGTATGCCATCAGCTCCTCCCGTGTTTTTGAGTTTTCCGGAACGCCTTCCTTCAGCATTATGAAGGCCTTGACCTTCTGCATCTTATAATCGTCAGGAACTCCGATAACGCAGCTCATGTGAACCTTGTCGTGAGCATCGAATATATTCTCCAGCTGTGCCGGATAGACATTGTATCCCGAGGTGATGATCATCCTCTTGATTCTGCCCTTGAAATACAGGAAACCCTCATCATCCATGGCACCGAGATCCCCGGTGTATACCCATTTAAGCCCGTCATCATGCACGCGCAGCGTTTCAGCCGTCTCTTCAGGCATATCCATATATTCTTTCATTACCGAAGGCCCTGAAATAAGGATTTCCCCTTCTTCTCCGTACGGCAGCTCCTCTTCGGTTCCCGGCTTCACAATCTTGTAGTAGGTATCCGGGAACGGCACCCCTATGCTGCCTTCCTTGTGAATGCTTGGCGGTGTCAGGCAGGAGGCTGTAACGCACTCGGTGGTTCCGTACCCTTCACGAATCTGTATGGTCGCATTGTGCGAATACAGGAACTTGTCAAATTTCTTCTTCAGCTCGATAGACAGTGAATCTCCGCCGGAGAAAACCCCCTTCAGGCACGACAGATCTGCCTTTTCCATTGACGGCAGACGGAGAAGCGCCTCATAGAGTGTAGGTACTCCCGCTATGAAATTGCATCTGTATCCGGTAATCAGCTTGGCGTAGCTCTTTGCTGTAAATCTGGGTACCAGAACGCATCTGCCTCCCTGTGTCAGCATGGTGTGAATACATACGCCCAGACCGAAACCGTGAAACAGAGGCATTGCAGCCAGCATCTTGTCTCCGGGTCTGAACATGGGATTTGCCGCGATAACCTGTTCGCTCAATGCATTGAAATTCATGTTGGTCAGAACTATGCCTTTAGTCTTCCCCGTCGTTCCTCCCGAATAGAGAATAACAGCAGGGTCATCAGCTTTTCGATCCACTTCGTAATTCTTGAAGGATTCTCTTCCCAGCCTCATGAATTTATCCCATGTAATAACCGGTGCATCCTTGGGAATAAGTGCGATCTTTCTTCCCTCTGTAAGCATATATCCTGTCCTGATAGTACGGGAAAGCTCATCCCGTATGCGGGCAATGATAACATTGTGTATGTCCGTATTTTCTCTGATAGCTTCTATTTTATTGTAAAACTGATCCAGAGTGACTATTGTGTTGCTGTGTGAAACATTCAGATAATCTTCGATCTCCTTCTCTGCCGAGAGGGGATGTATCATGTTTGCAACCGCCCCCACTCTGTTGACCGCATACAGCATGAATATGGCCTGGGGACAGTTCGGCATAGCTATCGTCACCTTGTTCCCCGGCCTGATTCCGATCGTGCGAAGCGATCTGGCACAGTCCTCAACCTTGCGCAGCATCTGCTTGTAAGTGGTATGCTTCCCCATGAAATCAAAGGCGATGTTGTTGGGAAATCTCTTTGCTATTTCCTCCATCTTTTCGTACATAGTCCCGTTGCTGTATGTCAGGGTTCGCGGAATATCTCCCATGAACTCAAACCATGGAGTTTTGACGCCTTCAGGAATTCCAAATTCCCTGCTCTTTTTACCGCTGCTAACCATTTCCCTCCTCCTTTACCGTCTCCTTTTGTTTCTCAGTAGTCCACTTCCTCGCCAAGAGGCTTTTCCAGCAGCTCCGGATCATCCAGAAGCTTTTCCAGAAGCCTGATTGACTTTGCATAATAATATCCGTCCGCCAGTCTTTCATCTATGGTGAGTCCCAGCTCCACGGAATCCTTCATCTTGTAGCTGCCATCCTCTTCAAAGAAGGGGCGCCGCTTCTTTTCCCCCACAATACAGAAGAGGGAGTTGCTTCCCCAGTTTGTAAGATGATGATAGCCGCTCTTCAGCCTGATGGAACCCAGATTCGAAAAGACAACCGTGGTGTAATAGGGATCGCTCTCTATCATTGATTTAGGGACTTTGCCGTGAACATCCAGTTTCCTGCAAAACCAGACAATAAATCTCGTCAGAAAAAAAGGCAGCCGGCATATGATATCCATGCTCTTCGATGATCCGTCCGGCACATCGCTTCTGCAGCTGTACACTTGTCTGCGGATTTTCTCGTGTATATCGTCAATATTGTCCTCCTCTTTACCCGGCAGAAGAGCCAGAGCCTCGGCTCCGTTATCTGAAAAGGCCTTCTTAACGATAAACGATGCCGTTACTTCATTTCTCTCGTAAATTCGCTTATTTGCGATGAAGTAATTCAGCTTGGGTCTGAGAATCACAGTTTTCAGGATTGCGGTCACTATCACATGAAACAGCGTGTATCTGAACACCCTGCCGTCTTCTTCAGCCGCAAGATCCTTATTCTTCTTTTCAAGATATTCATTGATATTGGTCAGATCTATTCTCTCTGATATGTAAGCTTCATTATCACATCGGTTCGGATAAAGAAGCGGCATGATTATGTGCATCGGATCAAGCCTTCCGACCGGTTTAGCGTCGCGTCTTCCCATATTCTTAGTTTCCCCCGTATCATTATCCTGTAACTATAACATATTCATTCGTACATGATGCCATACTGTTTGTGATGCTGTGGATCGGTTCTGTATTTTTTATGTATCTTTTATATGAGCCTTAGAATTGTGTTCATCCCGTCAAAATCAGAAAGTAGGTTGCTGCCGCCCATATACAGCAGTCTACCGCGGAATGCCGTGGATATACGACAGCCTATACGCGAAAT
>JAUMVV010000060.1 GCA_030529985.1 Bacillota bacterium
AGCCACGATGGCGAGGATGCACTGCCACATAGGTACTTTTCTACCCATAATAAAAGTCCTCCTTACTAAAATAAGAAAATTGATAATTTCGCCAAGCCGCCATATACACCAACTGGCGACTTGGTACTATAAAATTATATAAGCATATATGGTGATTGTCAATGATTTATCAAAGCAAAAGACATTTTAAGAACCTTGAAGAAGCCTGAAATTTCAATGTTTATACGGTAATGCTTTACCGTATAACAGGGGGAGTGAGAGGGGCTGCCGCGGCAGTTTTTGATTATTGCAAACATTTATGCATGCAGAGTATAATTGAGGCAGGAAAACGAGGGGAAATAAGATGATAAAGGGTTTAGAATGGTTCGCGGATAATACAGGTATAATACTCGGAGGGCTGCTTGTCTTTGCGGTTATAATCGGCATAATCCGGCGCATAGTGCTTAAAATCAAATATGGGAAAGCGGATGATTGCGGGAGCCCTGTCGTTACGCCCATGCCGCACCATCAGGCTACCGGAGCGATGCCAACTTCCGGCACTTATGTAAAACGGGATTTCGGATTTGACGAGGAGCAGGAAAAAACCGTTGCCGAATGTGAGACGCGGTTGAAGAACAGCGACCCATCCGGCGAGAACTCGCAAAAATAAGTAAAGACGCTTATTTGAGATATTCAGTCCGAAAAAACGAGACGATCCCGGGGCGTCGCGCTCCCGGGATCGTTATGCCGGTGATTTTAGCTGCCCGGCATGCTGCGGACAAGCAGTCTGCAGCTTCCTATTTCATACCCAGTTCCTTTGCTTTTTCCTTAGGCATTGCTATGAGGAATGGTTCCACGCCCGGTTCATCCATGCCTGAGCATGCGCCTTCGTGCCACATGTAGAAGAACCTTTCAGCACCGAAAGTGTAGTATCCGTCCTGGTACTGGTCTGAGGTGTCGTAAGGGTCGGCGAAAATCAGCACATCATCGCTGGGGTTGTCCTCCTGACATGTATCGATGCCTATGATCGTCTGCCAGTGACCGTCCCAGTCGATCCAGTCAACCATGATAGGAACACCGTTATCGATGTTTTTCACGCAGAAATTCTCGAAGTCCAGAAGAGGATCTCCGCTCTTGGAATCCCATTTGAAGTATTCATCCGTCGAAAAATTGCACTGTGTGTACCAGCCGATCTCGTCGAAGAACTTTTTAAGGCCGGCGGGGTTCACACCCTTGGTCTCATCAGTTCCGGACATATCGGCAATTGTCAGTTCATCATACTTTTTTGCCAGCTTAGGGTCGAACCAGTTCAGAACCGCATAGCATGATGCCGGTCCGCAGGTGTATTCCGTTGACTGCTGGTACGGAGCGAAGTTTGTCAGAATGTGAAGCGAACCCTCGCTTTCCATGTTGTAATAGTCGTTGATTGTGAAATAAGGCGTTTCGGCATTGTCGCACCAGCCGTCATAGCTGGATGCACCGGCTGATGTTGTGTCGTATCCTTCAGGATAAGGCAGCAGATGCTTCTCGGGTGCGGCCGCGGTTTCTTCGCCGGAGTCCGATCCGCAGCCGGCAAGGCAGAAGCTGAATGCCATTACCACGCAGGCAATTGCTGCAAGCAGTGTCTTCCTTTTGCTCATTATCTTTCACCTCCTAAAACAAAAAATGATAGCCTCTATATTCCGGATTATACCCTGTATATGCCGATAATGGCTCCAAAAACAAAAAAACAACAATAAACAAGACCGGAGCCATGAAGAACTGTAAAAAAAGGCAGACAGAAGCAATCATCTGTCTGCCTTTGCAAGAGCGGTATAGCGGTATTCAGAAGGATTCAATTGTTCACATCGTGGTGTACGGTCGGGGAATTTATTGTCATAGCCCGGAAGGTGTAGCCCTCCTCCTTAGCCCATTTAATTATTGCCGGAAGCGCCCGGGCAGTGGTGCCCTTGGCATCGGAGTCGTGCATGAGTATAACATTGAAGGTGTCCTTGCTGCACCTTTCCTGAACGCTGCGCACTATCTCGTCAACGGCGATATTGTTGCCGGAGGCGTCGGTGGAATCGACATTCCAGTCATTGTACATGAAACCCTCCTTCTGCACATCTTTTACCAGCTTTTTCATAATACCTTTGCTGTAGCTTTTGCTGACGGTATTGGAACTGCCGCCCGGGAAACGCATTGCGAAGGCAGCATAGTCCAGGTCGCTTTTTATTTTGTCGCGAAGGCTTGTAACATTGTCCATAAAGGCAGGAACAGAGGTATATATTTTGCTGTAGTCATGCGAGCTGCCGTGGACTGCTATGGTGCAGCCGTCTGCAATGGCTCTCTTGAGGGTCTTCAGCTTGTTTTTGTCGCTGCCGTAATCAACGATAAAAAAGGTTGCCGGCACCTTGTACTTTTCGAGAGTGTCAAGAATTTCCGGTGTGACATTGTTGCTGGGACCGTCATCGAAGGTCAGGTAGATCACACCCCGAACCTCCTTCACAGGTTCACCTTCAACTGTCACCGTGCGGGTTGCCTTAGCGCGGTTGCCGTAAGAATCCGAAACGGTGTAGTCAACCTCATAGTCACCCTTGTTGTAGCGATCCACGAAGCCCTTGGCTGTAATATTGGCGGAAACATCGCCATCCGAATCATCGATTGCCGTGGCTCCGGGATCCCTGAACTCCTGACCCGGGCGAATGGAAATCCTGTCACCTTCCGTCAGAGTTATTACCGGCGGCTCCCTGTCCACAACATTAACGGTTCGTTTGGCGGTGGCTGTTTTCCTCAGATAATTCACCGTATAGGTGACAGTATAGGTGCCCACCTTGCCGTCATTGACCTGCGAGTCGATTTCGATATGCCCGGTGATATCTTTAAAAGAAAAACTCGCCTCTGCACCCGGCTCCGTATAGCCTTCAGCCATGGTCACTTCCATTTTCCTGTCGCCGTTAAGAGTGATTCGCGGTGTCGTCAGCATATAGAACAACACTGCAGCAGCGGCGAGCAAAAGCAGGACTACTATCAGTATTACAATTTTTTTTCTTGAATTTTTCGTTCTCATATATGCAGTATAACATATTTTTTTGTTATTCTCGTGTTCCCAGGACAAGTCTTAATGTGCTGTTGGACATGTATTTGTCAGAGCTGAAAAAGATTTCCGGAAATCCGGCTATTTCCACAGGCGTGTGAGGAGTGAGCCCGCGAGCCAGTGCCTCGCTCCGGATGCGGTGAAAAAGATTTGCCGAATTGTTATAATCGCACTTGCAGACAAGGGTCAGTGCGGTGAAGGACTTCAGATCGATGAAGTCGGAACCGCTGTAAGTGCCTGAAGTCGGGATGATACAGTTACAGGTATGGAGCCTGCCGTCAAAGCAGCCGATGACTTCAGAGGGTGCTCCGCCATTATCCGGCGTGGGAGCATCGATGAAGATCCTCATAGCCTGCTGGGTGTTGCCGGTTGCACGAGTCTCCATAAAGTCTTCCATAGTACTGATGGCAAAGGAACGGATATTTTCAGGGGTGTATATAAGCTCTTTTTGCCTGGAGAAATAGTTTCCGCCGGGGGTTTCGGCCATGCGGATGTGAATTGTGTCGGGGATGTCCTCGCGTGCCGTCAGATCCTCCAGCTCGTTAAGCAAAAGCAGAAATTGCTGCTGCATACGCCGTACACTGTCATGGATTTTCTCCGGATTGTCCATATTCCGGATTTCTTTTTTAGTGAAGCCCAGTCGCTGAAACTTCAGAATTTTTATTACCTCTGCCAGATTGCTGCTGTCATAGTATCTGTAGCCGTTTTCACTGTTGATGTAGGCCGGTCGAAGCAGACCGTCCTCCTCGAAACGCATTATGGTCGCACGGCTGATATTGCAGGTTCGGGCGAGCTGACCGATCTTGTAGAGGCGGGGTTTTTCGCGTATTTTCATTTTATTGTCGTATTTTTTTAATTTTCTTGCTGATTTTGATTGACTCGTTCAGGGGTGAACATGTTATTATTATATCGCAAACAAGAGAAATTAACCATACTATTAGAGACATTCCTCACAGGATTAGCCTGCATCCCCCCGAACCGTATGCTCGATGAGTGGAAGTTCACCCTCGCAGGCTAATTTAATTTTTTTGGAATTTACGTTTTATTATAAACACACAAAAAAGATTGACATTGTTTGTGAAATGCTATAACATCTAAACATAAGCAAATTAAATAGAGATGCGATGAACGGAATAAATCCGGTGGAAGTATTTCAGAGAGTGGTCGTTTGGTGAAAGGCTGCATACGGAAACAGGATGTCTCACCCGGGAGCAGACATACTTTGAGTGAGCATGTGATTTCAGCTTAAGGCTGGCGGTATAATCAGACAACCCGAAACAGCATGCTAAAAAGAGTGGTACCGCGGAAGCCATAAGCCTTCGTCTCTTTCTTTGAGATGAGGGCATTTTGTTTTTGCGCAGCTTTGGACAGACGAGGAAAGGAAAAGGGAAAATGAAAAACTACGGGAAATACAAGATCGGATACTATCCGGTGGGAAAAGACTACATGAAATGGTCCCGCAAGGATCACATCACAAAGGCACCGGCATGGTGCAGTGTGGACTTGAGAGACGGCAATCAGGCGCTGATGGTTCCCATGGATCTGCATGAAAAGATAGAATTCTTTAAGTTTCTCGTAAAAACAGGATTTAAGGAAATAGAGGTGGGGTTCCCGGCAGCATCGGACACGGAGTACATATTTCTCAGAACTTTGATAGAGAACGGACTCATTCCCGACGATGTAAGGATACAGGTGCTGACACAGTCGAGACCGCACATAATAAAGAAGACATTTGAGGCTTTAGAGGGAGTAAAGAGCGCAATTGTTCACCTTTACAATTCAACCTCCTTCGCGCAGAGACAGCAGGTCTTCGGGAAATCCCGTGAGGAGATTCTGCATGTGGCAGTTGAAGGTGCCAAATTGATAAAGGAATACGCCGCAAAGAGTCCGGATAGCAGCTTCAGTTTCGAATATTCTCCGGAAAGCTTCACAGGAACGGAAATGGATTACGCAGCGGAGGTATGCAATGCCGTAATAGATATATGGGAGCCCTCCCCGGACAATAAGGTAATAATCAATCTGCCTGCAACAGTTGCGATGTCAATGCCGCATGTATACGCATCCCAGATCGAATATATGTGCGAGCATCTGCATAACAGGGAAAATCTGATAGTTTCTCTTCACCCTCACAACGACAGGGGGACGGCGGTAGCCGATGCGGAGCTGGGGATCCTGGCAGGGGGAGACAGGATTGAAGGAACCCTGTTCGGAAACGGTGAAAGAACGGGGAATGTGGACATCATAACGCTGGCTATGAACCTGTTCTCACACGGCGTCGACCCTAAACTGGATTTTTCGGACATGCCGGAGGTTGTGAAAACCTATGAGAAATATACGGGGATGGAGGTACATCCGAGACAGCCGTATGGCGGTAAGCTGGTATTCGCCGCATTCTCGGGATCTCATCAGGATGCCATCGCCAAGGGTATGAAGTGGCGTGAGAATAATGATTTGGATCACTGGACAATTCCTTATCTGCCGATAGATCCGAAGGATGTGGGACGGGAGTACGAGACGGATGTTATCAGGATAAACAGCCAGTCCGGCAAGGGCGGCGTAGCCTACATACTGGAACAGTATTACGGATTTTGCATTCCTATCCCTATGAGGGAAGAGCTGGGATATATGGTGAAGGGCATTTCCGACAGGAAGCACAAGGAGCTTTCACCTGAAGAGGTGTTCAGCGAATTCGAGAAGGAATATGTCAACGATTTCGACGCTCTGGACATAACGGCGGCCACCTTCGAAAGGTCAGCCTGTGCCAAGTCCAATGAGGGTGTAGTCGTGAACATGAAGGTGAGAATACATGATGACTGCTTTGAAATCAGCGCGCCGGGAAACGGCCATCTGGATGCGGTAAGCAATGCGCTGAAGAAGACGCCGTATAATTTCAGTTACAAATTCATTACCTACGCCGAGCATGCACTGTCGGCAGATTCTCATTCAAAGGCAGCCGCGTATGTATGCATAGAGGGCAGGCACGGGGCAAGGTACTGGGGCGTAGGAACTCATGAAGATATAATCCTCGCGTCAGTAAATGCACTGGTGAGCGCACTCAACAGGAAGTATAAAAAAGAGAAGGAGGAGTGATTATGGGAATGACGATGACCCAGAAGATACTGGCGAAACATGCAGGGATGAGCAAGGTGGTGCCCGGGCAGCTTATCAAGGTGAAGCTCGACATGGTGCTGGGTAACGACATTACAACACCTGTTGCCATAAATGAATTCGAGAAAGCGGGATTTGACAGGATATTTGACAGAGAAAAAATTTCACTTGTAATGGATCATTTCACACCGAACAAGGATATTAAAGCGGCTCAGCAGTGCAGACAGTGCAGAGCGTTTGCGAGGAGGTTTGATGTAGAGAACTTCTTCGATGTGGGAAGAATGGGAATAGAGCATGCGCTGCTTCCTGAACAGGGTCTCGTAAAGGCAGGGGATCTTATTATAGGTGCAGACTCGCATACCTGCACTTACGGCGCACTGGGTGCATTCTCCACAGGGGTGGGAAGCACTGATATGGCAGCGGGCATGGCCACGGGGCAGGCCTGGTTCAAAGTTCCTGAAGCCTTGAGCTTCAGGCTGACAGGCGAACTTCAGGAAAATGTAACGGGAAAGGATGTCATTCTCCATATTATAGGGATGATAGGAGTTGACGGAGCACTGTACAAATCCATGGAATTCACGGGGGAAGGACTGAAGAGTCTCAGCATGGATGACAGGCTTTGCATTGCAAATATGGCTATAGAGGCAGGAGGCAAGAACGGCATTTTCCCTGTAGATGAGATCACAGAAGAATATATGAAGGGCAGAGTCAGGGGTGAATGGAAGTGCTTCGAGGCTGATCCCGATGCAGAGTACGCAGCCGTATATGAGATAAATCTCAGCGAGCTCAGACCGACGGTTGCCTTCCCTCACCTTCCTGAAAACACCAGAACTATAGATCAGGTGGGGGATGTTGAAATAGATCAGGTCCTTATAGGCTCGTGCACGAACGGCAGGCTGGAGGATATGGCGCTGGCCGCCGGGATTTTAGAGGGCCGAAGGGTTCACGATAATGTGCGTGCGATAATAATTCCGGCAACACAGCAGGTGTACAAGGATTGCATCAGACGGGGGTACATTGATACATTTATCGATGCGGGCTGTGTGGTTTCGACTCCTACATGCGGTCCGTGTCTGGGAGGTCATATGGGGATCCTTGCCGAAGGTGAAAGGTGTGTGGCAACGACGAACAGGAACTTTGTCGGGCGAATGGGACATGTGAAATCCGAGGTATATCTGGCAAGTCCGGCGGTTGCGGCTGCATCGGCAATAAGAGGCAGGATTTCAGATCCGGATGAGATAGCTTAAGGGGTCTGCCGTCCTGCCTTGCAGGCAAGGAGAAATTGCAGGTGCGGGTGAGATTGCCTGACAGGCAGAGCCCGGTGAAGCGGATGGAGCAGGGCAGCACGAGTGAAGCAGGCAGTATCGGGCAACACAGAGTGATCGGGCGAGGTCGGTTAAACCATTGGAGGCGGAGCGGAGAGGCAGCTCCAAAATGAAATTACAGGAGGAAAAAATGAAGGCTAAAGGAACAGTGCACAAATATGGTGATAATATAGATACGGATGTAATCATCCCGGCCAGATATCTGAATACTGCGGATATGAATGAATTGGCAAAACATTGTATGGAAGATATAGACCCGGAGTTCGCGAGGAGAGTAAGCAGGGGCGATATTATTGTGGGCGGCGAAAACTTCGGCTGCGGCTCTTCCAGAGAGCATGCGCCGGCCTCCATCAAGGCATGCGGTGTTGATTGCGTCATAGCCAAGACATTCGCCAGAATATTTTACAGGAATTCAATCAACATAGGGCTGCCTATTCTGGAATGTCCCGAGGCAAGTGACAGAATTCAGGACGGCGACAGTATAACTGTGGATTTTGAAACGGGAGTGATAAGGAACGAGAGCAGAGATGAGATCTATCGGGCGCTGCCGTTCCCGGAATTTATCAAGGAAGTGATGACAGCAGGAGGGCTTATGAACAGCATCAGGAAGGAGAAGCAGAATGGAGTATAGGATAGGCGTGATAAGGGGGGATGGAATAGGGCCTGAGATCATTGAAGAGGCGGTAAAGGTACTTGATGCCGCAGCACATCGTTTCGGACATAAATTCAATTACAGTGAACTGCTGCTGGGAGGAGCATCGATTGACGCACACGGAGTTCCTCTTACAGATGAGGCTTTGGCTGATGCCGAATCCTGTGATGCCGTGATCATGGGCTCCATAGGAGGCGATACCGGCACATCACCCTGGTACAGGCTGGAACCTTCCCGAAGACCGGAGGCGGGTCTTCTGAGGATGAGAAAGGAACTGAATCTCTTCGCAAATCTGAGACCGGCGTATCTCTTCGACGAGCTGAAGGCGGCATGCCCCATAAAGGAAGAACTTATAGGCTCAGAGGGTTTTGATATGGTGATCGTGAGAGAGCTGACAGGAGGATTGTATTTCGGTGAGCGGCACACCTCGGAGGTTGACGGTGTCATGACCGCAGTGGATACGCTGGAATACAATGCAGATGAAATACGAAGAACGGCTGTTAAAGCATTTGAGATAGCCATGAAGCGTGACAAAAAAATTACAAGTGTTGACAAGGCCAATGTGCTGGACTCATCCAGACTTTGGAGGAGGACTGTAGAGGAAGTGGCGAAAGATTACCCGGAGGTGTCGCTTGAACATATGCTGGTTGATAACTGTGCAATGCAGCTGGTAAGTGAGCCTTCACAGTTTGATGTGATACTTACGGAGAACATGTTCGGAGATATTCTTTCAGATGAAGCGAGCATGATTACCGGCTCCATCGGAATGCTTTCATCAGCGAGCCTCAACGATACGAGTTTCGGACTCTATGAGCCAAGCCATGGTTCGGCTCCGGATATTGCAGGCAAAGGCATTGCAAACCCCCTTGCAACCATTCTCTCGGCGGCTATGATGCTCAAATACTCACTGAATCTGGATAAAGAGGCAAGATGCATTGAAGCCGCTGTAAAAAAAGCCCTTAAAGCCGGATACAGAACTCCGGACATTGCCCGCAAAGGTGAAAAGGGGATAGGAACTTCTGAAATGGGAAATCTGGTTGCAGAAGCTTTAAGTACATGCAGTGTTTAACAATTGCGGGGCAGTGTGAGGGAGCAAAGGCAGACCGGGCGGTAATGCAAGCCGGCTGCTCCCCCTCAGCAACTTAGTCCTTCTCCTGTGGCAGCTATAGCTTCATATATTGATATTAACCGGAAAAATGACAACATCACTGACGAGGGTATGTTGTCATTTTTTTATAGGTGTAATAAACACATCACAAATTACCATATTTTGTTAAAAATATGGAGCTGCCGATGACGGAGCGTACCCGAGTTCTTTACAAGACGGAACAACGGAACAGGAAATCAGTCTGAAAGTCAGCCTGAAAATCAGCTTAAAACACGAGCTTTTATTGAGGAAATATTGATGAATTATTAACGAAAATCGGTGCAGAACAGAAGGC
>JAUMVV010000061.1 GCA_030529985.1 Bacillota bacterium
ATTGTACCGATGTTGATATGCGGCTTATTTCTTTCAAATTTTGCTTTTGCCATTTTTTCCTCCTAAAAAATAACGTTATTATTTAGAACAGTATAGTCATCCGGGCGTCCCCGGATCAAATGTAATGGAGCTGCCGAGCGGACTTGAACCGCCGAACCTCCTCATTACCAATGAGGTGCTCTACCGACTGAGCTACGGCAGCACGCCATACACCGATAGTATATCGCATCGGGAAAGTCTTATCAAGAAAAAAATACACCGCACTATTTCCACAGATAATCATTCACTTTTTTCTTTGCCCGCTGCAATGCGTTATCAACCTGCTTCCTGCTTTTGTTCAGGCGTTCCGCAACCCGATCGTAGGAATAGCCTTTGACAGTTTCACCTATCACCTTCATTTCAAACTCGCTGAAAATATTGTCGCCGTTATTAAGAATGTAATAGGTGACATCCTTGAGCAGCACAATCTCTTCGGGAGAATCCGCCACACTGGCATGAAGCGTATCCTCGATGGTTATTCCTTCTGTCCCGTCTTTTTCGACAGGATTGCTTAACGAAACGGATAAATTGAGGGGCTTGTGCTTAATGCGATCCGCCGTCCTGATAGCGCTGATGATCTGACTCGTCACACATACATCAGCAAATGTCCCGAAGGTCGCATTCTTCGATGGATCATACTTCCGGACCGCCTTCATAAGACCTATCATGCCTTCCTGCATAACATCGTTCTCATCTGCCCCCATGATAAAGTAAGCCTTGGTCTTGCTTCTGACCAGATTGCTGTATTTTCGGATCAGCGCCTCCTCGGCGGCAACATCCCCGGCCTGCGCCTCTGTAACCAGCTGTACATCCGGGTTTTCTATGGAATTGAGCAGATCATTTTCCAACAACATTACATCCTCTGTTTCACTATCTCGTACATCAGAATTGCCGCAGCATTTGACGCATTAAGGGAATTGATTTTCCCCTTCATGGGGATGCTGACGACGAAATCGCACTTCTCGCGCACCAGCCTGCTGATGCCGAAGCCCTCGCTTCCGATAACGATTGCTACACTTCCGGTCATATCCTGATCGTACATCAACTCATCGCCCATGTCACAGGCGTAGATCCATATGCCCTGTTCCTTCAGCTCATCTATTGCCTTGGCGATATTTGTCACTCTCGCACAGAGCATATGCTCCGCGGCACCCGCACCGGTTTTCAGTACGGTCTCATTTACCGAAACACTGCGGCGTTTCGGAATGATTATCCCGTGAGCTCCGGCACACTCCGCCGTTCTCATTATCGCACCCAGATTGTGGGGATCCTCCAGCCCGTCAAGGATAATTATAAACGGTTTCTCGTCTTTCTCCCGTGCAAAAGCAACAATATCTTCGATCTCACAGTATGAATAATCCGAAGCTGTTGCGATCACTCCCTGATAATTGACCTTCGCTCCGTCCATCATCTTATCCATAAAGGCTTTGTCGCTATGGTATACGGGGATTCCCGCTTCTCTTGCCTTTGCTGTGATCTGCCTGACAGAGCCTGCAGGATTTCTGCCCTTCTCAAGCTTCTGTATATTTATCTTTTCTATTTCGCGACCCGCCTTCAGTGCTTCAAGTACCGCATTTCTTCCAACTATAAGTTCCGACATAATTCTCCCTCAAAAGACGACCGTCGTTTTAACATCATTCTCTTTCGTATTTCTGAAAGGTGTACTGCATCCCCGATGCTTCATCGGTCTGAAGCTCCGATTCCCATGTTATCTTCAGACCCATCTCGTCCAGGTTAGGAAAGAACCTGTCCGCGTCAAAGGTTTTGTGCATTTTGGTAACGTAAAAAGCATCGCAGTCGTGGAGGAAGAGTTCATAAATCGATGCTCCCCCGCAGACAAATACCGCTTCTGCAGGAGCCTCGCCCATCTTCCGGGCTGCCGCCTCATATTCGGCCACAAGTTCCATAACCTCCGCCTTGCTGTGAACCACATCACAGGCATAGCCCTCTCCGGTCTCCACCTTATATGACGGATCATCGCTCAGCACTATATGATCCCGCCTCGGCAGCGGCTTTGAGCCCGGCAGAGATTCCAGGGTTTTCTGCCCGAAAATTACACACTTGTCTAAAGTTTTCTCCTTGTAGTATTTCAGATCTCCCGGCAGGTGGCACAGAAGATCATTGTTTTTGCCTATTCCCCAGTTTTCGTCTACTGCAACTATTGCGTTCATTTTTCCCTCTTTATATCATATCTATATCATATCGCTATAGGTATATTCATAATCTGCCATATCATAGCATGACGGGTATCTCAGACCTCCCGGCAGGTGGCACAGAAGATCATTGTTTTTGCCTGTTCCCCGGTCTTCGTCTACCGTAACTATTGCATTCATTCTCTCACTTATATCGTATCGCGATATCATATCGCAATGGGGATGTCTGTGATCTGCGGGTTTTTTTGGTAGTCTGTTATCTCTATATCCGCCGTGGTGAAGTCGTAAAAGTCCTTCACTTCGGGATTAAGAGTAAAGGTCGGCGCCGGATACTGCGGCCGTTGTATCATTTCCCTGATGATATCCACATGCCTGTCATATATGTGGGCATCGGAAATAACATGGATAAGCTCTCCCGGCACCATGTCGCTTACCTGTGCCAGCATGTGAATGAGAACCGCATATTGAACCACATTCCAGTTGTTCGCCGCCAGAATGTCCTGCGACCTCTGATTCAGAATTCCGTTAAGCCTGAATCTGCCTTTTCCTCCTCTGCCTTCTGCACCGCCGCCCTCTTCGCGGGTTACATTGAAGGTCATACTGTATGCACAGGGCTCCAGCCCCATTTCGCTCAAATCCGCAAAATTATATATATTGGTGATGATACGCCTGGAATACGGCGTGTTCCTGAGCTGCCAGAGTACATTGTCAACCTGATCCATCTCCCCCTGAGCGAAGCTGTACTTCACCCCAAGCTGATACCCGTATGCCTTGCCTATGGTTCCCTGTTCATCAGCCCATTCATCCCATATGCTGCTTTTAAGTTCGGACACTCTGTTCGACTTTTTCTGCCATATCCACAGCATCTCGTCAACTGCACTCTTGATATATGTGGGCCGCAGGGTCAGTGCAGGAAATTCTTCCCACAGATTATACCTGTTCACCACGCCGAACTGTTTGATCGTATGTGCGGAAGTTCCGTCCTCCCACCTTGCCCGTACGGTCTGTCCCTCGCTGGAAAAACCGTTGTCCAGAATATCTCTGCACATGTTTACAAATAATATATCCGCCTTGCTCATTTCTCAGATCCCCGTTGTCCAGAAGCCATGACCCAGAATGAAATATTTGATTATCATCCCCACAACGGCAAGTGCGATGATGACTATGCAGGTGAGCTCGAAGGAATTGAGTTTCCGAAGTCCTTTTTCCTCTTTCCTGCCTTCCTTCTCCCGCCGCTGCCTGTTCTCTTTATCGAATTCGCGTCCGGTCTTATAATAATCCGTTATCCATTCCTTTGTCTTATTCTTTGTTTCTCTTTTTTTCTTGTATTTGTTAGCCATCAGTTATCTCCACTGCGCGCTCCATAATCTGTGCCAGCCTCTTATTTTCGCCTGCCAGAAAAAGATATCCCACCAGTGCTTCGAAGGCTGTTGCCCACTTGTATGTTACCGGATCCGCATTCTTCGCCTTTGAACTGAACCTGTGATTTCTTGCCCGCTTCACCAGCCGCTGTTCGTCCTCAGACAATTCCGGTACCGGCTCCCTGCCCGTGCCGACAGCCATCATGGTCTTTATCGCCTTTGCCTGAGCAGAGGCTTTGACATATTTCGTAGCTTCCTTGTGAATATTCTTCACCCTGACCAGCCCGCCGGACAGCAGCTTCTCGCGGATATACTGTTCGAATACCGCATCTCCCATATAGGCAAGAGCCTCTGTATTCAGTTGTTTAGGATTTTCAACCATTTCAGCTATTCCCGTTAGAAGATGACAAAATACCTGTCATCCTGTTATTTCCTGATGACCTGCACTCCCTGAGGCGTATCTTTGAGGGTGATTCCCTGAGCTGCCAGTCTGTCGCGTATTTCATCCGCCCTGGTGAAATCCTTTGCCTTCCTTGCCGCCTGTCGCTCATCGATAAGCTTCTGTATTTCAGGATCGATCTCCACCTTTTCCTCTACATCCTGCTGCAAAAGCCCCAGAACGCCTGCAAGCTCCATGAGCATGTCCATGGCCGCCCCGGCGTAGGCCTTTGTCGCGCCTGCCGCTCCGGCAGTGGTGTTGATTGCCGTAACCAATTCGAATACCGCGGAAATCGCATCTGCCGTGTTGAGGTCGTCATCCATAGCATCGATGAACTTCCTGCGGAATGTGTCGAAATTTGCAACTGCCTTTGCTTCTTCAGCGGTCATATCTCCCTCCGCTCCGGCTTCCATGAGATGTTTCAGCGCACTCTTGCAGTTTCTCATTCGCTTCAGACCGCTCTGCGACTGTTCCAGAATGTCCGGATTGAAGTCGATGGGCCCCCTGTAGTGACCTGAAAGAATCAGAAATCTGAGAACCTCACCGTCATACTGCGTAAGCAGGTCTCTGACTGTCTTGAAATTGCCTAAAGACTTGCTCATCTTCACTCCGTCAACATTTATATATCCGTTATGCATCCAGTATTTCGCGAAAGGCTTGCCGTTGTGTGTCTCCGACTGTGCGATTTCGTTTTCGTGGTGAGGGAACTGGAGATCTTCGCCTCCTGCATGGATGTCCAGCGTATCTCCAAGATATTTTTTGGACATTGCCGAGCATTCAATATGCCAGCCCGGTCTGCCCATTCCCCATGGTGATTCCCACGCAATTTCCGAATCTGTCTTCCTGGCTTTCCAGAGTGCGAAGTCCAGCGGATCTTCCTTTTTCTCGCCGTCGGCTTCGCTGGTTCTGGCACTGGCTCCTTCGATGAGATCATCTATATTCTTGCCGGAGAGCTTGCCGTAGCCGTCAAACTTTCTCGTTCTGAAATATACATCGCCATTGGATTCGTATGCGAAACCCTTATCTATAAGATCCTGTATGAAATGGATAATATCGGGTATGACCTTTGTCGCCTGAGGATGCACCGTTGCCTTCTTGACATTCAGTGCAGCCGCATCCTTGAAGTACTCTTCGATATATTTTTCGGAAATTTCAGATGCTGAAACCCCTTCTTCCTTCGCGCGGTTTATAATCTTGTCATCCACATCTGTGAAATTCTGCACGAATTTTACCTTGTAGCCTCTGTATTCCAGATATTTTCTCATCGTATCGAATACGACAAACGGTCTGGCATTTCCGATATGAAAGAAGTTGTATACGGTGGGCCCGCATACATACATCTTAACCTTTCCTTCCTCCTGTGGTACGAACTCTTCTTTTTTTCTCGTCAATGTGTTGTATATTCTCATCATGACCTCCTATTTTCCATCTTCTTCTCCGCTGTCCGGCTCTGTCTGCTTCCCCGACTGTCCGTGCTGCTCCGATTGCTTCTCCGATTGTCTGAACTGCTCCAGCTGCATCTCCACATCCCTCAAGGCACAGCTCTCCTCATCGCATGTGGTGCAGTCATGCCCTCCGCGGTGTTCTTCGTAGACCTGATTGTTGATTTCGGCAACGATTTCGTCGTACTGACAATCCCGTCCGCATCTTCTGATAGCTTCACGCCCGAATTCTCTGGCGATGAGCTGTTCAAGCTCAACAACCCTCCTTCTCAAACATTCCAGTTCTACAGCTACCGGATCCGGCATATCCAGCTGATCCATATCCGCCGTGGCATGTCCGTAATGCCTTACCACCGTTCCCGGGATCCCCACCACCGTACAGCCGTCAGGTACATTTCTCAGCACCACGGAGCCTGCTCCTATTTTAACATCGTTTCCTATTTCAATGGGACCCAGCACCTTGGCTCCCGAACTTATCATCACCCTGT
This sequence comes from Bacillota bacterium, assembly GCA_030529985.1. GTDB lineage: Bacteria > Bacillota > Clostridia > Peptostreptococcales > Anaerovoracaceae > Lentihominibacter. Next base: position 5,923 of record JAUMVV010000061.1, read on the forward strand.
CCCTTATGGTAGGATGCCTTTTGCCCGTATCCTTGCCTGTTCCACCCAAAGTGACTCCCTGATATATAGTACAATCGTCACCGATTTCCGTGGTTTCACCTATGATCACCGCCATGCCGTGATCTATAAAGCACCGGCGTCCTATCGTTGCCCCCGGATGTATCTCTATTCCTGTGATCCATCTGGTAAGTTGGGAGATGATTCTTCCCGGCATCTTACAGCCATGCACATAAAGCCAGTGAGCCGGTGTGTGCCACATGAGCGCCCAGACACCGGGACAACATAAAAACACCTCAAGACCGTGTCGTGCCGCCGGGTCTCTCTCCATTACCGCTTTGATGTTTTCTCTCGTTCTCTTAAACATTGTCCTGCCTTTGCAATATATTCCGGATTATCTGTATGCCGTCCTGCCGGCATCTGCGAAGTCCTTCCCGTGAAAATCCGATCCCTTGGTGATGTGCAGATGATATTTTTCGGCCATCCCGACAAACCTCATCGACTGTTCCTCGTTCTGGTCAGGGTGATAGCACTCAAGCCCCTTCAGCCCCTGCTTCTTCAGCCGGCCGATGATCTTATCCATATTCTCATAGAACTGCTCGCTGCCGGGTTCACCTATGCCTCCGGTCTGGATGGGATGGGCGAGTACCGGCGTTCCTCCGGCTTTCAGTATAACCTCTATGGCTTCCCCTGCCGTAGGCTTGACCTTTTTCACCCTTCTGCATTCCGGACTGCCTAAAATCTGCTTCCCGAAGGCCTGCTTCACATCATCGGCATAGCCTTTTTTCACAAGAGCTCCGGCTATGAGAAGTTTGCCGATGAAGTTATTCTTTCCCACTTCGATGTCATCCTCAGAAATATCATATCCCATCTCCTGCAAAACCGAAAAAAGCTCTTTGTTTCTCTCTTCACGGCTTTTGATCATACGGGAAAGGAATTTTTTCAGTTCCGCGTTATCAGGATCGAAGTTGTACCCCAGCAAATGAAGTCCGATTCCCTCTTCGGTAACAGTTGCGATCTCTATCCCCGGAATCACCTTCATTTCCAAAGCCTCTCCTGCAATTTTCGCCTCCGCCAGACCATCTGTGTTATCGTGATCGGTGATTGCTATTATATCATAACCCAGTTCCTTGGCTTTTTTGACTATTTCAGTTGGTGTAGCCTCTCCGTCGGAGGCTATTGTGTGGATGTGAAAATCCACCTTGTAATGATCCATGTGATTTCCCTCTTGCGTTGCCCTCCTGTTGTCCTGCTGTTGTTATCCCGGCGTCAGTCGAATATCACTTTCCCGTTTTCGATCTTCCTTATAACTGCCAGCGACTCAACTCTGTAACCCTTTTTTCTCAGCCTTTCAGAGCCGCCCTGGTAACCTTTTTCTATAACCGCTCCGATACCGGCCACCTCTGCTCCGCCCTGTTCGATGATTTCCGAGAGTGCCACGGATGCCTCCCCGCTTGCGAGAAAATCATCGAGTATCATGACTCTTTCTCCCGGTTTTATGAACTTCCTGTCCACCTTGAACCTGGAAATGGTTCCCTTCGTAAAGGAGCGAGCCTCAGCTTCGTAAAAACCCTCGTTCATAGTGCTTGGAGCCGCTTTTTTCGCAAAGACAACAGGCGGATATCCGAAGCACTCTGCTGTCGTGCAGGCGATGGCAATGCCGCCGGCTTCAACGGTCAGTATTTTGTCCACTTCCGTGTCCGCAAATCTCTTCCTGAATTCTTCTCCTATTTTCTCCAAAAATTTCACATCTATCTGATGGTTAAGAAAGGTGTCCACCTTGACGATTTCTGTTCCTATTACCGATCCTTCTTCAAGGATTTTCTTTTTCAGCGCTTCCATCTCTTCCTCCGGGTTTTTCTTGTTACAAAAGTACGCGACACTGCTGCGTCGCGTACTGCTGTTTATCTGATTGCTGTGTCTCCTCTATTTTTCATCCTTAAAGAGCTCTTCCAGTTTTTCAAAACTGATTTCCTCAGCAGCTGCAGATCCGGCTTCTGCCGGTACTTCCTCTGCAGGCATCGCTTCTTCAGTATCCGGGTTTGCCAGTCCTTCCAGAACACCGATATCGATCTCGTCAGGTTCCTCGCCGCCTGTTTCTACTGTCTCTTCCTCCAGAACATCGTCAAATGAAAGCTCATCCAGCAATGCTTCGATGTCCGGTTCTTCAAGTGCCGCCTCTTCGGCTGCAGAGGTCTCCGCTACAGGGGCTGCTGCGGGCATTCCTCCTGCCGCTTCCATTGCCGGAGCCGCTGCCGCAGGCGTAGCCGCAGGGATTTCCGCTGCCGGCACCGCCGGCTCTGCTGCAGTAGCTTCCTCCGCTACAGACTCCGCTGCCGGAGTTTCATCCGCCGGTACATCCATGCTTGCGAGAAGATCTTCAACCGTTATTTCCTCTGCTTTTGCTGCCGCTGCTTCGGTCATCGGTGGGGCTGCAGGCATCTCCCCTACAGGAGTTGCTGCGGGCATTTCCCCTGCCTCTCCCATTGCCGGAACCGCTGCCGCAGGCGTGACCGCAGGGATTTCTGCTGCCGGCACCGCCGGTTCTGCTGCAGTAGCTTCCGCTCCGGGCAGCTCGCTGAGTACATCGCTTTTGAAGAATGTCTCCTCAAATGCTTCATCTGATGCAAGGGCTTCATTCACCCCTCCTGCAGTCTCTGCTGCCGCAGGCTCAAACTCCAAAACCTGATCCACTTCTATGTCAGCATCGGGAACCTGAACCTCCCCGAAGGCATCTTTCACATCCCAGTTGGTTTCCAGCGTCTCATCTTCGGACTGTGCCTTTAGAGCATCCAGTCTTGCCGATGTTCTGAGAATGTTTGTCCTGATTTCCGAGAACTCACCCTCCATTGCCGTGATCTGCTGTCTGTATTTGTTCTTTGTGGCTTCCAGCTTTTCTCTTTCGGCTTCTATCTCAAGTCTCATCGCTGCCTTTTCAGCGTCAGCATAGTCTTTGCTTGCCTTTACTTCAGCAGCCAGAGACACTTTCTCCTTATCTGTATCTTCCTTCAATTGTCGGAGTTCTTTTTCCTGAAGTTCTATCTTCTCTCTTCCGCTGGCAAGTATTTCATCTACTTCACGCGTTGCCTGATCTATAATCTCTTTACTGCTCTTTTTGGCATCCATAATGAGGCTGACATACAGGTCATTGTTCTCGTCATACTTCTGGTATCTTCTGGCCAGTTCGCTGAGTTCTGCCTCGTAGTTCTTCTCCAGCTCTTCGATGTGGCTCTCATAGAGATTGCACACCCTTTGCAGACAGTCGAGAACATCCTCTTTCTCCAGACCGCCTCCGGCTACAGTCTTGATGTCCATCCCCTTGAGAAGACTCGTAACCGTCTCGCGTCTTTTTTCGTTTAATGCATGTTTGTCCATATATTCTTCCTCTACTCTATTTGAACAGCAAAAGTACATACCGCTACGCTATTATACCACCAGAAGTGTGTTTTGTCTTGCAAAAAACACTGTTTTTTGCATTTGAGGTTGACTTTTAGCATGCTTAAGGGATATCATGGTTGAGAA
>JAUMVV010000003.1:0-9685 GCA_030529985.1 Bacillota bacterium
ACATCTGCCTGCTGTACAGGTGAAGAAGTCATGACCGCGCAGGCATATATAGATAAAATGTGCCAAAAGGCTCTCGCCCTCAGGCACATTTTTCTGACATATTCTTCAAGCTGCTCCGTCAAATGACATCATTTGACGGTCTTTGACGATCAGTCTATTATCTTCCGGAATGAGCATATCCTGCAGTCATCATCTCCTGCTCCCGTCCAGTTTATCTCTCCGGACGAACCGATTTCGAAGAATCCTCCTCCTTCAACTGATCTGTCTTCCTCATGAACGCTGCCGTCGCTGTTGAATTCAGTTTCAGTTTCTTCACAGGAATCGTAGATAAGCCTGTCACCCTCCTGCCTTACAGTCATAGTCCACTGATTTGTCTCATCTGCCGAATCGCTCCATATTACCGTCACATCAGCAGTCTGCCCGTCCGGAGAAGCGGTGATTGTCATCGTCGCTCTCTGACTCACGGAATCCTGCCAATCCCCCGAAAGATCCACAAGAGTGGTATCCGCAGCACTGCCGGTCTCCATAACCGCTTCAGTTGCTGCCTCTGTCGTATGCTCGTCATCAGCATTTCCGCAACCGGACAGAACTGATGCAAAGGCAAGACCCAGAAGCACAGCCATAGTAATCGCCAATAATTTCTTTTTCATTCTCTTCCCCTCCATTCGGTTCATCATTTTAAGATAAACCCTTATTTTTCATTTCCTGTCTTCTTTCCGTCCTTACCGAAGATAATGCTGATAAGCACAGCAATCAGCAGAAATCCCGGATAGAACAGGAAAGGAATTATCGTTACACTTCCGATGCCTGCAAGACCTGCTGCTATGAGAAGCTGTGCGCCGTATGGAATGATCCCCTGCCATACGCATGAGAAGATATCCATAAGCGAAGCCGTTCTTGCCGGATCAATGTCATATTCCTGACTTACCTCCTTGGCAATAGGGCCTGCCATCACAATTGCAACTGTATTGTTTGCCGTAGCCACATCCATTACAGAAGTGAGTATACCGATCCCCAGTTCTCCGCCCTTCTTGCTTTTGAATGCCCTGCGTATAAGCGTGAGCAGATATTCGAAACCGCCGAATTCCTTCATGAGCGCACCGAGAGCAGCGACGAGAATGGCAACCACCATAGTTTCAAACATACCTTCTGTTCCGCTTCCCATGGAGCTGAATGCCGTGCTCATGGTCAGTGAATGCGTGATAAGGCCTGCGATAAAGCAGAGTATCACTCCGCCACCCAGCACTATGAATACATTTATCCCGCAAAGAGCAGCAATAAGCACTGCGAAATAAGGAATCGCCTGAATAAGGCTGAAATCAAAGTGTTTGAGGCTTGTCGCATCACCCTGCATGCAGATAACGGAAATAAGGATCAGAGTTGCTATGGCCGCAGGCAGTGCAATTCTGAAGTTGGCTCTGAACTTGTCCTTCATCTCAACGCCCTGAGTTTTTGTCGCTGCAATCGTAGTATCCGAAATAAATGACAGATTGTCACCGAACATCGCTCCGCCTACAACGGTAGCTATGCAGAACGGCAGATTCAGCCCCGCACCTGCGGCAACATTTACGGCAATCGGAGCTATTACGGAGATGGTTCCGCATGAGGTCCCCATTGCCATCGATATGATGCAGGCAATAACGAAAAGTCCCGGAATCGCGAAATTGCCCGGCACTATATTGAGAAGCATATTGGCTGTACTTGCCGCACCTCCGCTCTCACCTGCTATCCCGCTGAAGGCACCTGCCAGAAGGAAGATAAAAAGCATTATCGTAATGTTATCGTCACCAATGCCCCGTGCACACGCGTGAATTTTCTGATCAAATGTCAAATCCTTGTTCTGCAGGAATGCAACAGTCATGGCAATCATGAATGCTACAACTACAGACATCACATAGAAGCCCATGCCTCCTTCAGGCGGATTGATATACTCGTAGTAGATTCCGCTTCCCAGATATACCACCAGGAAGATGATAATCGGAAGCAGGGCCGATCCGTTTGGTTCTTTTTTGTTGTCTAAGTCTGTCACTTTTTTCGCTTTCCTTTCTTTTTACCAGGTTGTCAGTTTTTAACAGTAGAGCTGCCCGGTGCGGGCAAACTCTCCGTCTGTATATTTATGCTGAACGGCAGCAATACAGTTTTGTGGATCCATATACCGCACCGCTTGCCTTTACAGTCAACTCTCCGTCTTCATTTCAGGAATCTGCGCTATGATGAACGCACAGAACATGATTATGCATCCGGCGGTTTCGCGACCGCTCATCACTTCATGCAAAAACAATGCTCCGGCTATCGCCGCAAACACCGATTCGAAGGACATTATGATCGTCCCTATGGCCGGTGGTGAATACTGCAGCCCTACCATCTCCAGAGTGAATGCCACGCAAACCTCCAGGATGGCCGTATAGAGCAGTGGGACCGCACAGTCAACCACATCGCCCATCACTATTGTCTCGAAAAACGGCGTGCTTATCAGCGATAATACGGTTGTCACTGCAAATTCATACAGTGCCAGCTTTATCGGATCGACACGGTCAACGAAATAATCGATGAAAAGTATCTGCAACGCGAAGCCGAAGGCGCCGCCAAGGCAGAAGGCATCACCTGCCGATACGCTGAAGCCTTCATTCATGCACAGCAGATACATTCCCACCAGCCCTATGCCGACCCCAAGCCATGTTAGTCCATGAACCTTCCTTCGCAGAATAAGCAGAAGGAAGGGGATCATGATCATATCCATGGCTGTCAGGAAGCCCGCCTTGCCGGCAGTTGTGTACATGATTCCGACCTGCTGCAGAATGGATGCGAGAAAATTGGTGCCCCCGCAGCACAGAGCTCCCAGCAGAAGCATTCTGTCAGCCTTCGGAGTAATCGCTTCTCTCCTGCCTTTTTTGATTCCGTCGGAAATCAGAACCACCGGTATCATAGCCAGCGTGCCGATTCCGAATCTGAAAAGCGTAAATGTGAATGGTCCTATGTGATCCATCCCCATCTTCTGAAATATGAAAGCCGTCCCCCATATTACCGCTGCCAGGCACAGCAGAGCCTCGCCCTTCAGTTTTTCCCTGTTTTTTGTGCTACTCATACCGCCATATTGTATCACAAAAAAGCTAACAAGAGAAGAGAACGCCTCGCACCTTTTCATATCACCTCTCACCGGTTATAAGTTCCGATTTCTGCAAGTTCTGCAATACAGTCATCCCATCCCTTGATCAGCCTGTCAATGTCCTCATCTTCCCCCGCACCTGCCTTCTCCCTCATCTATCCGTTCCGCTCCAGGGTAAGAAGCTGAACGCGGCTGTTCACACCTGTCTTGCGATACAGGTTGTGCAGATGTTTTTTCAATGTATTATTCGTAATAAACAGTTCCTCGCAGATCTCATCATTCTTTCTCCCCTGCATTATTCTGTGGAGAATTTCCGCCTCTCTCTTCGTCAGCATATACTGATTGATGAGGTTTCCTATCTGCCCTATTCCAACATTCTGAACAGAAAAATGCCCGTACCTGTTGACATAAAATCTCGCATTGAGATGTCTGCATAGAAGTCGCCCGCACCACACTTCATCATCCGAAAAATCCTTGTCATCCCTCGCCCTGTAAAGGGTCAGATCCCCCAGAAGCTGACCCCTTGATGCGATGGTCAGATCCAGCGAATAATGCAGACCGTAAGGTTCGAAGCAGTGCTGATACACTTCCGTCTGCATCCTCTTCTCGTCGCTTATCATATCTGTTATCCTGAAAGAAGAGGATTCATTCTGGTGCAGTATCCAGCCGGAAAAATCCCTGTCTTCAAAGAGCAGATACTTCTTCTCCATCTCGGTATATTTCTCCGGGTTGCATACGGGATCGGAAAGCATGGGGTTTGCATATTTTTTATCTTCATGGGTCTTCCCGGCATCTGCCATAAGAAAGCTGGCACACTTGTATGGTATGAGGTAGCGCAGAGAATACAGGACTTCTCGTTTCATCGCTTCAAAGTCATCAATGTTGTAGATCTGAAATATTATGTTGTTCAGTACTCCGATTCTGTTATTATCCATAAGCACATCTTAAACCAAAACCACGGGAAAGTCCACAACAAAAGTAGTATGAAAGAAGTATATCAGAACTATATAATACAAAAAAACTATCCAAAATACTACCTTTTGGGTAATTGTCTTTCCATCTCCTCTCAACTATACTGATTACAGTCTTTGAAATAGGAAAAATGATAATTACACTTGAACAAAATTCTCTTTTCAAATGTAATGAGGGTGGCAATAGGGATATCCCTTTTGCCACCTCTCTCTTTATACCGGTTCTATCCAGCCGAATTCATCTTCTACTGCGCCGGTCTGTATTCCGTAGATTTTATCGTAAAGCATCTGTGCGACCGGGCCTATCTCTCCGCCGTTGACATCCATAACCTTATCCTTGTAACGCAGTTCGCCTACAGGCGATATAATTGCCGCAGTCCCCGATGCGAACATCTCTCTGAACTCTCCTCTGTCATATGCCCGGCATATCTCATCTATTGACAGCAGTCTTTCGCTCACTCTGTATCCTCCAGCTTTTAGAGCCCGGATACATGAATCACGGGTAATTCCCGGCAGTATCGTTCCTCTGAGCGGTGCCGTTATAACCTCATCACCTATTACAAAAAATGCATTCGAGGTTCCCACCTCTTCCACATACTTCTGCTCCTGTCCGTCCAGCCACAGGATCTGCTCATATCCCTTCTCGGCGGCGATAACCTGCGCCTTGAGCCCGCACGCGTAGTTTCCGCCGCACTTGGCTTCTCCGGTTCCTCCCATAGCCGCTCTGATATATGTGTCCTCAACATAGAGCTTGGTGGGCTGCAGCCCATTAGGATAGTAAGGTCCTGATGGCGACAGAATTATTACAAACATGTATGACTCGGAAGGGTGAATAGCCAGAGTGGGTTCCGTTGCAAAGATAAAAGGTCTGATGTACAGAGATGTGTCCTTCACCTCCGGGATCCAGTCGGCATCTGCTCGGACAACGGCCTTAACAGCCTCAACATACATTTCCTCATCCATCGGCGGTATACAAAGTCTGTCATTTGTTCTGTTCGTTCTTCGGGCATTCATTTCAGGTCTGAAAAGCTGAACCGCTCCGGTCTTTACATTTTTATAGGCTTTAAGCCCTTCAAACATTTCCTGTCCGTAGTGCAGCACCACTGAAGCAGGATCCATAGCAATCGGCGCATATGGAACTACTCTGCCATCGTGCCAGCCCTGCCCCTTATCATACTCCATGATAAACATGTGATCCGTAAAGTATTTGCCAAAAGGCAGATCGTTCGGATCCGGTTTCTCTTTTGGGTTCAATGTTCTTGTTACCGGAAAATTATAAGCCATGATATTCCTCCTTTATCTATCCTGCATGCTTATGGATTCTATTGCCACCGGGCCTCCTCTTACGACCTCAATGTTTTTGAATCTCTCATTTAATACCTTTAGTATTGAATCATTTCTCTTCTCGGTGCGAACCGCTTCAATCAGCAGGCTGCTCCTATCCATATCCATTATGCGGAATTTGAATGCCGCAGCCATCTGAAACAGCTCCGCCCTCTCCTTCTCGGTAATGCCCTTCACTTTGATGAACATTACCTCCTTGCTCCTGATATTGGCATCGGTTATGTCCAGAACTTTGATCACCTCAACACTCCTGTTAAGCTGCTTCTTTATCTGCTCGTAGGTCTTGTCGTCCGCATCCAGGCAAACGGTCATCCGCGAAATCGCCGTGTCCTGGGTCTCCCCCACCGTCAGAGAATGAATATTGTATGATTTGCCTGACAGAAGTCCTGATATCCTCGCCAGAACGCCTATCCGGTTCTCAACAAAAAGAGAAAGCCATCTCCTCCTGAAGCTCTTATCATAATTCACTGATACCGCCTCCCTTCCTGCCGCTGCTCTCCGGTCCTGTGATCATATCCGTTATTGCCCCTCCGGGTCTAATCATCGGATAAACCAGCTCCTTATCTTCGATAATAAATTCTATTACAGTCGGGCCATCCTTTCTTGCCTTAGCTCTCGCAAAAGCAGGCTCGATCTCCTCGCAGCTCTCTACCCGTATTCCCTGCGCACCGTAAGCCTCCGCCAGTTTCATGAAATCGGGAATGTATTCCGGACAACTGCCGCTACGGCCTGTACAGCCTTTGCAGCCTGCTCCCCTCTCATCGCATCCGGCATCGCGTCTGAGACATGTTCCGGCAAATTCCTCTTCGTAAAACAGCTCCTGCCACTGCCTCACCATTCCCAGGTACCCGTTGTTCAGAATGCATACTATGACGGGCAGTCTGTTTATGGCAGCCGTTGCCATCTCCTGGGAATTCATCTGGAAGCCTCCGTCACCGCAGACAGCAATCACCTCACGACCCGGATTGCCGATGGCCGCGCCTATAGCAGCGGGAAGACCATAACCCATGGTTCCCAGACCTCCGCTGGTTATAAGCTGTCCTCTGCCCTTTATCTCCAGAAACTGGGTAGTCCACATCTGGTTCTGCCCGACATCGGTACACACTATGGGCTCATCAAATTCCCTGTTGATTGCATCGATGATCTGCTTGGGAACCGGCTTATCCTTCGTTTCCTGGACAAGCGGGTTCTCACCCTGCATTTCCTTCAGACTATCAATCCAGTCTGTACATTTGACCCTGCCTCTTTCCGCCGCCTTTTCCAGAAGCCTGCCTATTGCCGCCTTTGCATCTCCTACTACGGGAACATCTACAGTGACATTCTTTGATATCGATGCCGTATCGATATCTATATGTATTATTTTGGCATTCGGTGCGAAGGTTCCCAGCTTTCCCGTAATCCGGTCATTAAATCTTGTTCCTATGGAAATCAGCAGATCGCACCCGTTCACCGCATTGTTGGCGGTATAGCTGCCGTGCATACCCACATTGCCGAAGTACAGCTCGTGATCCGTCGGAACGCTGCCCCGACCCATGATGGTCGTTACCGCAGGTATACCCGACTGATCCAGCAATGACTTCATGCTCTCCTGAGCTCCCGCTATCCTGACACCTCCGCCGAGAAGAAACAGCGGTTTTCTCGCTTTGTACATCATGGATATCGCTCTCCCTATCTGCCCGGCATGAACGCCTGCAGGCGGCTTGTATCCGCGGATATTCACCTTGTCCGGGTACACATCGCTTCCGGGCTGTGCCATTATATCCTTGGGAAGGTCCAGCAGAACAGGCCCCGGCCGTCCCGTTGTCGCAATGTAGAAGGCCTCCTTGATAAGCCTGTTCAGATCGTCACGAGAGCGTACCATGGTCGTATATTTACATATATTCCTCGTAATGCCTACTATATCGACTTCCTGAAAGGTATCATTGCCTATCAGTCCCGTAGCAACCTGCCCGGTCAGGCAGACCAGCGGCACGCTGTCCAGATTGGCATCGGCAATTCCGGTTATAAGATTTGTTGCTCCCGGGCCGCTTGTGACCAGGCACACACCGGGCTTGCCCGTTGACCTTGCGTAGCCTTCCGCTGCATGAATCAGACCCTGTTCATGTCTTGGCAGAATAAGCTGCGGACTTCCTGTCCGGTGCAGCTCATCAAAAATATCGACCACGCAGGCACCCGGGTAAGCGAAAATCTTCTCAACTCCCTCCTCCCGGAGGGCTTTAATAAGAAATTCATTACCTGTCATCTTAGCCATGTCGCTGCTCCTTCCGTCATCTTTGGGATTCATCATATAAGCTGATTATAATTGCTTTTTCTTTGCATGCAAAGTGTATTATCGCTTGATTTCCTTTTTATTTTACCTTTTTTGTGTGCTTAACACAACATATTTTTTAATTATTTGTGAATTTTACCATTTTCGTGCCGAAAAAACTTGCATTTATATTTTTTCTCATTATAATTGAAGGTGTCGACAGATCTTGCAAGTGCATCATATGCAAGATGCCTTGACGGTATTCAGATACAGGATATTTCAGCGGTATCGGGTGCAGGATATTGAACAATATCAGTTGCAGGATATCTCAGCGGTAATAAATCAAAAAGGAAAGGATTATTTGATATGAGAGTAAACGGTTCTCAGCTTGTAATGGAAGTACTGCTGGAACATGGAGTTGATACGGTCTTCGGTTACCCCGGCGGTGCTGCACTGAATCTGTACGATGCGCTGTACGAATACAGGGGTAAGATCAGATCCGTAATGACCGCTCACGAACAGGGTGCCTCACACGCGGCTGACGGATACGCCAGAGTCACAGGCAAGACCGGCGTATGCTTCGCAACAAGCGGACCGGGTGCAACCAACCTTGTGACCGGGATCGCCACGGCATTCATGGACAGCGTTCCCCTCGTTGCAATTACGGCCAATGTTCCGGACAGCATGATAGGCAAAGACGCATTCCAGGAGGTCAGTATTTCCAGTATAGTTATTCCCGTTACCAAGCACACCTACTTTGTCAACAGAATAGAAGATCTGGAGGATGCATTATTCAACGCCTTCAGGATTGCAAACAGTGACCGAAAAGGACCTGTTCTGGTTGACATAACCAAGGATGTCACAGCGGCGGAAATCAACCGTAAGCCGAGAAAACCTATGGCAGTCAAACCTCTTCCGGAAATTTCCCGTGAAGACCTCCACAGTGTAGCAGCAATGATAAACAAAGCCCAAAAGCCTGTGATCTACTGCGGCGGCGGGGTTGTTGCCTGCAATGCCGACGAAGAACTTCTGACTCTTATGGACAGGGCAGACATCCCGGCAGCACACACACTGATGAGTGCGGGAGTGGTGGGATATGACAATCCCAAAAACCTTGGAATGGCGGGTATGCACGGAAGCATTGCTGCAAACAGAGCCTTTGACAGGGCGGATATGATTCTCGCCCTCGGAACCAGATTCAGCGACAGAGTCGCACTCAACCCCGAAAAGTTCGGCAGACGGGCTGTGAAGGTTCAGGTGGATATCGATGCCAGCGAAATAAACAAGAATGTCATCGTTGACCTGGGAATCCAGGCAGATGTGAAGGATTTCCTGACAAGTCTCCTCCCCCTTGTAAAAGAAAAGAGTCATCCGGAATGGCTTGATCTGGCAACAGGCTGGAAGGCGACCACCGGGGATGTGAAGAGCGATGACGCACAGCTCCACCCCAGTGAAATTCTCCACATGATCTGTGATATGACTGACAGAGATACTATATATGCTACGGATGTCGGCCAGCACCAGATGTGGTCCGCCCAGTACCTTAGACACGAACATACGAGACAGTTTCTGACAAGCGGAGGTCTGGGAACCATGGGTTACGGATACGGTGCAGCCATCGGTGCTCAGATCGCCAGACCGGACTGCAGAGTTGTCCACCTGACAGGCGACGGCTCCTTTCACATGAATCTGAACGAAGCCTGCACCGCAGTAAGCGAAGAGCTCCCCATCATAACCGTCCTCTTCAACAACAGGGTTTTAGGCATGGTGTACCAGTGGCAGGGGATTTTTTACGGAAACAGATACTCATCCACCGATCCCGGCAGGAAAACCGATTTCGTCAAGGTCGCAGAAGGCTTCGGAGCAAAGGGCTATCACGCAGAAACTCCCGATGAGTTTGCGGCAGCTTTCGCAGATGCCCTCCAGCAAAAGGGGCCTGTCTGGATAGAATGTGCAATAGCGAAGAACGAAAATGTTTATCCGATGATTCCGGGGGGCGGAACCATCGAGGACATG
>JAUMVV010000003.1:9695-45672 GCA_030529985.1 Bacillota bacterium
GTAGGATAGTAGGATAATAGGATGATAGGATAACAAGATAAAGGAGGCTGCTATGGACAAAACAGAACGAAGTGAAATTCTAAGCATACTCGTAGTAAACGAGCCGGGTGTTACTGCGAGACTTGGAAACCTGTTCGGAAGGCGGGGATTCAACATCGACTCTTTTACCGCTTCCCCCACCAACGATCCGAAACTGACGCGAATTACCATCGCCACCACAGGCGATGACCGGAAATTCGATCAGATACTCACCCAGACGGCGAAACAGGAATTTGTAAAAACCATAGACATTATGGGGAAGAAGAGCATATACAGAGAACTGCTTTTGCTCAAGGTCAAAGCTGCAAAGAAGGAACGCTCTGAGATACGCGAAATAGTGGAGATCTTCAGAGGTAAAATCGTGGATCTCTCTAATAAGAGCCTGATTATCGAATTGACGGGAAGCTCTGCTAAAATCGACGGATTCATGAACATGATGAGCTGCTACGAAATCATAGATGTGTGCCGTACAGGCGTGACGGGAATCAACAGAGGCGATGCCGGAATATCTGACAGCACGGACTATTGAGTAACCGAAGCCGGGTCGCGGCTTGATAAAGTGGAGCATATGAGAAGTATCCGGCCGCACGGACTATTGAGTAAACGAATCCGGATCGCGGCATCTTAAATAAAAACAGTACGGTATTAAGCGTACCGCATACATATATATTAACACTATGAACCAATAATAAGGAGAAGACAGATGATAAAGAAGTATTATGACAATGATTGCAATTTGGAAGTTCTTAACGGTAAGACTATCGCGGTAATAGGCTTCGGTTCACAGGGTCATGCCCATGCGATGAACCTCAACGAAAGCGGCTGCGATGTAGTTGTTGGTCTCAGACCCGGTTCAGCCCATGAAGCAAAGGCAGTAAATGCAGGACTCAAGGTTATGGACATTGAAGCTGCCGCCGAGGCCGGTGATGTTGTGATGATGCTGGTTCCCGATGAACTGGCCGCCAAGGTTTACAATGAGCAGGTTGCTCCACATATGAAAGAAGGCGATGTTCTTGCCTTTGCGCACGGCTTCAACATCCACTACAGCCAGATAATCCCTGCCGACTATCTGGATGTTATCATGATTGCTCCTAAGGGTCCCGGACACACGGTGCGAAGCCAATACCTTGAAGGCAAAGGCGTTCCTTCACTGATCGCGGTTCACCGGGACGCTTCAGGCAGGGCCACGGACTACGCTCTGGCCTACGCTTCGGGAATAGGAGCAGGTCGTGCCGGTATTCTGGAGACGACCTTCAAGGAAGAAACGGAAACCGACCTCTTCGGTGAACAGTGCGTTCTCTGCGGCGGCGTGACAGAACTTATGAAGGCAGGTTTTGATACTCTGGTTGAGGCAGGCTACGCTCCTGAGATGGCATACTTCGAATGCATCCATGAAATGAAGCTGATAGTGGATCTCATCAACGAAGGCGGCTTTGACAAGATGAGATATTCCGTTTCAAACACCGCCGAATACGGCGATTACCGAACAGGCAAGCGCCTCGTTACCGAAGATACACGAAAGGAAATGCAGAAGGTTCTTGAGGAAATCCAGGACGGAAGTTTCGCCTCGGAATTCATTCAGGAATTTAATGCAGGCGGTAAGGCCAGATTCCTGGCAACCAGGAAGAAGGAAGCATCTCACCTTCTCTGCAGCGTAGGTGCAGAACTGAGAAAAATGATGAGCTGGCTGCAGAAATAATGTGTCTGAGGGGGATGAGCAATGAGAAGTGATGCTGTAAAAAAAGGCACTGAACGGGCTCCCAACAGAAGCCTGTTCTACGCCATGGGATATACCCGGGAAGAACTCGCCGGACCTCTTATCGGTGTGGTGAATGCCAGAAGTGAAATCGTTCCCGGTCACATACATCTGGACAAGCTTGCCGAGGCCGTTAAAGCGGGCGTCCGCATGGCGGGCGGCACCCCTATAGAGATCCCTTCAATCGGGGTCTGCGACGGTATCGCCATGGGGCATGTGGGAATGAAGTATTCTCTGGCGAGCAGGGAGCTGATTGCCGACAGCGTTGAGACCATGACCATGGCTCACGGTTTTGACGGACTGGTTCTCATTCCCAACTGCGACAAAATCGTTCCCGGAATGATCATGGCAGCGTGCAGGATGGATATTCCATCAATCGTCTGCTCCGGCGGTCCTATGATGTCGGGACTTGTGGGGGGTGAAGAAACTTCCCTCTCCAAAATGTTCGAGGCAGTCGGTGCTTACAAGGCGGGCATCCTCGATGAGGCGGGACTTCAGGAATACGAAGAGAATGTGTGTCCCGGCTGCGGTTCATGTTCCGGCATGTATACTGCCAACAGCATAAACTGTCTGGCGGAGGCTGTGGGGATCGCTCTCCCCGGAAACGGCACTATCCCCGCTGTTCATTCAAACAGAGTGATGCTGGCAAAGCGTGCCGGCATGGCGATAATGAATCTCGTGGAAAAGGATATCAAAGCCCGCGACATAATAAATGAAAAATCACTTAAAAACGCTCTGGCCTGCGATATGGCTCTCGGCTGTTCGACAAACACGGTACTTCACCTGCTCGCCATCGCCAATGAGGCCGGCGTTGACTTTGACTTGAAGCTGTTTAACGAGTACAGCGGGAAGGTTCCTAACCTGTGCCATCTGGCTCCGGCAGGTCCCCATCATATGCATGACCTGAACAATGCGGGAGGACTTCCGGCTGTTCTCAATGAGCTGGACAAAATCGGCGTCATCGATACTTCACTCATTACAGCAACAGGCAAAACGGTTGCCGAAAATATCGAAGGTGCTCATATAAGAGATGAGGCCTGCATCCGCCCTGTTGACGATCCATACAGCGAAACAGGCGGTATTGCAATCATGTGGGGAAACATAGCCCGGGAGGGTTGCGTAGTCAAGAGATCTGCAGTTGACCCCGGCATGCTGAAGCATTCAGGACCTGCGAGGGTCTTTGACTCCGAGGATGAAGCTATCGCTTCCATCTATGAAGGCAGGATCCATGACGGTGATGTTGTGGTTATCCGTTATGAAGGTCCTAAGGGGGGTCCGGGAATGCGGGAAATGCTCAATCCCACGAGTGCCCTTGCCGGCATGAAGCTGGACAAGACAGTAGCCCTGATTACGGACGGTCGCTTCAGCGGCGCCTCCAGGGGAGCCTCAATCGGTCATGTATGTCCGGAAGCTGCCATGGGTGGAAACATCGGGCTTCTTGAAGAGGGAGACATTATAGAAATCGATATCCCCGGTGCTACGATCAACGCCGGAGTGAGCGATGAAGAATTCGAAAAGAGACGGGCAGCATACACGGCTCCCTCTCCAACAGTTACCGGCGGATGGCTCCTGCGCTATCAGCGGTATGTCGACTCGGCAGCACATGGTGCCGTAATGAAATGATAAAAAACAGGTGGCGGAGAAATTTCTCTCTTCGCCACCTATTTTCTTACGGCCACAATGTAAAATCGGCCGCTGTCCACATGGTATGCGCAGGTTGACAGTGTCACCAGCTGCTGTCCGAATTTGGGGGTAATTCCCGTATCGTACAGTGCCTCTTCTTTCACCCCTCTGACAAAGGCGTGGAATTTCTCTTCATCATCAAACCTTGCGTAGCCGTAATATTTGAATGCTCCTGAATCCTTTTCGCGAATTTTCGAGCGTGCAGCGGCAAATATTTCATACTCACCCCGTTCTATCACAGGCTTCCCCTCCTTGAGCCCTGTGATTATCTGAAGCTCCAGAGTCCGGTGTTCCTCCCAGAAGTCCCTGCTGTCATATTCCAGGAGATCATGAAACATCGTTCCGAACTTCATGTTATGACCGTAGATAAACCAGTTCCAGGTCGGCTCATCACCCACTCTGCTCCCCGCATCCATAAAAGGCGTTCCCGATTCCGAATATTCTCTGTTGAAATCCCTGCGGAGATAGTATTCAGGATCATCCTTAGTCTGCATCACCGGATAATCGATTTTAGTATCCTCGATGCTGACCCAGGCTATCGTATCCCGATTCAAGGCATAGATGTCAGCCAGACCGTTTCCGCTCTCATGCATCTTCTCGCTGACTTCACTGAAATTCTTCCGGGCGGACAAGCTCTCCTTAAACCACATTCCCAGATATGCCAGGCTTCCGCAGAACACGATGGCACAGATGACCAGTATTATCCACCTTCCAATTCCAAGCGGTTTCCTCTTTTTGCTCATTTCTCTTTACCCTTTTATGCCTTTGCACCCCGTGCAAAGGCAACCTTATTAAGTTCAACGAACTTCGGTTTTACATTACTCTCGATTACCTTCATCCATTCATCTTCACTGAAAGGCAGATCTCTTGATGCCGCTCCAAGCAGCACGACATTGACAGCCTTTCCGGAGCCTGCTTCCTCCGCAATTGCCCGAGCATCAAAGCTTATAAGCCTGCCGGCCGTCTTTGCGATAAGTTCATCCGCTTCTTCCGGATAATCAACCTGACCCAGTGTTACAGGCATGGGCATGATCTGCTGCTCATTGACATACATCACTCCGCCCTCAGCCAGGAAAGGAAGCCATCTGTAGGCCTCCAGCTTTTCAAAGGCGATGATGATATCAGCTTCGCCCTTTTCGATGAGAGGTGAAAAAACCCTGTCATCGCTGATCCTCACATGTGTCACAACATCTCCGCCGCGCTGGCTCATTCCGTGAACCTCGGAAAGCTTGACATCGAACCCCTTGTCCAGTGCCAGATTTCCAAGCAGTACACTGGCCAGCAGCGTTCCCTGTCCGCCTACTCCTACGATTAGAATATTCTTCTTCATTTATCTGCCCTCCTTTACTGCCTCGATGGCATCGAACGGACATACTCTCCTGCAGAGTCCGCAGCCGACACAGCTTGCCTGCATGATGAAAGGCCTGCCGTCCTTCATTTCAATTGCAGGACAGCCTATCTTCATGCACTGACCGCATTCTCTGCACCTGTCAGTAATTGTGTTCGGCGTATCTGTCTGTTTTGTTATCATAACGCAAGGTCTTCTCGTGATAATAACCGAAAGCTCCCGGCGTTCAGTTTCTCTTCTTACCACTTCTTCAAGTTCCTTGACCTCAAATGGATCGATCACGGTTATATGCTCTACGCCAAGCGCTCTCACCAGCTCCTCGAAGTTCACCGCCGGAGCCGCTTCTCCCTTGGCATTCTTTCCCGACCCCGGATTCTGCTGATGTCCGGTCATCCCCGTGATACGGTTATCCAGAATTATTACCGTTCCTTTGGCACCGTTGTAAACCATGTTCAGAAGCCCCGTTATTCCCGAATGCAGGAAGGTGGAATCTCCAAGAACCGCCACCAGGTTGCTGCTGCTTCCCGTAGCCTTCTCGAATCCATGCTCCATACCGATGGAACCTCCCATGCAAAGGCAGGTATCGATGGCATTTGTTGGAGGCAGCGCCGCCAGCGTGTAGCATCCTATGTCTCCCATAACGGTCGTCTTCAGCTTGCTCAGAACATAGAACAGGCCCTTGTGAGGGCATCCCGCGCAGAGAAGAGGAGGTCTTCCCGGTGCTGCCGCAATATCCGCATTCTCATCCAGCGCAGTCTGAGGCAGGCTTTTGCCGAAGGCCTTTCTTATCATATTCGCACTGTACTCTCCCTGAATGGTGAACATGTCCTTGCCGCCATGGACCGGGATCCCCGCAGCTCTGATCTGTTCCTCGAAGAAAGGCAGTCCCTCTTCAATTACATATAGTTTTTCGACTTTCGATGCAAAGGCAGCAATGTCCGCCATCGGCATCGGATTGGTTATTCCCATTTTGAATACACTGGCTTCAGGCAATGCTTCCTTAACATACTGATAGCATATTCCGCTTGTAACGATACCTGTTTTAGGGTCGTTCATTTCCACTCTGTTGACAGGAAGTCCCCCGGCTGTTATTTTACCGGCATCACTGGCAATCTGTGCAAGTCTCTTTTCCTGTGCTATGTGGAGCTTCCTGGCCATCGCCGGCATGGAAACATATTTAGTGAAATTCTTCTCGTAAGGTATTATTTCCCGTTCTTCTCTCTCCCCTTCCTCAACGATTCCTCTGGAATGGGATATCCTCGTTCCGGATCGCATGAGTACGATCGTATCGTACTTTTCGGAAAGTTCATATGCTGTGATCATGAAATCCTTGCATTCCTGCGGATCAGCCGGTTCCAGAACCGGAACCCCTGCAGAACGACCGTGAAATCTCGAATCCTGCTCGTTCTGACTTGAGTGACATCCGTTATCATCAGCAACCAGAAGCACCAGTCCGCCATTGACCCCGTTGTAAGCCGCCGTATAAAAAGGATCCGCCGCCACATTAAGCCCGACATGCTTCATCGTGCTGAGTGCTCTGGCTCCCCCAAGGCCTGCTCCGAAGGCGACTTCGACGCCCACCTTCTCATTCGGCGACCATTCCACATGAATCTCGTCGCCGCACTTTGCCAGCGCTTCCGTAACCTCCGTACTCGGCGTTCCCGGGTATGAACTTACAACACTTACACCTGCCTCCCACGCACCTCGTGCGAAGGCTTCATTTCCTAACATTATTCGCTTCATCCTCGCTTCTCCTTTATCAGGCGGGTCTGATTTCGATAATCTCTTCCGCCTCAATTGCTTCTTTTATCAGTGTCTCGCAGTCCAGTTTGCTCTCCGACTGCAATATCCTGTCGAGCTTTGGCTTTGTGCTCGGATGTTTAGGTAAAAACACCGTGCAGCAATCCTCATAAGGCTCGATAGATTTATCGTATGTTCCTATTTCCCGGGCCAGATCCATTATGTCCGTCTTATCCAGACCGATAAGAGGTCTCATGACAGGCATCTGAACCGATGCATCTGTAACCACCAGTGCTTCCGCCGTCTGGCTGGCAACCTGTCCCAGATTTTCTCCTGTGATAAGCATATTGCAGTCGTTTGCCTTTGCAAGCTCTTCCGCAATACGCACCATAAATCGTCTTACCAGAATCGTTGTTTCTTCTTCCGGGCAGTTCTGAACTATCTGTTCCTGTATGGGAAGCAGATTTACGACATGCATCCTGAATCTGCCACAGTATGTTGCCACCAGCGAAGCCAGTTCCTCCACTTTTTCCTGTGCCCTCCTGCTCGTATACGGGAATGAGTGGAAGTGAACAGCTTCGATGAGCATGCCCCTTTTGGCCATCATCCATGTGGACACAGGCGAGTCGATTCCTCCTGACAGGAGCGACATCCCCTTGCCGTTAGTGCCCAGAGGCAGTCCGCCGAATCCCGGTACCTTGTCCCGGTAAATGTAGGATTTATCGTGCCTGACATCTACGAAGAGCCTCACATCCGGTTCATGGACATCGACCTTCAGCACCTTGCATCCCTTCAGGACTGCGGCTCCGATCTGTCCGGCTATATCGGGTGATTTCACCGGAAAGTTCTTGTCCGCGCGCTTTGCCTCAATCTTGAAGGTTTTCACGCCGTGCTCATTTATTGCCTCCATCATGTATTCAACAGCCTTGCGTCCGATATCCTCCATGGTGCTTTCACACTCCATTGCCGGACTGATAGAGGCTACGCCGAATACCTTGCCTATTTCCTTCAGGATAGCCTGTTTGCGTGATAGCATTTCCGCCTCGGAAAGACTTCCTCCTTCAGGAGATCTCTCGGCTCTCACATAGATAAGGCCCTCGTGCCTGTATGCCCGCACTCCATCGAATTTTCTGAGCAGCTTCTTTATCCGTTCCAAAAGCATGCGTTCGAAGTAGGGCTTGTTCATCCCCTTCAGCGCCACCTCGCCGCAGCGAACAATAAAAATATATTCCTGCTGCCCTGTTTCCTGATCCTTTATTTCCTGCTGTTCTGCATTTTTCCGCTTATCTGTCATTATCTGAAACTCCCGAGCCTGCGGAATCTGTTTACCGCTTCTGCTGTTTTTTCAATTGTTATCTCTATATCTTCCATGCTGCTAAAAGCTCCCAGACTGAATCTGAGCGTTCCTTCGATCTCCCTGTCACTAAGACCCATAGCTGTCAGGACATGGCTCCGTCCCTTCTTGTTTGAAGAGCATGCCGAGCCCGTTGAAACGAAAATCCCATCCTGCTCAAGAGTATGCAGCAGCACTTCGCCTCTTGTTCCCATGAAGCTCACGCTGAGCAACGAAGGGCAGGATCCGTCCATAGGCGTATTGATCCGGATATCATCAATACTCTCCCTGAACCCTTCGCAGAGCCTGTTTCGCAGCTCTTCAAGGCTGCAGCCGCCTTCGGATATACAGCCTTCGTTGTTTTTGATGTGCCCTGCATCGCTTTTTGCATTGCGGCTTATATTGCTGTCCGCATCACTTATTGCAGCGTTATTTATGCCGCTGTCTGTATTTTTGTCTGTATTGTATGTTGCATTGCCCTTCGCGGCGGCTATTTCTGCTGCTGCCCCAAGTCCTGCGATAGCCGGTACATTCTCTGTTCCGGATCTTCTGCCTGACTCCTGTCCGCCGCCTGCAATATACGCCGGAATGTTTATGCTTCTGCCTGTCGCGGTTCTGCCCTTGCTTATCAGCAGAGCCCCGGAGCCTTTCGGCCCGTGGATTTTGTGTCCGCTTATGGCTATAAGATCTGCATCTGCCGGGAGCGGTATCTTGCCGAAACTCTGAACCGCATCACAATGGAATATTCCCGGTGCGGCTTTTCGCTTCATGATCTCACGCACCTTATCCACCGGCATGATCGTGCCTACCTCATTGTTCACATGCATCATGCTTACGAGAATCGTGCTGTCATTGACCGCTCTCTCCAGTTGTTCGAGGTCGAGCCTGCACCTCCTGTCGACGCCGACTTTAACTACTTCAAAGCCCTTCTTCTCCAGTCTGCTGCAGCACTCAAGCACTGCAGGATGCTCCACCGCCGTTGTAACGATTCTGTTCCCATACCTCTTCATTGATTCGGCCGCGCCGAAGATCGCCATGTTATCAGCTTCAGTCCCTCCTGATGTGAATACCGCATCCCTGCTGCCGCCTGCTGCGGTGAGAACCTGTCTTCTGGCTTTCTTGACCGCCTTCTCCGCATCTATGCCAAGCTGATACAGAGCCGAAGGGTTACCGAAATCCTGCTCCATATATCTGAGCATCACTTCCGTCACTTCGGCATATTGTTTAGTTGTCGCACTGTTATCCAAATAAATCATAAGTTTTAAAAAATGTGCCAAAAGGGGCAGGCCTTTTTGGCACACTTCTCATCCATTTTTATTTCGCGTAGTCGATCGCACGCGTTTCACGAACTACATTTACCTTGATCTGACCCGGATATTCCAGTTCGGATTCAATCTTCTTGGAAATGTCTCTTGCGAGCAGAGCGATTGCATCGTCGCCAACTTCATCCGGTCTGGCAATGATTCTGATTTCTCTTCCTGCCTGGATAGCGTATGAGTTCTCAACGCCCTTTGTTGTATTTGCAATTTCCTCGAGCTTCTGAAGTCTCTTTATGTATGACTCGAGAGTTTCTCTTCTTGCACCCGGTCTTGCTGCTGACAAGGCGTCTGCCGCTGCGATGAGAACAGCTTCTATCGACTTCGGTTCATAGTCTCCGTGGTGTGCTGCCATTCCGTTGATGACTGCTTCGGATTCCTTGTACTTTTTCAGTACTTCCATTCCTATATCCACATGTGTCCCTTCTCGCTCGTGGTCAAGAGCCTTGCCTATGTCATGAAGCAGACCTGCCCTCTTGGCAAGTGTGACATCCATCCCGAGTTCTCCTGCCATGAGCCCCGCCAGATGCGCCACCTCCACGGAATGCTTGAGCACATTCTGTCCGTATGAAGTTCTGTATTTGAGTCTTCCGAGAAGTTTGACGAGTTCGGGATGAAGATTGTGGATGCCCACATCAAATGTCGCCTGCTCGCCTGCCTCTTTGATTATTGCGTTTACTTCGCGTTCTGATTTCTCTACCTGTTCTTCGATCCTTGCCGGGTGGATTCTCCCGTCAACAATGAGCTTTTCAAGAGCCAGTCTCGCGATCTCTCTTCTTACCGGATCGAAGCCCGAAAGGATGACGGCTTCAGGGGTATCGTCGATAATCAGGTCTATTCCCGTTGCGTTTTCGATAGCTCTGATGTTTCTTCCCTCGCGGCCGATGATCCTTCCCTTCATTTCATCGTTAGGAAGCGGAACTACAGAGACGGTCGTTTCCGCAACATGGTCTGCCGCACATCGCTGAATTGCGCCGGTGATGATTTCCTTTGCCTTCTTGTCCGCTTCATCCTTAGCCTTGCTTTCGATTTCCTTGTAGAGTACCGCTGCCTCGCTTCTTGCTTCCTGCTCAACCTTCTGCAGTATTATTTCTCTCGCTTGGTCAACAGTATATCCTGAAATCTTCTCCAGCTCTTCAAGCTGCTTGCGCAGGAGTCTGTCCTGCTCCGCCAGTCTGTGTTCTATTTTCTTTTCTTTGTTTGTAATGCTTTCTTCTTTTTTCTCTATGTTTTCCAGTTTCCTGTCGATGGAATCTTCCTTTTGGTTCAGTCTCCTCTCGGACTTGGAAATCTCATTTCTTCTCTCCCTTATTTCCTTTTCCGCATCGTTTCTCTGTCTCTGTGCCTCTTCTTTAGCCTCCAGAACGACCTCTTTTTTGATGCTTTCGGCATTCTTTTCAGCATCAAGAATCATGTTTCTTGCTTTTGTTTCTGCATTGCCGATAGTCTTTTCGCCTATGGATTTACGTAATATATATCCAACTAACAGCCCTATTATCAGAGCTATTAGGCCAACTACTACAGGTATGATAATGTGTGCCATGTAGTACCATTCCTCCCTTCCTATATTCTGTTTTCAATCTTCATCGTGGCCCTTCGAGCCATTTTTATGTTCAACTAAATAGTAATTATTAGAAGTTAAAAGCATACTCATCTATTATAGAAGAAAATGCCGAAAAGGTCAATGCGAATTGACAAAAAATTACAGAATTCCGGAATTGCAGAATTGTATGATTGCGGAATTGCATAATTACAAAATGCCCCGCCCTTTCATGCTTACATATGCGCCGTCGCCGATTATCACATGGTCGATTACCGGAATCCCCAGCAGCTTCCCTGCTTCCACAAGCCGCATAGTGGACTCTATATCCGCCGGAGAGGGCTCCGGATCTCCGCTCGGATGATTATGTACGAATGCGACTGAACCGGCACTTCTTTTTATGGCATTTATAAATACCTCCCGGGGATGGCTGGGAGAAGATGCCAGATCTCCGACAGATATCTCGCTCTCCTCAATAATTTCCCCTCGGGAATTTATCAGCAGACACCGGAAATGTTCCTTTTTCTCATACCTGAGGCGTTCCATAAAAATACTCGCGATATCATCGGAACACCTTATAATCTTCCTCTCCTCATGAGGCCGGGCGGCAAGTCTCTTCCCAAGTTCCAGCGCAGCCAGCAGCTCGCAAGCTTTGGCATCACCCATCCCGTTGATACGCTTCAACTCCTCAGGGCTGCACTCAGCCAGATATCTGAGCCCACGCCTGTCCATTGAGAGCATTTCAGTAGCAAGTTCAATTGCCGATTTCTCTCTTGTACCGGTTCTGAGTATAACGGCAATAATCTCCGCTGTGGAAAGAGCTTTTGCCCCTTCACGCATCAGCTTTTCCCTTGGCTTTTCCCATACCGGCAAATCATTCATCTTCATTTTCTCTAATCTCCTCTTTCCCGTTTTTTTATATTCCCTTTTTCATTACAATATATCTATGGTTAATACCTCTGCATCGGTAAGGAATCATCCACCTCACCATTAAAATCAGCATCTCCATATCGATATATTACCGCCCCTGCGGTAACAGGAGTGCGGCTGTTTCGGGATCAGCAGCTCTATACAGGTATTTTACCTTCACCGCAGGTTATAGTAAATCGTTATTTGTAAATATTTCTTTTTTTGCCATTTATTCCTTGCCATATTTTGGGATTTTACGTATTATTATATCATGTCGTTCCAAAATGCCAGTGTCGAATGATTTTACGACGATGTCAATAAAGATTTTACTTATCGAAAGATTTTGTTTAGAGTATTTCTCAAAGTGTAACATATGTGTTGACAGTTAAGACAGTGCCACAAGAACACCGCAAACTATCCCTTGACTATGCCTGCTTTTTTTTGCAAAATGGAAGGGGTATATTTTTTTACGGAGTTATTCAATGAGTAAGGTTATACTTGTAGCTTCCGGAAAAGGAGGCACAGGAAAGACAATGTTTTCTGTTAACATGGGTGCTGCACTGGCAAGAAAAGGCTGCAGAGTCATGCTTTTGGATATGGATATGGGCATGAGAAACATGGATCTGTACCTGGGCATGGAAAACAGTGTCGTATATAACATCATGGACGTTATCACCGGTGTCTGCCGAATCACTAAAGCCACCATCAAGGTTGATGGCTTCGAGACTCTTTATTTCATGGCGGCAGCTCCGAGGAAGGATGACAGAGATATTACACCGCTTCATATGGAGATCCTGTGCAGCAAGCTCAAAAGTATCTTTGACTTTATTATCATTGACTGCCCTGCAGGTGTGGGCGATACGCTTGAGGCATCGGCAGCTGCAGCTGATCAGGCTGTTATTATCACTGAACCGGTAACAGCAGCGATGAGAGATGCGGATGTAACAGAAAGATTTTTAATTGATAAAGGCGTAAACAAAACCTGTATTATCGCAAACAAGGTTAATGTTGAACTTATGCAGGCGGGATTGCTTCCTGATCTGTCGATGTTCAACGAAATATATTCAGGCCCTTTTCTCGGCTATATTCTGGAGGATGACAATATCAGAATATCAACAAACAAGGGAATTCCGGTGGTCATAAAACCGGGAACCTATATCGAAAGAAACTTCATGGATATTATCCGCAGAATAATATCTCTGAAATGAGCAGCCCGGTCCACGGTACGGCAATGCGGTACGGCAATATTGAAGTCAGGAGCAACATCCTGCAAACAGCATAGGATAAAGATGACACAGTAAAGCACACAGTAAAAACACAGCAACAGCACAATAAAAGTCTGACACTTCCGCACAACACTTCCCCGTCCTCAATAGTAATAACATTTGCTCAAACCCACAATATATAGTACAATTAACGCGTGTAAGTTTTTTATTGTGTATTATGCAAAATCAGTAGTCCACAGGCTGTGAGAGGCAGGAGGAATTACAATGAGATGTCCTTATTGCGAAAACGAAGACAGTAAAGTAATCGATTCAAGACACACAGAGGATGGGCGCGCCATCCGAAGAAGACGCGAATGCGAACAGTGCGGGAGAAGATTCACTACTTATGAGAAGGTCGAGGAAATGATTCTTATGGTAATAAAGAAGGATGGGAGCCGCCAGGCATTCGACCGCAGCAAACTGCTGAACGGCATCATCAGAGCCTGTGAAAAGCGTCCTGTTTCTATTGCCGATATGGAAAACATCGTCGACAATATCGAACGCGGCCTCAACAATATGATGGAAAAGGAAGTAGACAGTACCTTCATAGGCGAACTTGTAATGGAGCGCCTTAAGGATCTTGACGAAGTCGCATATGTAAGATTTGCATCGGTTTACAGGCAGTTCACGGATGTCAACACCTTCGTGCAGGAAGTCGAAAAGCTCCTGACCACCAAGAAAGATAAAGCAAAATAAAGGAGCCATTTATCAATGAATGAGATTTTCAGAATAGCAATTGACGGCCCCGGCGGTGCAGGTAAAAGCACCATTGCCAAAGCCGTTGCAGCAAGATTAGGCATCGACTACATCGATACCGGTGCCATGTATAGAGCTGTCGGCTACAAGATGAACAGAGAAGGAATACCTTTTGAAGAATGTCCTCAGCTCCGAACAATGCTGGATTCAACAGATATAGATTTCGTTAGCGGAGACATAATCCTCGATGGGCAAATCGTAAACAGCCTGATTCGAACCCCTGAGGTTTCCCTGCTCGCATCCGGATGCTCCGCCCTGCCTATGGTCAGAGAAAAACTGGTTAAAATACAGCGGTCTATGGGAAACCGGAAAAGTGTAATAATGGACGGCCGGGATATCGGTACCAATGTTCTCAAGGATGCGGAATACAAAATATTCCTTACCGCCTCCGCAGAAGAACGAGCCAACAGGCGGTTTCTGGAACTTCAGGAGAAGGGGACCCCGCAGGAATACCGAGCCGTGCTGGAAGACATTAAACAACGCGATCACAATGACATGACCCGCAAGCTCAATCCTCTTGCAAAAGCAGACGATGCCATTGAGCTGAACACTGACGGGATGAGCATCGAAGAGGTTATCCGGGCAGTGCTGGACTTAATAAAGTGACCCGGGTGTCGAGAGTAACGACTGCAAACCTTTAGCCCCATATTCCGTATAATCAATTATAAGAGAAGAGAAAGAGAATATGGCAGTATCTGAAGCTCAAAAAGAGCTACAAGAAAATATCAAGCAAGAGTGTACGATCATGTGTCCCTCTTATTCTGTAAAGGAGAGAAAGAAAGGCTTTCTGTGATATCATTTGGATATGGAAATCAGACTGGGATACGGCACCGGCTTTCAGACCGCCGATGTGCCCGAAAAGAACATATTAAAAATACTTGAACCAAACGGTATCTTCTCCCGAAGCAATCCCGCTTCCCTCCTCCGCGAGGCTCTGGTGAACCCCATAGGAACACCCCCGCTGAAGGATATCATTAAACCCGGCGAAAAGATCGCGGTCATCACCAGTGACATCACCAGACCTATGCCCACATGGGATGTGATTCCGCACCTGCTGGATCAGCTGTATGATGCAGGTGCCGAAGCAGAGGATATCACTCTTGTTTTTGCTTTGGGAAGCCATCGCCCTCACACAGAAGAAGAGAAGCGCAGGCTTGCCGGAGACCGTGCCTTCAACGAGATCGCCTGTGTTGACAGTGATCCGCATGACTGCATCCACATGGGCACCACATCTGCCGGGACTCCTGTTGATATCACAAGAGTCGTTGCCGAGGCTGACAGGAGGATATGCCTTGGCAATATAGAATACCATTATTTTGCCGGATACTCCGGCGGAATCAAAGCGCTCATGCCCGGAGCTTCCACTCCTCAGGCTATTCAGGCGAATCACTCCATGATGGTTAATGAGAATGCCTATGCAGGCCGCCTTGAGGGCAATCCTCTGCGGGATGACCTGGAAGAAGCCGGAGCTATATGCCCTGTTGATTTCATAGTAAATGTTGTCCTGGATGAACACAAACAGATCGTTCATGCGGTCGCAGGGCATGTCAGAGAAGCTCATCGCAGCGGCTGTACTTTTCTGGACAGCCTTTACAGGGTAGCTATTCCGGAGCGTGCAGACATAGTGATCGTTTCTCAGGGCGGTGCGCCAAAAGATCTGAATCTCTATCAGACCCAGAAGGCTCTCGATAACTCCAAGCATGCCGTGAAAGACGGCGGGACAATTATTCTCGTCGGTGCCTGCCGTGAGGGTCTCGGTCAGAAGGTATTTGAAGAATGGATAAGCTCGGCGGATAAGCCCACAGATCTGATTGCCCGCGTTCGCCGGGACTTCAAACTGGGAGGTCATAAGGCTGCAGCCATCGCAATGGTCATGGAACATGCCAAAATCAGGCTTGTGTCCGAAATGGATGAAAAATTCGTCAGGTCGATATTCCTTGAGCCCTATTCCTCTCTCCAATCGGCAGTAGACGATGCATTGACGGAACAGGGCAATGACGCCTCCATAATAGTAATGCCTTACGGCGGTTCGACCCTGCCGATTAAAAAATGAACCCTTAAAAACCATCTTAAAACCCCCTGCACCTCATAAAGCGGTAAAGGGGGTTTTGTTGTCCTTGTATGTCCAGTTCTACAGACAAAACAGCCACCACGTCCACCGAACGGTGACAGTGTTCTGTTATCCTTGTAATTCCAAATTCTGCAAACCGATAGAGCCGGAAGCCGATGGAATCGGAAATCTATAGATTTAAACGGTCTATATAATTAGAAGTCTATCTTCGCCGTAGGCGCACCCTCGGCTTCGAGTTTTGCCTGCAACGCTCTTGACTCTTCCAGTTCTCTGTTGAACTGTTCGCTGATGAAGTCGCTGCTCTTCTTCAGCGATGCCTTGCATTCAGCGGCTGACGGTTCGATCTTCTTGGATACAGCGTAGACGATTATACATGCGACAGCGCATACAATCGTTATTATCCACAGAATAGCTCTGATAGTCCCGACGATTGCAGCATATCTTGCCGCTTCCTCGCCGGCGGAAGCTGCTTCCAGAATACCGTCAAAGTAGTCTCCTGTTCCCCAGCGATCAGCTCCGAACCAGTCTTCGTACCAAGGTTCGAACAGCAGTGCTGCGATATTCATAATCGTAACAACCAGAAGCAGGAATGATATCCTTCTCGTGTCGCCCACTGCCAGCTTGGTCTTAGGATTCATAGGGAATGCTTCCGGATTCTTTGCCGAAAGTCCGCCGTACATTCTTCTCCAGATGATGTACAGAACAGGACCTGACAGTATACCTATCATACCGCCCATATAGTAGTCCGATCCGTTTACGAAGAATGCGAATACTGCAACACAGCAAGGTACGATGCAGACAAGCTTGAGGAATCCGCTTCCTCCCGGTATCCTCCACAGGTAGTCTTCCTTAGGGATCCTGTGTCTGAGCAGTACACATGAGATGTATACCATGATGTATGCTGCCAGCAGAAGTGCTACATCCAGTACGATGATGAATCCGAACGGGAACATGCAGAATATCAGGTTGAAGATACCAACTGACAGTACCGATACATACGGAACACCTCTCTTGCTTGTTTTAACCATTACCCTGGCAGTAAGATTGTCATCGGCCAGGGCGAAGAAACCTCTGGAGCCTGATGTGATGTAGGTGTTGTAGATAGAGCACTGTGCCAGAATTGCAACTACTACGAATACAACCCCCCATACAGGTCCCACGAAGTGTGCGGGAACATCTGCATATCCGACGCAGTCTGAAGTTGTTCCCCATCTGTCCCACTGTCCCAGTGAGCCCAGACCTCCAACTGTCGGCAGAATGTAGGTCGCCATAATGATAGGGATCGTAACCAGAGTTCCCTTAGGGATTACCTGCGGATTTGCAACCTCGCCCGCCAGAGTAGACATCGATTCATAGCCTGAATACATCCACATACCGATCGAGATGCCGCCGGCAATGTAGAAGAACCAGTCGGAAACGCCCTCTGCAGGTTCAGGTGTCCACCTGAATGAGATAGTTGAAGCTGTTTCCGCATCGCCGCCCCAGTTGATGAAGCCGACAATGGCAACAAACGCAAAAGCAACCATAACGAAAATGGAAAGTATGGTACTTGCAGTACCTACTTCCTTAACACCCCGAATGTTGATGATCGTGAAGATCGCTATCATTGCAAACTTCAGAGCGAATTCACCGCCAAGACCCATGTCCCAGACAGTGGATGCGTATCCGCCTGCCAGAATAACATATGAAGTGTTGTCGATGTAGATGGAGATCGTCCTCCACCAGCCTGCCTGGAATCCCCAGAACTCTCCAAGGGCTTCCTGTACCCACTTGTAGTAGCCGCCTTCCTGAGGTCTTACAGAACCCAGTTCTGATGCAACCATTCCGAAAGGAAGTCCCCACACGAATGGGAGTAAGCACAGCATGACGATAGTGAGACCGGGACCGCACTCAGGAATCATTTCCTCGATTCCGTAACATCCTGCTGCTACCAGGCAGAAAATCATGAATACAACCGTTGAAACCTTAATGTTCGCTTTCGCGAGACGAGGTTGTTCAGTTGTCGCAACTGCTTGCTGCTGACTCATAACATTTTCCTCCTAAATAAAAAATGACAGTTAATAAATACATTAACATTATATCACCAAAAAGCACCAGTGCAATATTATTGCTTTTTAGAATAATCAAAAAAAAAACAGAACAGCAAAACTGTTCTCCTTTTGGTGTCAAGTTTGTTATCGAACTTCAAATCAGGTTTTGTGGATATCTTCCGCCTCCTTTATGCTTTCGAGAAAAAAATCGTTGAGCCTGCTGAACCCCTCATAGAGAACCTCCTTCTCCTTATCCGAAAAGCCCTCGCAAACTTTGTCAGCAAGCCGGTCTCTGTACCTTTTCTGAAAAACATGGAACAGCCTGCCCTTTCTCGTGAGGGATACCAGAGTGTTCCTCTCGTTCTTTGCATCGGTCACCTTCTCCACCAGCCCGTTCCTCTCCAGCTTTTTCACCAGTGAGGTTGCCGAAGGTCTGCTGATTTTCAGATATTCCGCGATATCACTGATTTTGACTCCTTCCCCGTGTCGTCTCAGATATGTGATCGTATTCCTGTCTCTAAAAGAAAACCCCGCATTGCTGTACTTCTTCTTGGTTTCTTCCATCAAAAGCAGACTGTGATACGCATCTGCAATTATACTGTTAAATTCTTTCGTAAAATCCTTCATAAGTGTTTCTCCCCCGTTACAGCTCCCGGCGGCCTTCTATCGCCTTGAGCAGTGTGACCTCATCCGCATATTCGAGATCCCCTCCAACCGGGATCCCATGTGCGATTCTCGTCACCCTTATCCCGCTGGGTTTAATGAGCCTTGCGATATAAACGGCCGTCGCCTCCCCCTCTATCGTAGGGTTTGTGGCTATTATCAGCTCCTTTATCCTCTCATCCCGGAGTCTCGTGATGAGACTCTTCAAATTGATATCATCCGGACCCTTGTCATCCATAGGTGAAATAACTCCGTGGAGCACATGGTAGCAGCCGTGAAACTCCCGTATTTTTTCCATGGCAATAACATCCTTCGGGCTTTCAACAACGCAAAGAATACTCCTGTCTCTGCGCTCGTCGGAACATATTGCACAGGGATCATTGTCCGTCAGATTGCCGCATACAGAACAGAAGGTCATTCCCTCCTTGGCCTTTCGTATCGCATCTGCCAACGCGAAAGCATCTTCATCCTTCAGGGACAGAATATGCAAAGCCAGACGCTGGGCGGTTTTACCGCCTATTCCCGGCAGCTTCCCCAGCTCACTTATCAACTTGTTCAAAGGCTTGGCGTAGCTGCTCATATTACAGCCCCGGTATTCCCAGTCCCGAAGTGAACTTGCCCATCTCCGTCTGTGAAATTTCCTCCATCTGTCTCAATGCCTCATTTGCCGCCGCAATGATAAGATCCTGAAGCATTTCCACATCATCCGGATCAACGACCTCAGGCCGGATCAGGATGTCTTTCAGTTCCTTCTTCCCCGTAACGGTAACTGTGACTGCACCGCCGCCGGAGGTGGCTGTAGCTTCCATCTCCTCTATTTCCGCCTGAACCTTGTCCATTTCTCTCTGCATCGCCTGCATCTGTGCCATCTGCTGAGAGCTGTTCATCTTCGGCTGTTTAGGCCTCTTGCCTGCCTTCATTCCTCTTCCCATCGTATCCTCCTGCCATCTATTCAACATCTACTTTTATGCCGAGCACTTCTCCTGCCTCCGCTGCTATCTCCTCGGCTGTTCTTTTTTTTCTTCCGCTAAGATCCTTCCTGCAGATTTTCAAGCTCCTTTTCTTGCCTGTATGCTTCTCCATAAGCTCCTCAAGAAGGCTTCTGTTGTTTTCCGCATGGTGCTTCGCCACATCGTTTGATACGACGACGGTAAAGCTGTCCTCGTCGATCGATGTCAGCGTGCCGCCGCGGCTGATGATATTAAAGCTGCCCTTCTGCGCTTCCCCGTCCTCAAAAACCTCGTTCCAGATCTCATCACAGTCGAATTCCTCTCTTCCTGCCGCAGAGTCAGATTCTGACGGTGATGCCGATAAGTCCGGTGCTGCGCCGGCATCCATCTCTGCCCGTAAGTCCGGTGCTGCGGATTTGCATTCTGCCGGTGAATCCGGCACCTTTACCGTCTCGATTCCCGCCGTCGAATTATCCGTCTCCGGTGCCGCCGTTTCGGCAGGTGCCGCCTCACGCCGCTCTTCTCCTGTCTTTGCGGATACAGCCTTTGCCGGAGCCGAAGGAGCTCTGTCAAATCCATATTCCGACAGCTCCCTTATTTCACCTGCTCCCATGCACAGCTTCACTATCGCCAGCTCCAGCAGTATGCGCGGCTGAGTTGACCATCCGGCCTCATTCAGCGTGCGGGACAGCTCCAGGATCCCACGGTTTATATCCTCCGGCTCCAGCACTTTTGCCTGTCTGGAAATCCTCTCTATATTCTCCGCAGACATGTTCACCACAGTCTGAGGGTTCTTCATGAACTTCACCATGAGCAGGTTGCGAAAATGGTTGATCCAGCCCCTCATGAACTGTCTCACATCCTTGCCATCCGACAGGATCCCCGCCAGAAATGTTATGGCCTCCGAGCTCCTCTTTTTTCTCACCAGATCCGTAAGCTCCAGGAAATCCTCGTCTCCCGACGCTCCCAGGAATTCCAGAACATCCTTGCCAGATATGCTGCTGTCACCGCCGGAGATGCACTGATCCAGAATCGAAAGACCGTCTCTCACTGAGCCGTCCGCATTAGCCGCAATGATCCTCAGGGCGTCTTCATGGGCATCTATCCCTATTTTTTCGCAGATATCCGCCATACCCGTAATCAGGGTGCTCTCGGGAACACGCTTAAAGTCCAGCCTCATACACCTTGAAAGTATGGTGGCGGGAAGTTTGTGCACTTCCGTGGTTGCGAGAATGAAAGTAACATATTCAGGCGGCTCCTCCAGCGTCTTGAGCAGAGCGTTGAAGGCTCCTGTTGAGAGCATGTGAACCTCGTCGATTATATATACCTTCCTGCGGCCTGCCGCCGGCGGATAGTTTACACTCTCCCGCAGCTCTCTGATATTTTCAACACCGTTGTTGGAAGCGGCATCGATTTCAATAACATCGATGAAACTACCCTCCTTTATGGCACGGCAGTTGGCACACTCACCGCACGGTCTGTTTCCATCCGAAAGGCAGTTCAGCCCCTTTGCCAGAAGGCGGGCTGTGGTGGTTTTACCTGTCCCCCTGGTTCCGCAGAAGAGATAGGCGTGACTTGTACTGTCCGTATTTATCTGGTTTTTTAAGATTTTGACTATGTGCTCCTGACCCAGAACTTCATCGAAGGTTTCCGGTCTGTAGGCACGATAAAGAGCCTGATACATCACTATCTCCATAAAAACCGAATTGCCCTCTGATGATCCCGCAGGCGTTGGAGAAGGCTTTTCTGCGGCACATAAGAACTTCCGCTTATTGCTGCTTCCTTCCGGACCTGACAAGGTTCACGGCATCCCATTGCGCAGGACCCAAACCATGCATGCGGAACCATCAGAGGGCAATCCTTTTCTGTTTCTTCTTAATTATATTATCTTTGATTTTTGCCGTCAAGAGGAAGGTCTGACAGCGTGTCTGTATAGAAGCTGGCTTTCCAGTCCTCCCTTGAGAATTTCTTCACATATTTGATCGCTATTATATACATGAAGACCACGAAGGCAAGCAGCAGGAGACTGGCCGCCTCGGTCTGCATGAATGCCAGCGTGTCATAGATCCCGTGGATGATTATGGGTACGATAAGTGCCATGAAGATACTTCCCCGCATCTTTCCTCTCTGTCCCATTATGCTGTTCTTCTTGGCGGCACCGTAGAATATTCCCATAAACACTCCGCAGAATGCGTGGAGAGGAACTGCCAAAACCCCTCTCATCAGAGCAGTCTCCAAACCTCCCTGAGCCACATACATAACATTCTCAAGAAGGGCAAAGCCGACCGCCACCGCAACACCGTAAACTATGCCGTCAAACCTGTAATCAAAATTCCTGTTCTTCCATGATCCCAGTCTGAGAAGCAGGAACTTGCAGAGCTCCTCGCACAGACCCGCCACCAAAAAGGCTGTGAACAGGGCGTATTCAATGCTCCCCTCCGGATACCCCGGATCGGCACTGCTGATAAATGTCTCCAGAAGCATCGCCGGAAAACATGATGCCGCTCCCAGAACCAGCAGTCTGATTATGAGACTCCAGGGTTCATGCTCGACCTTGTCCTTCCTGAAGATGTAAATTATTATCAGTATTCCGGGCAGCAGTGCCGGGAAAAGAAGGTGTCTTGCCACTGTTATTTCACCACCTTGTATATTTCATCCGCATAAGGCGGATCTATTTTGGTTCTTATGCGGCCCTTGCCCGCGGCTCCGCAGGTTACGGTGCGTGAGACCATATAGATACCCTCGGATTCTTCCATGATCCTTCCGATGACCGTCGCTTTAATACCTTCTGCGGCCATGGCCTTCTCCATCTTTTCCAGCCTGTCCTTCGGTACTATTATCACCATAGAGCCGCTGGATATCAGTCGGAATGGATCTATCCCGCACTGGCTGCATATCTTCACCGTTTCCGGCTCAAGCGGTATTGCCTCCTCCCAGACCTCTGCACCCTTGTGGGAGATCTGGCACATTTCCCATACTGCTCCCAGAATACCTCCCTCTGTAATGTCATGCATTCCGTGGGTTCCCACTCTTCCTGCGGTGACCCCTTCGGGAACCACACCGGTCATTTCGAGAAATGACCTGGCTCGCTCAAGCTCTCCGTCGGTAAGCTCCAGCCTGTCCGGATAATCGGCTGCGATTATCCCGCTGCCCTCCAGACCTACCGATTTGCTGACCATAATGTAATCTCCCGGCTCCATTTCATCGCCGCTCTGACACTCTCCCGAAAGGCATCTGCCTACCGCCGTGGATACGATAACAGGCTGTTTGACAGCAGCCGTTATTTCAGTGTGCCCTCCGATTATTTCCACCTCCAGCGCCGCCGCTGTCTCTGCAGCCTGTTCCATTATCTGTTCAACATCCTCCGCCGTTGTTCCATCGGGGAGCATGCATGCCAGCATTATCCCCAGAGGCTGTACTCCGTTTGATGCTATGTCGTTGCAGGTTATGTGGATAGCCAGCCTGCCGATGTCGCTGACCGCTGATGAGATGGGATCCGTTGACATGATGCAGTCACAGCTTCCGAAATCCATAACAGCACAGTCCTCACCTATGCCGGGTCTCACCTTCA
Source organism: Bacillota bacterium (assembly GCA_030529985.1). GTDB lineage: Bacteria > Bacillota > Clostridia > Peptostreptococcales > Anaerovoracaceae > Lentihominibacter. Next base: position 32,666 of record JAUMVV010000003.1, read on the forward strand.
CCTCATCGCTTCTGTATTTTATTTTGTCAAAGACTATCTCCCTGAGGAGATCGCTGTCCAGTTTCCCTATTGGCAGTTTCACTTTATCATCTCCAAAAATTCCGCTTCAGTAATAATTTTCACACCAAGCTCCTTGGCTTTTTTGTTCTTTGATGAGTTTGACATAATGTCGTTGTTTATCAGGTAGTCGGTTCGGGCGCTCACAGAGCCTGCCGTCTTACCTCCCAGCTCTTCGATCTTCTCTTTGCAGGCATCTCTGTTTTCAAAGTGTTCCAGACTTCCCGTTATCACAAAGCTTTTGCCCTCCAGCCTGCTGCCGGATTCCTCGAAGCTTTCATCAATATCCAGAAGAGGCATAAGCTCTTCCACCATAGCCCTGTTATCTGCCTTTGCGAAAAAATCCACATAGGCCTTCGCCATTGTATCTCCGATACCTTCTATCTTCACGAGAGCTGCTTCATCCAGATCCCGGATGTCCTCCCAGCTGTTTCGGCAGGCTCCTGCTATCATTTTCGCATTGGCAACCCCTATATTGGGGATCCCGAGGGCATAGAGGAGTCTTGCCGGCGTAGTGTGACCGGCTTTTTCCGCCGCTGCGGTCAGCTTCTCAAAGGACTTTTCACCGAAGCCCTCCATGGCCACGATATGTTCCCGCCATCTGCCCATCCTGAAAATATCGGCCGGTGTTTTTATTATTGCCTCATCTATTAGCTTCTCCAGGGTGTTCTCCGAAAGTCCCTCTATGTTCATGGCATTTCTGCTGACAAAATGAGTAAAAGCTTTCACCTTCTTGGCAGGACATCCGGGATTGGGGCAGTGCAGAGTTCTGATTCCCTTCTCGTCGCGGATCTCCGTAGCTTCTCCGCATACCGGGCAGTTTCCCGGCGGCTTTACCGTTCCGCTCCCTGTCCTGTTCTCCGCGATCTGCGGGATGATCATGTTCGCCTTGTACACGCTGATCCTGTCGCCTATGCCGAGCTTCAGCTCCTCTACGATGCTCAGGTTGTGAACGGAGGCACGGCTCACCGTTGTTCCCTCCAGTTCAACGGGCTCGAAAACGGCAATGGGATTTATCAGACCCGTTCTTGAGGCATTCCATATTACCTCCTTAAGCTCTGTCTCCGCAAGCTCATCGGCCCACTTGAATGCAATCGCATCCCGCGGGAATTTTGCTGTCGTTCCCAGAGATCTGCCGTATGCTATATCATCATATATCAGAACCAGTCCGTCCGATGGTATCTCGAAATCACCTATCCTGTCCGCGAAGTTCTGTACTGCCTTTGCGATATTTTCCCGGTCTACCGCCGCATTCTCCACAGTTGCGAAGCCCTGGCTATTCATCCATTCGATCTGCTGGTGGCGGTAGGCAAGCTCTTTACCTTTAGCCAGTGAAAAGGCATAAAACCGGACATGCCTCGCCGCTGTCACCTCGCTGTTAAGCTGGCGCACCGACCCGCTACACAGATTTCGGGGGTTCTTGTAACTTCCGTCAGTATTTATCCTTTCGAAGTCGCCGTAGCTGATGACCGCTTCGCCGCGAATCACTACCTGCCCTTTTTCAGGTATAGTAAGGGGGATATTCTCGAAGGTTCTGGCATTTGCCGTAATCACTTCCCCCGTTATTCCATCGCCTCTCGTCACCGCCTTGACCAGGCTTCCGCCTTCGTATGTGAGCACCACTGTCAACCCGTCCAGCTTCCAGGAAAGCAGCCCCTGCTTATCTCCCAGCCAGCTCTCCAGCTCCGATACTTCCTTGGTCTTGTCCAGAGAAAGCATGGGGGAGGGGTGTCTCTCCTTCGGGAGGCTGCTTACCACCTCATAGCCCACATTCACCGTCGGACTGGTGGACAGCACTATTCCTCTCTCCTTCTCCAGGCTGACCAGCTCATCATAAAGCCTGTCATACTCCCGGTTGGACATAATCTCCCTGTCCTGCCGGTAATAAGCCTTTGACGCTTCATTGAGTTTTTTAACAAGTTCTTCGATTCTCTTTCTCATAGCTTCCTGATATTTGCGAAACCCAGAGCCAGCTTCTTTGTCCCATCTGCAAATTCGACTCTGATAACCTTGCCCTCAACTTCCTGCACTATCCCTTCGCCGAATTTCTCGTGAACGACCCTGTCGCCCCTCTGAAAACTCTCTCCGGCGGCCTGTTCCATCGCCGCCACCTTCTTCTTTGTCTGCTGCTGCGCATACCTCAGCAGGTCAAAAGGCTTGAATGGCCTGTCTGCCGCCGCGCCGTCACTGAAGGCTCCCGCCGTCTGAATTACTTTCTTTTCGTATATCCCGTCTCCCTCTATCAGCCTGCTGTCCAGCTCACGCAGGAAGACGGATTCCCGGGTGTAGTCCGTCTTGCCGTAAAGCGTTCTCATCACGGCACCGGTCATCCAGAGGCGTTCCTTCGCTCTGGTTATTCCCACATAGCAGAGCCTCCTCTCCTCCTCCAGCCCGTCGGGTCTGTCGAAGGCCTTCCATCCCGGGAACAGTCCGTCCTCCATTCCCGGCATGAAAACATATGGAAACTCCAGCCCCTTGGCGCTGTGAAGGGTCATGAGCACCACTGCATTTTCCTCCGAATCGTGATTGTCCACATCGGCCAGAAGAGCTATCCTCTCCATGAATTCCGCAAGTCCCATGTTGGGATCCTCTTCCTCATAATCGCAGATAACCGATTTGAATTCCATCAGGTTCTCGATGCGGCTCTGCGCCTCTATGGTATTCTGAACCTCAAGCGCCTTGAGGTATCCGGAATTGATCAGCAGTCCGTCATAGAGATCTGACAGCCTCATGTTTTCCTTTTCGGCTCCGTAGGATTCGATTATTCCGGCAAAGGATTTTATCCCCTCTTCAGCCTTCGAGCTTAACTGAGATATGGTTTCTCCGTCCAGCAGCACATCGAAGAGACTCTGCCCCGTATCCGCAGCCTTGTTTTGCAGTTTTTCGATTGTCCTGCCTCCAATTCCTCTCTTCGGTTCGTTTATTATTCTCACCAGTGCCAGATCGTCCGCTCTGTTCTGAACCAGGCGCATATAGCACATGATATCCTTGATTTCCTTCCTGTCGTAGTATCTCAGACCTCCGAGAACCCTGTAGGGTATTTCCCTTTTCGAGAGAGCCTCTTCAAAGGTTCTGGACTGCGCGTTGGTTCTGTAAAGTATGGCGAAATTTTTGTAGTCGCCTCCTATGCGGTTGATCTCGCTTGCGATGTAGCCGGCTTCCTCTCTCTCGTCATCGGCTCTGAAGTATGTGATCCTGCTTCCGTCTCCTGCATCCGTCCAGAGCTTCTTGCCCTTTCGGCCGCGGTTGTGCTCTATTACGGAATGAGCCGCCGCCAGAATGTTGGCGGTGGATCTGTAGTTCTGCTCCAGTTTGACGACCTTCGCTCCCGGGAAATCCTTTTCAAATTCCAGGATGTTTCTGATGTCAGCTCCTCTCCACTGGTAAATGCACTGGTCATCATCACCCACCACACAGATATTTCTCCGCGGATTACCCTGTTCGTCACGGGCATCGGCCAGCAGCTTCACGAATCTGTACTGTATCATGTTGGTGTCCTGATATTCGTCCACCATAATGTATTTGAACCTGTTCCGGTATTTCAGCAGAACTTCCTCTTCCTTTTCGAAGAGCTCCACGGTCTTCAGAAGCAGGTCATCGAAATCCATAGCGTTGTTCTTCCTCAGAACCTCCTCGTATTTCCCGTAGACCTCCCCTATCATCCGATCTATGTAATCGCCGCCTGTGATCCTGCTGTATTCCCCCGGCGATACTCTCTGCTCTTTGCAGTGAGATATCCTGCTTAGGAAATAATTCGGCGGGTATTTTTTAGTATCTATTCCCCGGTCTTTGCATATTCTCTTTACCACGGCCTTCTGGTCGGTGGGATCGTATACCGTGAAATCCCGTCCGTAGCCCAGCAGTTCCGCGTGATACCTGAGAATTCTGAGGCATGCCGAATGAAATGTGAGCAGCCACATGCTGACGCCTTCGCCTATGAGCTCCTGCACTCTGTCTCTCATTTCTTTCGCCGCCTTGTTCGTGAAGGTCACGGCAAGGATGTTGTAGGGGTGTACCCCCAGCTCCCGGATAAGATATGCGATCCTGCAGGTCATGGTGCCGGTCTTGCCGCTTCCCGCACCGGCGAGAATGAGAAGCGGTCCTTCCGTGTTCATGGCCGCTTCCCTCTGTTTGTCATTCAGTTTGTCGAGGTAGTCTGTTCTTCCCATTTATTTTCCCTGTAGCTGTAATAGTCAGTTGTTTCCTTAATAATGAGCTGCTGTTGATCACAGCAATATAAATGCTCTGAATAAATTCATGAAAAAGCTCACACACGGCGTAATGATGAGTCCGGTAATTCCGAACAGGATCAGAGCCACCAGGATCCAGTTCCCGTATCTGTAAATGCTCCAGTATTTTTCCGTCTGCGCAAAACCTATAATATTGGCGACTATGTTAAAGCCGTCAAGCGGCGGGCAAGGTATCAGGTTGAATATCATGAGAACCAGATTTATCTGTACGATGTAAATAATTATGGTCCATATTCCCGTGCCCGGCGTGGTATCTGTCAGCCAAACCGGTCCCGCTGCCATAATCACCACCTTGGCTACTACCGCAAACAATACTGCCAGAATGAGATTCATTACCACTCCTGCCAGAGAAACCAGCAGCTCATCTCTTCTCCTGTTTTTGAAATTAAACGGATTTATCTGTACCGGCTGCCCCCATCCGAAACCGCAGAAGAACAGTGCGGCAAGTCCTATCCAGTCGATGTGAGCCAGAGGGTTTATCGTCACTCTTCCCTGCAGTCTCGGCGTATTATCTCCCAGCCTGTCCGCCACAGCAGCGTGGGCAAACTCGTGCATCGACAGACCTATTATGATTGCCGGCACCAGCAGCAGTTTATCGAGCAGCCACGCTTTCGGATCTGCAAAAGTTCCGCTTCGCAGTGAACTCGCTGCAAGCAGTACTATAAGTAATATGAATGAAATATCCGGATTGTTTCTTCTCATATATTCTCCTCTCCCAGCAGTGCGTCTATGACCGCCTCTGCATCAAATACTCCCGTATAATCTGAAGCCGCGAAGACCTCAGCATTCTTGTCATTGTTTATGCTTATTATTATATCCGCATCCTTGATCCCGCAGATATGATGTGCGGCACCGGATATTCCGAAGCCGATGTATACCTTCGGTTTGACCGTCCTGCCGCTGGTACCTATCATAGAATCCTCATCCGGACCCCAACCCATGTCAACGACAGGTCTGGTACACCCTGCCGCTCCGCCGAATTTCTCAGCAAGCTTCTCGATTTTCTGCCAGTTTTCACGGCTGCCTGTTCCGTATCCCCCGCAGAATATGAGCTGAGCCTTCGACAGATCGCCTGCGGAGTGCTTTCTCCTCTCCCTGCCCGTCAGGGAGAAGCTGCCTCCCCTGCCCGCTGCCGGGAAGTTCATCCCTTTTGTTATCTCATGGTCAATATCTATTATCCTGCATTTGCGTTTGCTTTCCCGTTCTTCAAATGTTCCCGGTTTGACCGTGGCTATGGCGGGTCTGCCCGGGCCGGCATCGGGGATGAAGATCTCTCCTATAACCTTTCCGCCAAAGGCGGGAACCATGAATGCGGTCTTTCCATCTTCGCAGATTTTTATGTCCACGCAATGAGCCGCCGCTCCGGTTCCAAGCCTGACTCCCAAAGCGGGAGCGACCTCCTCACCCAGAGCTGTTGCCCCTATCAGAACCAGTTCCGGCCTCTCCTCTCCGATAACATGCTCCAGAGCTTCGATAGCCACATTGTGGTTCTCCCTTACTCTTACCATGATGTATTCGGCGCCATCCCCAAAAAGGCTTCCCGCCTTTTCGAGAAGCTGCCTGCAGACGGGATTCCCCTGATCAAAAATCATTATTTTTTTCATCAGAAGCCCTCCTTTTTCAAAAGCGAAAGTATTGCCTTTGCAGCATCCTCTGCCCCGGCATCGGCACCAGCTGTCAGCGGCTGTCCGCTCCTGCTGAGATCCGGCGTGATAAGCCTGCCCGGCTGTGTGGGAGAACCCTTGAGCCCGACAGCATCTTCATCCAGTTTCAGCTCCTCGTTCGTCCATATTGTGAGAGGCTTCTTTCTCGCTTTTACTATGCCCATGGCATTGATGAGTCGGGGTCTGTTTATATCTCTCGTAACGGCAAGGACGATCTGTCCCTCTCCTTCGAATGTGAGCAGCTCGTCTTCGCTTTTCTTTATCACCCGAAGCCTTTTGCCTTCCGCTGCAATTCCGCACACTCTGCTGATGTGGCTTATCCCCAGCCATTCCGCAAGCTGCACGGGGACCTGTGCAGTTGCTCCGTCAGCGCTTTCATTGCCTGCAAGAATAAGATCGAAGTCCTGCCCCTCGTCGGCGGACAGCTTCTTTACTACCGCCGCCAGAACAAAAGATGTAGCGTAGGTATCTGCTCCGCCAAAAGCTCTGTCGCTGAGCAGACAGGCTTTATCAGCTCCCATGGCGAGACATTCCACCAGTTTGTCTCTGCTGAAATCAGGTGCCATTGAAAGCACTGTGATACTGCTCTCTTCCCCGGCTGCATTTCTCTCATCACGGAGAACCAGCGCCGCTTCAAGCGCGCTTTTACTCGCCGGATCTATTACCGTGGGAACGCCCTCACGCATCAGCCGCTTTGTCTCCCTGTCTATCTGCAGCTCATTGTATTTTTCCGGATCGGGAACCGGTTTTACCAGTACTAATATCCTCATCAGAATTTCTTAAGCGTATCTCCTGCAATTATTATTTTCTGAATTTCACTTGTGCCCCCCGATGAGATGCATCCCAGCGCGTCTCTGTGATACCGTCCGGCGGCATATTCGTTCACGACGCCGTATCCGCCCATAATTTCTATGAGTTTTCTCGAGGATCTGCATGCTGCTTCCGTTGCAAAGTATTTCGCCATCGAAAATTCTGTGGCAGCAGGTTTGCCTTCATCCTTCAGGGCGGCAGCCCGGTATGTCATCAGTCTCGCCGCTTCATAGTCGCATCTGATTTCGGCAATGTGGAACTGTATCGCCTGCAGCTTCGATATCGGTTTGCCGTACACTATTCTCTCCTTTGAGAACTTGACCGCATCTTCAAGGCAGCCTCTGATAATGCCTGTTGCGATGGCGGCCATTGAAGCTCGTCCCACCTCGCCTATCTCCTTCATTGCTATAGGCGTACCCATTCCGGCTTCGCCTATCAGATTTTCTTCAGGAACTCTCGCATTGTTCATGATAAGCTCTCCTGTCATGGAACCCCTCAATCCCAGCTTGTTTTCTTCTCTTCCCGGTCTGAAGCCTTCGGTTCCTGCTTCCACAAGGATGCATGAGAATGTGCTTCTGCCTTTTTCATCTTCTCCCGTTTTGCAGGTGACGGCAGTTACTGCTGCACAGTGAGAGTTCGTGATAAAGCACTTGCGCCCGTTAATGAGCCACCGCCCGTCAGTAAGCTGTGCCTCTGTCTTCTGCCCCGCAACATCACTTCCTCCTCCCGGCTCTGTTACCGCCAAACCGCATATGGATGTTCCCGCACACATATCCGGCAGATATTTCATCTTCTGCTCCTCTGTTCCGTAATCCAGAATTGCCGCCATTCCCAGTTGATGGGTGAACACCATCATCGCCAGCCCTGCAGAATATCTTGCTATTTCCTCCAGTGCGGCAACCCTCTCTATATGTCCCAGACCTACTCCGCCGTACTGCTCCGGAACGAACACACCCGGTATTCCCATTTCGCCCATTTTGGGCATCAGCTCCAGTGGTGTATGGTTACTTTCGTCCCACTCTGCGGCTTTCGGTGCTATTTCCTCTTTCGCGAATTCTGCAAAAGCAGCCTTCAGCATTTCCTGCTCTTCAGTGAAATTGAAATTCATGTTTTTTCCTCCGTTACGCGCTGGTTTTTAAGACATTTGCTAAGAATACATTTTACCACAAAATACATGAAAAAAGGAAACTTCATTGAAGCCCCCTAATTATTTCAAACCCCTTTAATATTCCCCCTTCAAATTACACAAATTCCTACCTCATTCTTCCCACCTCCAACATCTCGATCCTCCTTTTTTCCCTTATGATTGGTATATATTTCCATTGGGTTGTAGCTGCATTATATCGTCTCCGTTTGCTAATGTCAACCATTTTTTACATTATTTTCCTTATGGCTGCCTCTGCCAACCATCAGTGAGCCTGCCGGCCTATAATCTTATTATCCGGTATTATCCGGTTAACTGCTAATTGAAATGCAACTTCAAAGATGCGTTTGAAACTTCAAGCGTGTATATCTCTGAAGATGGGAGAATATTTATCTTATTTATTTCGATTGAAAATCCCGGTTTTTTCTGTTTATGAAGCAGGCCTTTTCCGGCATCGTGCCGCGTATAACATCTTCTGCGAAAGCCCTGCAGGTCGGTGCCCCGCAAACTCCGCAATCTATGCCCGGCAGTTCTCTCAATACCCTGCCCATCTCTTCCATTTTCTTGAGAGCCACCTTCAGATCATCATCAAGCTGGAGGACGGAATTGTATTTCAGTTTCTTCGTTCTCTCTATATCGTGTGTATTGTCACAGGTGTTCAGAAATCTCCCGCCGTATTTCCTTTTGGCTTCGTCCACAAGCCTCTTCATATTTGCGCGGGCGGAATACGGATCCTTCACTGTCAGGGAACCTCCCAGGCAGCCGCCTACACAGGCATCGGCTTCGATGAAGTCGAGATTTTCAAGCTTCTCATCCTCAAGCTGCTCGAAGATTTCAATTATTTCAGGTATTCCGTCCACCGCAATAAATCTGTCAGTTCCCAGAGCAAGACTTTCTCCTCCCGGGCTGGTCCATCTCAGTCCCGTAACCCCTGTCTTCTCCAGATCTTCAACCTCGCTGTCCTTCAGATCCTTCAGCCTGGTCAGTACCTGCCTGTAGACATCGCTTATCGCTATCATGCCGTCCACATGGGACTCCTCTTCCTCACCCTCGCTTGTCTTGATGAAAGATATCTTGGATGTGCAGGGTGCTATGAAAAACACTCCCACCTTCCTGTCCGGATACTTTTCCTCCGCCTTTTTTCGTGCAAGCTCCGCAACGATTTCAACAGGCGGCTTGTATTCCAGAACACGGTCAATCAGATTGGGAAATCTCATCTGTATCAGTTTAAGAACCGACGGACAACCTGAAGATATCAGCGGTCTGCCCTCACGGGCAGCGGCCGAAACCTTTCTTCTCGTGGCGTTACTCACTATCTCGGCGCCTATTGCTTCTTCATATACATCATCAAAACCCAGCTGTTTCAGAGCGGTAAGGAGATGGTTCCTCGATTTGACATCTTCAAACTGTCCCAGAAATGCACTGGAAGGAATAGCTACTCGGTAATCGTAGCCCTCCATTATTTCCATGCTGTCAACCAAAGGCTTCATAGCATGGCGCGGACAGACCTTGACACACATACCGCACTCTATGCAGCGCTTCGGATCGACCTTGGCCTTCCGGTCTCTTATTCTTATCGCTTCAGTCGGGCATATTCTTACGCAGTGAACGCAGCCCTTGCAGCGTTCATCTATGGGAAGTATCGAAGTGATGTTCTCCGTTGCCTCAGTTGTAGGTCCCTCTGTCAACCCGAGATTATGCAGCTTCCCGCAGACTGTGAAAGTGGGCAGTTCGGTGGTTGCCAGTGCAATATTTCTGTTCTCTGCCAACTCGATCATCGACTCATCTACGGTCTTCCCCCCGGTTATGATGATGGACGAGATGTTCATCATCTCAGATGCCCTGATAACCTGCGGATTTACAAGGCTGGTTATCAGAATGCTGTCATCAACATTCCCCAGCATCACATTGCTCATCATATCGGTTGCAACGGCATAGGAATACTCTCTTTCCATCAATTCCTCATTGGTATAGAGTTCCCCGGCATTTAGTTGTAAAAGAATCTTTCGCAGCTTCATCTTTATTTCTATACACCTTCAAAGCTTCTCAGCCAGCCGATAAATCTGTCGGCTGAAATATTGCCTTCATCGTCTCTAAATGCATCGGCATACTCTTCAAGATCCTCACTGTTTTCCTTCGTATTTATCCCGTCAAGGCTGTGGGCATCCGATGAGAACAGGTAAAACTTGTCATACTTCTCTCTCTGCTTCTGTGCAAATGCTCTCCCCTTATCGCTGTTTGTAAATTCCAGTGCCTTGGCCTGCGGAAATACCGGAAGTGAACCCAGTACGGACAGCACGCTATAGGCCTTGCTTTCGAGATGCGCATAAAAAGCCACACCCTTCATCTGCCTGGCGGCGAAGAGTATTTCTTCGATCGTCATCTTGGTGGGAAAACGCAGGAGCTTGTCATCCTCATAAACCACCTCTCCAAATTCGTCGCAGACATACTGGTGCCCCAGTTTCTTCGGCTTGTTTCTCATGTCATGGAGATTCTTACCTACTATGGTCCCCATTCTTATTGCCGAAAAGATGTCCGGAAAGAGGCATACCAGATGAACTTCTTCCGCCGATTCCACCTCAATTCCCGGGATAAAAGTTATTCCTCCTCCCAGCTCATATTTCAGGTAATCGTTTGCCGCCTGGAGGTTTTCGATGGAGTTGTGGTCTGTGATTGCTACTATATCCAGCCCGTTGGCAATAGCTCTGTCTATCACCTTAACCGGTGTCATGTCATCATCAGCATCAGCCGAAAGGCAGCTGTGCACATGCAGGTCATATGTTATCATTTCAGCACCTCGTGGAGCTTCCATGCCAGCTCATAGCTTTCCATTTCGCTTGAAAGAATGCAAACTCCGCATTCGTCGGCTTTCTGAATGAGACTGTCCTCGACCTGTGTTCCTCCCGCGATGATAATACATGCGACATCATTCAGGTCTGCCACTGAAACAATGTTCATATGTGTCTGAACCGTTACCCAGACATTTCCTTCCTCACACCTGCTCATCACTACGCTGAGAAGATCCCCGATATATACATCTGTTATTTCCCTGTCAATGTCATTCTCTGTCAGCCTCTCAAGCTTTAGCTCTCTTACCAGATTATCAACTTTCATTTCCTCGCTCCTTCTCCTTCTGTTTGTGTAAATTGATCGTCATGCGGACTTCAGTGCCTATGCCGGGACCTGTTATTATCTCCAGCTCGTCAGTATTCTTCTCGATGTTCGGAAGACCCATTCCGGCACCGAATCCCATCCGCCGCACCTCTTCATCTGCGGTGGACCAGCCCTCCTGCATTGCAAGATCGAGGTCAGCTATACCCTTGCCCTGATCCTTCACGATTATGCTGATTTTCTCATCATCAATTTCGGCTTGTGCTTCTCCGCCCCCGCCGTGGATAAATGCGTTTATCTCCGCCTCGTACATAGCTATCGCGACGCGCTTTATTATCGGCGGCGGAGCTCCCAGCTTTGTCAGTGTCCTCTTCACCGTGCTTGAGGCTTCCCCGGCCATCCCGAAATCGTCTTTATCAATAATAAAATGCTGCTTCATACTCATATTATATATTATCCCGTCTGCTTTTGCATAGACAAAGAGCCCCTGAACGGAGCTCATATTTAATGCAATGTCGGCACCTGCTTCTATTCGTAATCCTCTTCGTTCTCTTTAGCGTCCTCGCACTTCCTGTCAATAATCGAGAATACCTCTTCTATGATTCTCAGTGCCGCCCAGCAGGTAACATCATTTATGTCAAGAGGCGGAGCCATTTCCACGATGTCCATATCCGTTACAGGCAGATTGTTTACGATAAATCTGACAAACTCAATAAGCTCTCTCGATGTAATTCCGCCTGATACCGGTGTTCCTACTGCCGGTGCAAAGGCAGGATCCAGCACGCCTATATCCAGCGTGAAGTAAAGGCAGTCATAATCCTTGAACTTGCTGTATATTGTCTGACAGCAGTCGGAGAAACCCTTGTGGAACATATCCGTTGCAGAAATAACAGTTATGTCCTTGTTTCTCCTTATCAGTTCAACTTCCTCATCCTCCGCTGCACGAATACCCAGAAAAAGGATATCCTCTGCATCCACAACATCATCCAAAGCTCTCTTGGCAGTATTCGCGTGCGACCAGATCTTGCCGTCGTAGCAGTCGCACAGCTCCATGTGAGCGTCAAAGTGGATGATACCTATCTTCTTTCCCGTATTAGTTCTTCCGAAGGCCTTCTGAAGCGGGATCGTAACCGAGTGGTCTCCACCGAGAAACAGATTGAAGTTCCCGTATTTCATCACTCTCATCGCTTCGTCTTCAACTCTGGCAAAGCTTTCGCCCCATGTTCCTCTCATGTTTACATCGCCGAAATCATAGATGATAGGGCTCTCTCCCAGAACATGCCAGTCATCCGTCGCACTCGGCATGAATTTCTCAGCGAATTCTCTTACCTTCGCAGGTCCCTTGGCAGCTCCCGGCTCCTGAGTCTGTCCTCCGTCAAAGGGAATTCCCATAACGCTTATCTTGGCCTTTTCAGGGCTTGCTGCGTTAATGCCTAACCATTTGTACATAGTGTATCCTCCTTGGCTTATTTAAGCTTTTCCTGTGTGATTTGACGGGATTTACGCTTTTCAGGGCCTTTATCCCATTCAACTGCATCGAAATATATTACCGCGTCCTCCTTCATATCAAGAAATCCGCCTGCTGCAGAAGCGTGCAGCCATTCTCCCTCCGGAGCATCAGCCTCTCTTATCCTGAATTCGCCTGCATCCAGAATCTTGCAGGTCCATTCATGCTCTGCCATGAAGCCTTCTTTACCCTCAAGGGTCGTCACTATTATCTGTTCAACCTCACCGCTGTAAAATCTCTTCGATGGGGTCATCACTTCCAATCTGAAACTGTTCATCGTTTCCCTCTTTCAAAATGAATCGGCATATCGACTCCGCCGACTTGCCACGCTGTAATTCGAATACCGAAGGCAATGATCGCAGCCGCAGCCTCCGCAGGCTGACTGTCCTATGCCTTGCTCTTTTCGTATTTGTCGACTACTTCGTCTATGCTCCCCGCAAACAGGAACATCTGCTCAGGAATCT
>JAUMVV010000062.1 GCA_030529985.1 Bacillota bacterium
GGAAAAATGTATGTACAGACTTCTCGGCGATTACAATAAGAAATTCAAGGAAGCAGGGCTTCTGGGGATCATGGGAACAGGTTCTGCACCGGGAACTATGTGCGTAGTGGCAAGAGATACGATGAAGGATATCGACGAATGCGACACGATTTTCATGAATGTATATGAAGGCGTAGAGGCGAAGAGATTCCAGCCTTACTGGTGGTCACCTGTAACCGCTCTTAACGATATGGACGACTTGCCGGTGGCATGGATCGACGGCAAGATGGTTAACACCAAGCCTTTCTCACTCCCGATCGAAAGAACATATGACTATGTGGGATATCCTGTAAGATTCGTAGAGCACGCCCACGATGAGCCTTTCTATGTGGGTTTGAGAGCGGATGAGCTGTTCAAGGGATGTAAGAACGCCTATTTCAAGTATGGCGGAGTTGGTATCGAATTCGCAGAGCCTCTGGCAAGAGCAGGGCTTCTCAAAAGAGATCCGGTAGAACTGGACGGACAGATGGTCAACACGCACGAAATGATACTGAAATTCCTGCCGCAGCCTCCTAAGTTCGCACATGAAATCAAGGGGATCCTCGACGAGGGTCTCGTATCGGATACAGGTGCATTCGTAGTGGAAGCCATGGGCAAGAAGGATGGTAAACCGGTTAGAGTTGAATCGCATCTGTCGGCGCCCGGCATGGTTGAATCCTTTGAGAAGTTCGGTGTAACGGGCGAACAGTATCTGACAGGACAGGGCGGATTCATGTTCACAAAGCTCTTTGTAAATGATGAGCTGGAGGGACAGACCGGATTCATCTCATCGGCAGAGCTTTCGGAAGAAGCAAACGACAAGTATCTCGAATACGCCGAGGAACTGGAAATTACTGTTGAAAGAAGAATAGTATGGGATGACCCGTATTATGAAAATCAGCCTCCTGTTAAGGAATTCGTTGAATGGTGGGATCACCCGACAATCACGGATGTTGAACCGCTTTAAGTTTGAGAAATCCATAATAATTATGACAAAGAGCCGCATATGGGCGGCCCTTTGTGTTATAATGTGCCGGTATGAGAGAAAAGGGCGAACACGCATTTATAAGAATTGAGAAGGATATCAGGGAGGGCAGGATCCCTCCCGCTGTTTTGCTATGCGGAACAGAGGAATATCTCGTTCACCATTACGGGAAAGATCTCGCCGTAAGATTCACAGGTGAGGCCGGCAGGGCTATCGATCTTGTAAGGCTGGAGCGAGAAAGGGTCACATTCAATGACATAGTTGAAAACATGGAAACTATGCCGCTCATCTCTGAACGGAAGGTGGTTTGTCTGCCCGATTTTTTTGACTCGAAGGGCAAAATGCCCAAGGCATTCGAGGGAAAGGATGATGCAGCGAAGCTGGCTGATTACATTGCGGAGATGAACGACCGGAATGCGGGTAAAAACTTATCCGACATGCTTCTGCTCATGACCGCTGCAAGACAGACGGATTCACGGGATGAGACTGCAGTCAGGAGGTCTGCGGTATACAAGGCTTTCGGTGCTGAGGGGGTCTATGATTTTGATATGCTGGACGACGCTCGGCTCCGTGGGTTCATCGAGAAGCGCTTTAAAGCCGGCGGCAAGCAGTACCGCCCGGGTATCGTATCTCTCATTGTCCGCGAAGGCGGCTATGGGAACAAAAACATTGACTACGGGCTTTTTAATCTGGAAAATGATTTGAAGAAGATAATTGCCCATTCCGGTGGGAATCCGGAAATACTGCCGGATGATGTGATGAGTGCTCTTACCGTAAATCCGGAGAACAATATATTCGCCATGATAGATGCGATAAGCAGGAACAGGAAGGATGAGGCCTTCAGGCTTTTGCACAATCTGCTTGTTGACGGAAGCAGCGAATTTCAGCTTCTCGCGATGATTACGAAACAGCTTGAGCTGATGCTTGAAACCTGCGAGCTGAAAGAATCCGGTCTGAGTCTGCCTGCCATCCAAAAGGAACTGAAGAAGACAGAAAAGGTTCACGAATTCAGAATCCGGAAGGCTCTTGAAACGGGCAGCAGATTCGGGCGCAGAGAACTGAGGAGAATACTGACTTCCGCCTACGAGGTCGAACTGAATATCAAGACGGGTCTGATGCCGGCTCAGCTGGCACTTGAATACTTCATAGCGGGAATTTAATGAGCACAACATGGCAGTCATTTTGTCATATTTTTGAGGGAATTACAGATGTCGATAAAAAAAACCAACATACAACTTAAAGCGGATATGATGCTTGTACTGGTAACTCTTTGCTGGGGTGTATCCTACTACATGATGGATCTTTGTCTGGACGAAATGGATCCTCTTACGCTGAACGCGTATAGATTTCTGGGGGCTTTTGCTGTAGCCGCTCTTATCGCGTTCAAAAAAATAAAGAATGTGAATAAGATCACTCTCAAGTATGCATTTCTCATTTCTCTTTCACTGGTTATTGTATATCTGGGAGCCACTTATGGCGTTAAGTATACCAGCCAGTCAAATGCCGGATTTTTCTGTGCGACTTCCACCGTATTCACACCGATACTTGCTTTTGTATTTAAAAAGGTGGTTCCCGACAGGAAGCTGGCGCTGGTTATAGTGCTCTGTACAACAGGCGTGGCACTCATGAGCCTGAATGGAGAATTTCACATCGCACTCGGCGATTGGCTTTGTCTTATGTGTGGGTTCGCATACGGTATCGATCTTCTGATTACGGAGACTGCGGTTGCCCATGAAGAGGTTGACGCTTTCCAGATTGGCGTATACCAGCTGGGATTTACCGGAGGATGGATGCTTGTACTTGCATTTATCTTTGAAACTCCGTGTCTGCCACAGAGTACGGGCTGCTGGATCTCGGTGATTTTCCTGTCCATATTCTGCACAGGTGTCGCATTCGTTGTGCAGGCTATTGCACAGCAGTATACAACGGCGACTCATGTGGGAATTATTTTCGCGCTGGAGCCGGTTTTCGCAGGGAGCGTTGCCTTCATCTTTGCGGGTGAGAGGCTTTTGCCGCGAGCATATTTCGGTGCGTTCCTGATGCTGGCTTCCATCCTCATAATGGAAGTGGATATTAAATCACTGTTCAGGGGCAGGAAGAAGTTGACAAAAACGGCATAGACAGTTGATAATGAATGTGTGAGAAGTCAGGATCCGAAACGATTTGAGATTGCCACCTCCGGGGAGAGGTGGCCTTTGTGTTATAGGAGGGAAAAATGATCCAGATGATGTGGCCTATTCTTCTGGCCGTAGGAGCAGATGTGTTTTATCAGATATGTGCAAAATCGATGCCCGGCACGCTCAACCCCTATGCGGGGCTGGTTATAACCTATGGGGTAGGCGCTGTGCTGAGCTTCATACTTTACGAGATAAGCAGTAAAGGAGGGAATCTGATCCGGGAATGGCATGGAGCCAACTGGACTGTATTCGTTTTCGGAATTGCCATTGTCGGGCTGGAAATCGGAAA
This sequence comes from Bacillota bacterium, assembly GCA_030529985.1. Classification (GTDB taxonomy): domain Bacteria; phylum Bacillota; class Clostridia; order Peptostreptococcales; family Anaerovoracaceae; genus Lentihominibacter. The sequence continues at coordinate 3,470 of JAUMVV010000062.1, forward strand.
TATCTTCATGTACAGAGCAGGGTGGAATGTGAATACCGGCTATATAGTAAAGTCTATTATACTCGCAGGCGTGCTGGTATTTGTGGGATATCTGATGTTTAAGGAATCGATCACCATGACGAAGATCGCGGGAATTGCAGTATGCATGGCGGGGCTGTATCTCATAAATAAATAATGTATACATAGGGTCAAACAATGGACTTTTTGTATTGAAATTGGTACAATCAATCCGGTACAAGGAGATTATTGTGTATGCAAAAAAACATTGGAATTGAAACCGTGGATATTGTATACAAGATTTTCTTGTGCTAATATTTATTTAAATAAAAATTGGTTAATGACAAATCAATAACAAGTTATGGGAGGACATCAAAATGAGTGAAAAAGCTTGCAACTGCAACTGCGAGAGTGCTCGAGCTGCACAGTTTACGGAACTGGCACCGACACTTGAGCAGTATGCCAAGGTGCCGGGCAGTCTGATTACGATTCTGCAGAAGGCTCAGGAAATCTATGGCTATCTTTCCGTAGATGCCATAAACTACATTTCCGAATGCACGGGCATCAAGCCGGCAAAGATCTACGGCGTAGCGACATTCTACGCACAGTTCAGACTTCAGCCTATCGGCAAATATCTGATTATGCTCTGCAAAGGCACCGCATGCCATGTAAACGGGGCTGACCTGATCGAAGAAGCCATATGCGAACATCTGAACATCCGGGACGGTGAAACAACGGAAGACGGGCTGTTTACATTGAATAATGTGGCATGCCTGGGATGCTGCTCGCTGGCTCCTGTAATGATGGTAAAGAGCGTTGATAGCGACGAAACATATGGAAACCTTACTAAGGATTCCGCGAAGGCAGTCATTGACGAAATAAGAGCGAGAGGATAAGGAGGTAACAGCATGAGAGTTGTAATAGGACAGGGCAGCTGTGGTGTTGCCACCGGAGCCAGAAAGACCGCTGCTGAATTTGAAAAGCAGATTGCGGCAAAGGGTCTGGACATTCCCGTATCGGTTACGGGCTGCGTGGGAACCTGCTACCTGGAGCCGATTGTGGACATATATGAAGATAACGGCGAACTGACGAGATATGTCAAGGTTCAGCCTGACAAGGTTGAAGCCATCGTTGAGGGTCATCTGGCAGGAGGAAAACCTGTAGCAGAACAGGCGATTTCAGATGAGGACAAGCAGTTTGTTGAGAAGCAGCAGAGGGTAGTGCTCAGAAACTGCGGAGTGATCAATCCTGAAGACATTGAAGATTATCTGGCGGCAGACGGATACAAGGCAATAGAAAAAGTGCTGAAGGAAATGAAGCCGGAACAGGTTATTGAGGAGATAAAGATTTCAGGTCTGAGAGGCAGAGGCGGTGCAGGCTTCCCGACATGGTTCAAGTGGAATGCCGCCAGAGAAAACAGAGGAGATCAGAAGTATCTGGTTTGCAATGCTGACGAAGGCGACCCGGGTGCATTTATGGACAGATCCGTTCTGGAGGGCGACCCTCATTCCCTCATCGAAGGCATGATCATAGGCGGATATGCGATGGGTGCAACAGAAGGTGTCATCTATTGCCGCGCGGAATATCCGCTGGCAATAAAGAGACTGGAAATTGCCATGGCACAGGCCAGAGAGAAGGGCTTCCTGGGAAAGGACATCTTCGGAAGCGGATTTGATTTTGACATCAGGATCAAGGCCGGTGCAGGCGCTTTCGTGTGCGGCGAGGAAACTGCTCTTATCGCTTCATTGGAAGGCGAACGCGGGATGCCGAGGCTTAAGCCGCCGTTCCCTGCACAAAAAGGGTACTGGCAGAAGCCTACAGATATCAACAATGTAGAAACGCTGGCAAACGTACCGTGGATCATCTATAACGGCGGGGCAGCTTTTGCAGACTTCGGTACAGAGAAATCACCGGGAACCAAGGTGTTCGCACTGGCAGGCAAAATCAAGAAGGGCGGGCTGGTCGAGGTTCCGATGGGAATGACGATCAGGGAAGTAATCTTCGGCATCGGCGGAGGAATTAAGAATGACCGTGAATTCAAGGCAGTACAGATGGGCGGACCTTCAGGCGGCTGTATTCCGGCAAGTCTGGTTGACACTCCTGTAACTTATGAGGATATAAACAGGACAGGAGCTATCGTCGGTTCAGGCGGTATGATCGTAATGGATGAAGATACCTGCATGGTGGATATGGCGAGATACTTCCTGAATTTCACTCGCGACGAGTCGTGCGGCAAGTGCAACTACTGCAGAATCGGTACAAAGAGAATGCTTGAAATTCTTGAGAGGATCACTCAGGGTGAAGGCAAGGACGGAGACATCGAGCTTCTGGAGGAACTGGCAAACAAGATAAAGGACGGCTCCATGTGCGGTCTGGGGCAGACAGCTCCGAACCCTGTACTGACGACCATCAGATATTTCAGAAACGAGTATGAGGATCACATCTACAACAAGAAGTGCACGGCGGCTTCCTGCAAGGCGCTGATCGAATACAACATTACCGACGCCTGCAAGGGATGCACGCTTTGTGCGAAAAACTGTCCTGTTGATGCAATCAGCGGTAAGGTTAAGGAATTACACGTTATTGACCATGACAAGTGCATTAAGTGCGGCAAGTGTATGGATCACTGCAAGTTTAATGCGATTGTAAAGGCGTAAAAGAGAGGAGGTAGAACAATGGAAAAATTCCTACTTAATATCAACGGCAAAGAAGTAAAAGGCGTTGCCGGCCAGACAATTCTGGAAGTGGCAAGAGAAAACGACATTTTCATTCCGACTCTCTGCTATGATGAAAGAACAAATATCTACGGTTCCTGCGGAATCTGCATGTGTGAGGTTGAAGGAAATCCTAAGCTATGCAAGGCATGTGCAACGGTAATAGCGCCGGGAATGGTGGTAAGAACAAATACTGAAAGAGTTATCGAATCACGCAAAACCAATCTTGAACTGCTGCTGTCAAACCACACGGGAGACTGCAGACCTCCATGCGTGCTGGCATGCCCTGCACAGACTGACTGCCAGGGTTATGTGGGTCTTATCGCCAACGGCGAATACGAGGCCGCGCTGGAACTGGTAAAAGACAAGATCCCTCTTCCTGCATCACTTGGAAGAGTCTGTCCTCATCCTTGTGAAGAGGAATGCAGACGCGGACTTATAGATGAGCCGGTTTCCATTCAGTGGCTCAAGAGATTCGTTGCCGATCAGGATCTGGGTGGCGCAGAGACCTTCATGCCTGAAATAGACGCGGAAACGGGCAAGAGAGTGGCTGTGATCGGCGGCGGTCCTATGGGCCTTTCTGCGGCCTACTTCCTGCGCCTGATGGGACACGAGATCACAATCTTCGAATCAATGCCAAAGGCAGGTGGCATGCTTCGTTACGGCATACCTGAATACAGACTTCCGAAGGCAGTACTGGATGAAGAAATAATGACCATCGAAATGATGGGCGTAGATATCGTCTGCAATACGAAAATAGGCGAAGATATTCCATTCGAAACCATATATGAAGAATACGATGCGGTTCTCCTGGGGATCGGCGCATGGATCTCAACAGGTGTTGGATGTCCGGGGGAAGATGCTGACGGTGTGGTAGGCGGTATCGACTTCCTGCGAAAGGTAGTGAGAAACGAAGCCATCGAACTTGGCAAAAAGGTTGCGATAGTAGGAGGCGGCAATACTGCGATGGACGCCTGCAGAACGGCAGTAAGACTTGGTGCCGAAGAGGTTTACAATATCTATCGCCGTACCAAGGATGAAATGCCTGCAGATATGGTTGAAATCGAGGAAGCTGAAGAAGAGGGCGTAATCTTCAAGAACCTGACCAATCCTCTGGAAATCGTCAAGGACGAAAAGGGTCATGTCAAGGAAGTGATTCTTCAGTGCATGGAACTGGGTGAACCTGATGAATCAGGCAGACGCCGCCCTGTGCCTATTGAAGGCAAGACAGAAACTATTCCGCTCGATAACATGATTCTGGCGATCGGTCAGGCTGTTGATGCCTCAATATTCGACTGCGACAAGACTAGAAAGGGAGCGATCGCATACGATAAGGAGACCTTCATGACTTCGATCCCCGGCGTATTTGCCGGCGGTGACTGCGGTAACGACAAGATTTCGATCGCAGTGGAAGCAATAGCTGATGCGAAGAAGGTGTCCGAGATCATCGACGCATACCTGGATGGTGAAACGATCAGATATGAAGAACCTTACTTCGTGAAGAGAGATGATATAACGGAGAAGACATTCGAAGACAGAGAGAGAATGTGCAGACCTGAAATGCCGCAGCTTTCAGCAGAAGAGAGGAAGGGCAATTTCTCAGAGGTTATTCCTGACGGATACACTCCTGAAGAAGCGGAAGAAGAAGCAAACAGATGTCTGGAATGCGGATGTCACGACTATTTTGAATGCAAGCTCATCGACCTGGCACATCAGTATGATGTTGAACCATCACGACTGGCGGGAGATAAGAATACGATAGAGTTTGAAGATGATCATCCGTTTATCGTAAGAGACCCTAATAAGTGTATACTTTGCGGCCTTTGCGTTAGAGTGTGCGACGAGGTAATGGGTATCGGTGCGCTGGGTCTTGTTAACAGAGGTTTTGACACGGTAGTCAAACCAAATCTCGAAAAGCCGCTGGCTCAGTCGGGATGTTGCTCATGCGGTCAGTGTGTAAGCGTATGTCCGACAGGTGCGCTTCAGGAAAGAACCACAATGGCCAAGGAGGTTCCTCTGGCTACGGTTGAGACGGATACGACATGTTCATTCTGTTCAGTAGGCTGTTCACTGAAACTGGAAAGCTACGGCGATATGCTCGTTAAGGCAAACCCTGACAAGGAGGGTATCGTCAATGCAGGACTGGCATGCGGCAAGGGCAAGTGGGGATTTGACTGCGCACTTCTTGAGGACAAGCTGGATATTCCTCTCATCAGGGATGCAGGAACGGAGGGATTCCGAGAGGCGGATTACCATGAAGCCATCACTCTTGTAGCTAAGAAGATGCAGGCTACAGCAGCTAAGTATTGTGCGGAGCACATTGGAGTTGCGGTATCAGACAGATACACGAATGAGGAGCTGTATGCGATCAAGACAATGGCTGAAGCAATGGGCGCCAAGATCTTTTCGATGAACAACCGTGCAAGCGGTATCAAGGAAGTGATAGGCCATGATGCTTCACCAAACACGATAGATGAGCTGCTGTCAACCGATTTCATTCTGGTTGTAGGCTACAATGCAGTGGACAATCCTGTCATCCAGATCAAGATGGAGCAGGCGGCCAAGAGAGGTGCCAAGCTGGCTCTCATTAATCCTGCCGACTTCCCACAGCACTTCGCAAATCCGGCGGCGGAAGTGTATGCAGACGAT
>JAUMVV010000004.1 GCA_030529985.1 Bacillota bacterium
TTGATTACCTTGCATTTTTCGCACATAGGCTTTACGGAAGCTCTTACTTTCATTTTGTTCCTCCTTAATGGAGCTGCCTCAGCCGGCTTTGCAGGCTGGTGAAACTCCTTATGCTTTTGTTGCCCGAGAAAACGAGCCTCTGGGCGAAGTCTGATCGGCGGCAACAAGCCGTACCGCTTATGCTCTGCCTCTCCATGTGATTCTGCCGCGAGTGAGGTCGTAAGGTGAAAGTTCAACCTTGACCTTGTCTCCCGGAATGATTCTGATATAGTTTGTCCTTATCTTGCCGGAAACATGTGCAAGTACCTTGTGTCCGGTTTCAAGTTCAACTACAAACATTGCATTGGGCTGCGCTTCTACAACGATGCCCTCAGCTTCTATGACGTCTTTTTTTGCCATGATTTCTACACCTCGCTACCTTCGGGGCTATTCACCCAAGGTGAGCAGTTCAGGCTCACCACCGGTTATTACTACAGTATTCTCATAGTGGGCTGACAGCTTCCCGTCAAGGGTGCAGACTGTCCACTCGTTTGATAATGTCTCTACATCGTATGCGCCTTCGCATATCATAGGCTCTATTGCGAAGACCATGCCCTTTGCCAGTCTCGGTCCCCGTCCTGCCTTGCCGAAGTTGGGAATCTGCGGATCCTCGTGCATTTTCTGCCCCACACCGTGGCCTACGAAATCGCGTATCACGCTGAACCCTTCACCCTCGGCTGCCGCCTGAATCGCATGTGATATGTCCGACAGCCTGCAGCCAACCTTGCAGTATTCAAGCCCTGCAAAAAAACTGTCTCTTGTGACCTCCATAAGATGCTTTGCCGTGTCCGAAACCTCTCCCACCGGATAGGTTCTGGCGGCATCACTGACATAGCCCTTGTAAGTGGCACCCACATCAACACTGACAATATCGCCTTCTCTCAGAATCCTTTTCTTGTCGGGAATCCCATGGACGACTTCCTCGTTGATTGAGACACATGCGCTTGCCGGGAATCCTCCGTATCCCTTGAAGGTAGGAATCATTCCTGCACCGCGAATAGTCTTCTCAACAAATCTATCCACATCGGCCGTTGATAGGCCGGGCCTGATGAGGTTCTCCAGTTCCTTAAGAATGAAGCCCGTCACCTTGCCCGATTCTCTCATTAAATCAATTTCTGAATCTGATTTAATTATGATCATGCCTATTCACCTAATATGCCAACTATTGTGTTAAATACATTTTCCAAACCTGTCGTTCCGTCAATATGTGAAATATTACCGGCCTTTTCATAGTAGTCTATGAGAGGTTTAGTTTCATTGTTGTAAACCCGGATCCTGTTTGCGGCTGTCTCTTCGTTATCGTCTTTTCTCTGAATCAGCTCCGCTCCGCAAACATCGCATATTCCCTCCTGTTCAGGCGGAATGTTTACAATGTGGTATGATGCTCCGCACTTCGAGCAGACTCTTCTGCCTGTAAGTCTGGTCATCAGCTCTTCTCTGTTAACATCTATATCCAGAACATTGTCGATCCTGCTCCCTCTGGCAACCAGAAATTTGTCCAGCTCTTCGGCCTGGAATACCGTTCTCGGAAATCCGTCAAGCAGGAAGCCTTCCCTGCAGTCATCCTTCGTCAGTCTGTCCGTTGCGATTTCTACAACAAGTTCGTCCGGAACCAGCTTGCCGGCATTCATGTATTCCTGAGCCTTCTTGCCGAGTTCTGTTCCCTTCTTGATGTTTTCTCTGAAAATGTCACCTGTTGAGATATGAGGAATGTGGTATTTCTCAATAATCTTTGCGGCCTGGGTGCCTTTGCCGGCTCCCGGAGGACCTAACAGTATTAAGTTCATCTTTTACCTCCCGGGCATTATACCCTTGTGATGGTCTCCTATTTAAGGAAGCCTGAGTAATTTCTCATTACCATCTGATTCTCAAGCTGTTTCATTGTATCGAGAGCAACGCCGACTGCGATAAGCAGTGATGTTCCTCCGAAGTGGAAGGATAGCCCTCCCAGCTGACTTACAATTGTAGGCAGTATTGCCACGAGAGCGAGGAATATAGCGCCTACAAAGGTTATTCTTGTCATTACTCTGTTCAGATACTCAACCGTTGTCTTGCCCGGTCTGATACCCGGAACAAATCCGCCATTAGCCTTCAGGTTCGAAGCAACCTCAAGCGGGTTGAAGGTTACTGAAGTATAGAAGTAAGTGAAGAACACTATGAGTACCGCGTTAAATGCCGCATATACCCATACACCCGGAGATCCCGTGGGTGCCAGCCACTTTTCAATCCATTGAGCTGCATTTCCCTGTGCATTCATGAAGTATGTAATGGTTAACGGGAACTGCAGGAATGCCATTGCGAAAATAACCGGAATAACTCCTGCCTGGTTTACCTTGAGCGGGATATGTGTAGCCTGCCCGCCGTACATCTTCCTGCCGACAACTCTCTTGGCATACTGTACAGGAATTCTTCTCTGTCCCTGCTGGATCAGGATGATGCCCACGATTACCGCTGCACAGAAGAGCAGGAACACCAGCAGTGTAACGATGCTCATCGTTCCTTCTCTAAGCTTACTGATGATTTCTTCACAGGCGGACGGAAGTCTTGCAACAATTCCGGCAAAGATTATCAGTGATATTCCATTGCCGATTCCGTTCTCATTGATCTGCTCACCCAGCCACATGAGGAATGCGGTACCTGCGGTAAGAACCATAACTATTACAATAATCGAAAATACGTCTGTGCTTACCAGCGCCTGTCTGAAGAGACCTATTGTAACACCTATTGCCTGTACGATTGCCAGCGCAACAGTAAGATATCTGGTGTACTGTGCAATCTTTTTTCTTCCTTCTTGTCCTTCTCTTGACAGCCTCTCCAATGCGGGAATAGCAATTGTCAGGAGCTGGAGAATGATTGATGCTGTGATGTATGGTGTAATGCTCAATGCAAATATCGTAAAGTTACTGAATGAACCTCCCGAGAACAGATCAAACAGGGCAAAAAGTCCTGTATCGCTGTCAAAGGTCTGGGCAAGAATGTCCCTGTTCATTCCGGGAACCGGTATCTGTGCACCGATTCTGAAAACCAGAAGCATGCAAAGCGTGAATATGATTTTCTTCCTTATATCCGGAATTTTCCAGGCCTTTGAAACTGTTCTAAGCATTTCCATTAGATCACCTCTGCCTTTCCTCCTGCAGCTTCAATTTTTTCGATAGCAGTCTTGCTGAACTTGTTAGCCTGAACTGTCAGTCCCTTTTCCAGGTCGCCACCACCGAGAATCTTAATGCCGTCTTTAACCTGCTTGGCAAGACCAGCATCCTTGATCGTCTCAGGAGTAACTGTGCTGCCAGCTTCGAATCTGTTTAAATCGCCAACATTCAGAACAGTGTATTCTGTTCCCCAGATGTTCTTGAATCCTCTTTTCGGAATTCTCCTGTAAAGAGGCATCTGGCCACCTTCGAAACCGAGTCTTACGCCGCCGCCTGATCTGGACTTCTGTCCGTTCATGCCTCTTCCAGCTGTTGTGCCGTTGCCGGTGCCTGTTCCGCGACCCTTTCTCTTTGGAGCCTTAGTTGCGCCGTCAACCGCTTTTAATTCATGCAGTTTCATTTTCCTGTGCACCTCCTGTCTTATAACTCTTCTACAGTTAAGAGATGCGGAACCTTGTTGATAGCTCCTCTTGTTACAGGAGAATCAACCAGTTCAACTGACTGGTGCATCTTCTTAAGTCCTAACGCTTCTACTACTTTTTTCTGTTTAGGGGAAGCGCCAATAACACTTTTTGTCAATGTGACTTTTATCATCTTTGCCATTATTACTTCCTCCTTATCCTAAGATTTCTTCCTTAGTCTTTCCTCTTTTCCCGGCCACATCTTCAGCAGTCATCAGGCTCTTCAGACCTTCCATTGTGGCATATGCCATATTTCCGGTATTGTTTGAACCTATTGACTTGGCTCTGATGTCTTTAACGCCTGCAGCTTCCAGTACTGTACGAACTGATGAACCTGCGATTACGCCTGTACCGGGTGCAGCCGGCATCAGGAGAACTCTTCCTGCGCCGAACACGCCAAGCTGTCTGTGAGGAATAGTTGTTCCTACTGTAGGAACCTTGATTACATTTTTCTTAGCATCTTCCGTTGCTTTTCTGACTGCTTCAGGAATTTCCAGAGCCTTGCCGAGACCAACGCCAACATGACCTTCGCCATCGCCAACAACTACTGTAACGGAGAATCTCATGTTTCTGCCGCCCTTAACGGTCTTAGCAACACGCCTGATATTAACTATAGTTTCAGTTAATTCCAGCTTTGATGCATCTAAAGCATTTCTCATCTTGTTGTTACCTCCCGTTAAAATACCAATCCTGCTTCACGAGCACCTTCAGCCAGCTCCTTCACTCTTCCGTGATAGAGAAATCCGCCTCTGTCAAAGCATACATTTTTGATGCCCTTCTCCAGTGCTCTCTTTGCGATAGCTTCTCCTACTGCCTTTGCAGCTTCCTTGTTGCCGCCATACCCTATGTCAGCCTTGATTTCCTTATCTATTGTTGATGCAGAAGCAAGTGTCACTCCGTTTACATCATCGATAATCTGAGCGAAAATGTTCTTGCTGCTTCTGAAAACACACAGCCTTGGCATTTCAGGAGTGCCGCTAAGGTTTTTTCTGATTCTTGCATGTCTGGCAACACGCTTATCATTTCTGCTTTCTTTTGCCATTTTGCTTTACTCCTTTCTTTATGCTCCGGCAACACCGGTCTTACCTTCTTTTCTGCGGATATGTTCGCCTTCGTACTTGATACCCTTGCCCTTGTAAGGTTCAGGCTTTCTCCAGGCTCTGATATTTGCAGTGTAGTTGCCGATGAGCGCTTTATCTATGCCTTTAACGATTATTGTGTTTGCATCCGGACACTCTGTCTCAATGCCTTCAGGGTCAGTAAGCTCAACAGGATGTGAATATCCGAGATTCATCACCAGAGTTTTCCCCTTCTTTTCAGCCTTGTAACCTACACCCACAAGCTGGAGCTTCTTCTGATATCCTTCTGTAACTCCTATAACCATGTTGTTGATGAGTGTTCTTGCCAGACCATGCTGTGATCTGTCTTCTGCATTGTCGCTGCTTCTCTTCACTTCGAGAACGCCGTCTTTGATTTCGACTTCGAGTAAGTCGCTTATCTTTTCCTGCAGCTCGCCCTTAGGTCCCTTAACGGAAACAAGATTTCCGTCAACCTTTACTTCTACGCCGGCAGGAATCGAAATAGTTTTAAATCCTATTCTTGACATTTAATTTACCTCCTACCAAACGTAACAAATTACTTCGCCGCCTATTCCCAGCTTTCTGGCTTCCTTGTCGCTGATAACTCCCTTTGAAGTGGAGATTATAGCGATTCCAAGTCCGCCGAGAACCTTAGGAATATCGTTTGCCTTTGCATAAGTCTTGAGTCCGGGCTTTGAAATCTTCTTGATTCCGCTTATTACTCTTTCCTTTTCGGCACCGTACTTCATGGCAACCTTGATAATGCCCTGCTTGTTATCTTCGATCACCTCGAAATCCTCGATGTAACCTTCCTCCTTCAGTATTCCTGCGATTGATTTCTTCATCTTTGAAGCGGGAATTTCAACTGTAGGATGTCCTGCGGTGTTTGCATTTCTGATTCTTGTCAGCATATCCGCAATTGGATCTGTCATTGTCATTTCTTGTTTCTCCTTCCTCCACCAGTATTGCTGCACATGTCCTCATGATTGACACGAAGTGTCAGAGTGATGGAATGTGCGCCGTCATATGTCACAGTGCTTCAGCGCGTGGTGACCAACGACGCTGCACATGTCCTCATGATTGACACGAAGTGTCAGAGTGATGGAATGTGCGCCGTCATATGTCACAGTGCTTCAGCGCGTGGTGACCTATTAAGGCAATCACGGATCTGTGATTCGCAACTTAGTGAATAGATGTGATAACTTCCTCTATATATCGTTTACCAGGATGCTTTTTTTACGCCGGGAATTTCCCCCTTATAAGCCAGCTCCCTGAAGCAGATTCTGCAGATACCGTACTTCTTCAGTACTGAATGAGGTCTTCCGCAAATTCTGCATCTCGTGTAAGCACGCGTTGAATACTTAGGTTTTCTCTGCTGCTTTACCTTGAGAGATGTTTTAGCCATTTTTTCCCTCCTATATTACTTCTCGAACGGCATACCCAGCTTTTCCAGAAGAGCCTTGGCTTCTTCATCTGTGTTGGCCGTTGTTGTGAATACGATGTTCATACCCTTGATTGTTTCAACCTTATCATAGTTGATTTCAGGGAAAATGAGCTGTTCCTTGATACCCATTGAGTAGTTTCCTCTACCGTCAAATGAGTTTTTGCCTACGCCCTTAAAGTCTCTTACTCTCGGAAGAGCGATATTGAAAAGCTTGTCAATAAATTCATACATGTTGTCGCCTCTGAGAGTAACCTTTGCTCCAACAGGCATGCCCTGTCTAACCTTGAAGTTAGCGATTGACTTTCTTGCCTTTGTAACCACCGGTCTCTGACCTGTTATCAGCGCGATTTCTCTGACTGCGCTCTCCAGAACCTTCGAGTTTTCCTTAGCTTCACCAAGACCCATGTTCAGGGTAACCTTTTCGAGCTTAGGAACCTGCATTACGTTTCCGTAGTTGAACTGTTCCTTAAGTGCCGGGAACACTTCGTTTTTGTACATTTCTCTTAATCTTGCTGTCAAAACCGTCTCCTCCTTTCTTAGTCTATTTCGCTGCCTGTTGCTTTGGCAATTCTAATCTTCTTGCCGTCTTCAAGCTTGTAGCCGATTCTTGTAGCTTTCTTTGCCTTTGTATCGTAGTACATAACATTCGATGCATCTATAGGGCCTTCCTGGTGCTTGATTTCAGCGGCAGCCTTCTGAGTCTGCTTCTGATGCTTTGTCTGAACATTAACACCTTCTACGATCACCTTGTTTTCTTTAGGCATTGCCTTTATCACTTTACCGGTCTTTCCCTTATCTTTTCCGGCAAGTACGATTACTGTATCATCTTTTTTGATTTTCATTTGATACCTCCTCTTATAATACTTCCGGGGCAAGGGATACGATCTTCATGAAGCCCTTCTCTCTCAGCTCTCTGGCCACCGGACCAAAGATACGAGTTCCGACCGGCTGCATGTCTTCCTTGATTATAACTGCTGCATTCTGGTCAAATTTCACATAACTGCCGTCTGCTCTTCTGGCACCGGTCTTTGTTCTAACCACAACAGCTCTGACAACCTCACTCTTCTTTACTACGCCGCCCGGTGTTGCATCCTTTACTGCGCAAACCACTACATCACCGATGTTGGCATACTGACGGGAAGTTCCGCCGAGAATACGGATCACTAAAAGTTCCTTAGCTCCGGAGTTGTCAGCAACCTTTAATCTTGTTTCAGTCTGAATCATTTTCAGGTGCCTCCTTTACTTAACTTTTTCTACGATGTTCACAAGTCTCCATCTCTTGTCCTTTGACAGAGGTCTTGTTTCCATAATTCTGACTTTGTCACCGATTTCACATTCGTTGTTTTCGTCGTGAACCTTTACCTTCTTCGTTCTCTTAACAGCCTTGCCATAAAGGGAATGTCTTACGAAGTCTTCTACTGTTACAACGACCGTCTTGTCCATCTTGTCGCTTGTTACCATGCCGACTAATGTTTTTCTTCTGTTTCTGTCAACTGCCATAATTCATCCTCCTTTCTTTAGCTGTCTGCTCTTGCTATCTCTTTTTCTCTCAAAATCGTTTTGACCCTTGCGATGTCTCTCTTCGTATCTCTCAGCAGAATCGGGTTTTCAAGCTGTCCGGTCACGTGCTGGAATCTGAGATTAAAGAGGTCTTTCTTCATCTTGTTCAGTTCAGCGTTCAGTTCCGCTTCTGACATTTCTCTGATTTTCTTTAATTCCATTATGCTTCACCACCCTCTCTGTCTGCGATGGCAAACTTACATTTGATTGGCAGCTTGTGTGATGCGAGTCGCATTGCTTCTCTGGCCTGTTCTTCTGTAACGCCTTCGATCTCGAATAATATTCTGCCCGGTTTAACAACTGCTACCCAGTACTCAGGGGCACCCTTACCGGAACCCATACGTACTTCAGCGGGTTTCTTGGTTACTGACTTGTGTGGGAAGATTTTGATGAAAACCTTACCGCCTCTCTTTACAGATCTGGTCATGGCAATTCTGGCTGCCTCGATCTGGTTTGAAGTGATCCATCCACATTCTGTGGCCTGAAGACCAAAATCACCATATGTTACAGTGTTGCCCTTTGTGGCCTTGCCCTTCATTCTGCCTCTGTGAACTCTTCTGTGTTTAACGCGCTTCGGCATTAACATGTCGTGTTCCTCCTTTCTCTACCGTCTATTCTTCAGCAGGTGCTGCAGCTTCCGTTGCTTCTGCCTGCGCTTCTCCTGCCTGAACTTCTGCTGCTTCAGCTTCCACCGGCTTCGGCTCTTCTTTAGGAGCCTTTCTTACTCTTGGGTTTACCGCCTTCGGAGCTTCAGCTCTCTCATCGCCTCTTCGGCCGTCTCTTCTCGGTCTTCTGTCACCATCTCTTCTCGGTTTCCTGTCGCCGCTTCTTCTCTTGCCGCCGCGACCTCTGCCGTCCTTCCTTTCTTCAGGTGCAGCAGGCTTCAGTCCCTTGTCAAGAATTTCACCGTGATTGATCCATACCTTGATGCCCAGCTTTCCGTATGCGGTATCAGCTTCGGCGAAGCCATAGTCGATATCGGCTCTCAGAGTATGAAGAGGAACATTTCCTTCGCTGTACTTTTCCGATCTGGCAATTTCCGCTCCCCCCAGTCGTCCTGAAGCGAGAACTTTGATTCCCTTAGCACCGGCCTTCATTGTTCTGCCGATTGCCTGCTTCATGGCTCTTCTGAAGGAAACTCTTCTTTCCAGAGCCTGTGCGATCGATTCTGCAGTCAGAGTTGCATCCAGCTCAGCCCTTCTGATCTCTCTGATATCCAGTACAACCTTCTTGCCGGTCATCTTTTCCAGCTCAGCTTTCAGGTCGTCGATTCCCGTTCCGGATCTTCCGATAACCATTCCCGGCTTGGCTGTCATAACGATAACCTTGATCTTGCTGTCTGCGGCTCTCTCAATTACCACTGTTGAAACACCGGCAGCATACAGCTTTTTCTTTACGAATTCTCTTACTTTGTTGTCCTCAACCAGGAAGTCTGCAAACTTGTCCTTGTCTGCATACCACTTCGAACCCCAGTCTTTGATAACGCCAACTCTTAATCCGTGTGGACTTACTTTCTGACCCATTAGTTAACCTCCTTTTCCTTAAGAGTACAGCCTACATGGCTTGATCTCTTTAAGATGATTGATGCTCTGCCCTGTGCTCCGGCCTTCCATCTCTTCATTGTCGGTCCCTGATGAGCATAAATCTCGGCTACATACAGATTATCAGCGTTCATTTCCTTAACATCTGCATTTGCAGCTGCTGACTGAACAACCTTTTCTACGATTTCAGATCCCTTGCCGGGAGTGAATTTCAGAATTGTCAGTGCCTCGTCCAAGTCTTTGCCTCTTACTAAATCTACAACAGGCTTAAGCTTTGAAGGAGACATTCTTACATACTTTGCAAGTGCTTTTGCTTCCATTTTCATTTATCTCCTTTCTTACTTTGACTTCTTATCAGCGGCATGGCCTCTGTAAGTTCTTGTAGGAGCAAATTCTCCTAATCTGTGGCCAACCATATCTTCTGTGATATATACAGGTACATGCTTTCTTCCGTCATGCACTGCAATCGTATGTCCGACCATCTGCGGGAAAATTGTTGATGGTCTTGACCATGTCTTGATGACTTTCTTTTCGTTTGCTGCGTTCATCTCATCGATAGCCTTCAGCAGCTTCGCATTTACGAAAGGGCCTTTTTTCAGTGATCTACCCATTTATCTATTGCTCCTTTCCTTATTTTTCGCTTCTCTTCTTCACGATATACTTATTTGACGGGTGATTCTTCTTTCTTGTCTTGTATCCAAGAGTAGGCTTGCCCCAAGGTGTTACCGGACTCACACGACCAATTCCGGCCTTACCTTCACCACCGCCGTGAGGGTGATCGTTAGGGTTCATTACAGAACCTCTTACTGTAGGTCTGATACCCATGTGGCGCTTTCTTCCTGCCTTACCGATCTGGATGTTCTGGTGGTCGATGTTGCCCACCTCGCCGATCGTTGCTCTGCATTCCAGTCTTATCTTTCTCACTTCTCCGGATGGCAGTCTCACCAGTGCGTACTTGCCTTCCTTAGCCATGAGCTGCGCTCCGTTTCCTGCAGATCTGACCATCTGAGCACCTTTTCCCGGCTGCAGTTCAATGTTGTGAACTACAGTACCCACCGGAATGTTCGCAACCGGGAGTGCGTTTCCAACCTTGATATCCGCATCAACTCCGGAGTGGATAACATCTCCAACCGACAGCTTGTTAGGAGCGACGATGTATCTCTTCTCACCGTCTGCATAGTTGATCAGTGCGATATTTGCGCTTCTGTTAGGATCGTACTCAATAGTAGCTACTGTACCCGGAATACCATCCTTATCTCTTTTGAAGTCTATGATTCTGTACTTTGGTCTATATCCGCCGCCTCTGTGTCTAACAGTTATCTTGCCTCTTGAGTTTCTTCCCGAGTGCTTCTTGAGAGTTACTGTCAGGGACTTTTCCGGTTCTGTACAAGTGATCTCTTCAAATGTAGAAACCGTCATTCCTCTTAAACCAGGAGTGGTCGGATTGTATTTTTTGATTCCCATTTCGTCTTACCTCCTGTATTACAGACTCTGGAAGAATTCGATTTCCTTACTGCTGTCAGTAAGTGTGACGATCGCCTTCTTGGTAGCTGCTGTCGTACCGACGAATCTTCCCATTCTCTTTTCTTTGCCTACAACGTTCATGATGTTTACTTTTTTGACTTCCACATCGAAGATCTCTTCTACAGCGCGCTTTACTTCTGTCTTGTTAGCATCTGTAGCAACCTTGAATGTGTACTTTTTGGCCTGAGCGTCTTCCATACTTCTTTCTGAAATAACAGGCTTTATAATTACATCGTAAGGAGTCTTCATTATGCGTACACCTCCTCAATCTTAGCAACGGCATCCTTTGTCAGGATCAGTGAGTTGTGGTTGATGATCTCATACACATTCATTGTTCCTACCAGAGCAGTTCTTACTCCAGGGATGTTTGCCGCTGACTTAACAACATTCTCATCCTTCTCTGCTGTAACGATCAGGGCTTTCTTTCCAGCCTTTACGTTTTCCAGCATCTTAACCATTTCCTTTGTCTTAGGCTGCTCGAAGCTGATTTCGTCCATTACGATCAGTTCGTTTTCCTGAGCCTTTGATGAAAGCATTGACAGCATTGCCAGCCTTCTGAGTTTCTTAGGCACTGTGTATCTGTAGCTTCTTGGCTTTGGTGCGAATACGATTCCGCCTCCAACCTGTGTAGGGTCTGTTGATGAACCCTGTCTGTGGCGTCCTGTTCCCTTCTGTCTGAAAGGCTTTCTTCCGCCTCCTCTGACTTCAGATCTGGTCTTAGCAGACTGTGTGCCCTGTCTTTTGTTTGCTAAAATGTTCTTTATTACTGCATGCACTGCATTCTGGTTTGGCTCGATTCCAAAAATCTCATCTTTTAATTCGATGGTTCCTGCTTCCTGGCCAGCCATGTTCAGCATTGTCACTGTTGACATTTTACTTCCTCCTTCCTGAAGTCATCCTATTTGTCCTGACCTTTTACTGCGTACTGGATGCGAACGATTCCGCCCTTGTTGCCCGGAATGGCACCCTTTATCAGCATAAGGTTTCTGTCTGCAATAACTTTTACCAGTTCTACGTTCTGAACTGTCACTGTTTCCCGTCCCATTCTTCCGGGACCTGCATTACCCTTGAATACTCTCGACGGGTATGTGCCTGCCGCCAGTGCACCGGCAAGTCTCTTATGCTTTGAACCGTGGCTCATCGGGCCTCTGTGGTGTCCGTGTCTCTTGATGTTACCCTGAGTTCCCTTACCCTTTGAAGTTCCTGTTACATCCAGCTTCTTGCCTTCCTCAAAGTCGGCAACTGTAAAAACCTGTCCTACTTCATAGGTGTCGCCTTCGTCAGGTCTGAACTCTATGATGTGCTTCATAGGCTTAACGCCGGCCTTTTCGAAATGACCTTTCTGTGGCTTGTTAACTCTCTGCGGCTTTGCTTCTTCAAAACCAACCTGAACTCCGTCATAACCATCTGTTTCAACAGTCTTGACCTGAGTTACTGTCATAGGGCCTGCCTCCACTACTGTTACAGGAACAACTGTACCTGCTTCAGTAAAGATCTGAGTCATTCCCAGCTTCTTTCCTAAAAGTGTCTTCATGTTTTATTTTTCCTCTCTTTCTTAACAGCGGGCCGGAGCACCATCTGCCTCGCTTTTCGCAACTCGCAAGCTCCCTTAAAGCTCGCCGGCGGGTCATGTCATGCGCCGTCCTTAATAAGGGTGAGTTCCCTTCTCTCCGAAAGTCCTGTCCCCCGATTTCCGATTGGCGGAAGGTCTTACACAAGTCTCATGCAATAAAATTCCAAATCTGCGATTCTTGAAATTTCGCTGCTTTTGCGGAATTTCACTGCCCCTTAGAGCTTGATTTCGATATCAACGCCTGCAGGCATATCCAGCTTCGTCAGTGCGTCTGTAGTTCTGGCAGTTGCACTGGTGATATCGATAAGTCTCTTGTGTGTTCTCTGTTCGAACTGTTCTCTTGAATCCTTGTACTTGTGAACAGCTCTCAGGATAGTGATAACTTCTTTTTCCGTCGGGAGCGGAATAGGGCCGGAAACTTCGGCGCCTGTCTTCTGTGCTGTTTCAACGATCTTTGCTGCTGAAGCATCCAGAAGCGCGTGGTCATAAGCTTTAAGCTTGATTCTGATTTTCTGTAATTCGCTCATTTTTTCCTCCTATAACTTGCTTTAGTACAGTTTACGCTATGCTTGTACAAGGGGTTCTGACCTTGAATTTTCAAGCGTTTGGGGCGTTTTGCCTGCTCGTGCATGCTCCGTACACTCTCATGTGTGTTTCCATCAGGTCACGCACAATAAAAATTCAGCGAATCCCTTCGCCCCCGATCATGTGGGGACAATTCTCGGTGGAAATTCTCCGATAGCGCGGTAACTTCCCACTTCTTCGCCTTACACAAGCTTCATTATCATAACAAATGTAAACAGCAAAATCAAGTACTTTCTGGATTTTATTTTTTGCTTTCTCCGGGCTCAAAATCCAGTGTTTTCAATGGGTATAGGCTCCCGTCTTTGTACACTCTCTTCGTTGTATCTATCCTGCTCTATCTGCCTTTGCTTGAACCCCGATATCTTGTGTATAAATGACGCTGCACCACTATATTACCTGTTTTGCAACCAAAGGGTAGCAAAAGTCTATGGGTCATGCTTCCGGGTGGTAGCATTTACATTGTTAAAAGGCTGAGGAGTGTGAGATGCAGTATATCCGAATTGAACATTTGAGACTGGATAATGATTATACTCAGGAATATGTGGCATATTATCTGGGAATACAACGGGAGGTCTACCGGAGATATGAGAAGGGTACCCGCACGATTCCCGTGGAACATGTAGTGCGCCTTGCCGATTTGTATAACACCACAACCGACTATATTTTAGGTCGCACCAACAGCCCCGCACCACTAACAAAAAAGCTGCCGAAATTACGGCGGTGACTTGGGAAAGCATTGGCGGGTCTGCTTTTTTTCATACCGTCTCAGGACACTTTTTCTTTATGTGTGGAAATCGGGCGGCAGCTTTCGTTTGCGGGTCTCTGAGGTCTGTCGGCTTAGAATCCCAGAACCTCGTTCACCATAATCACATGCATTCTGTCGGGAATGCTGGAAAATCTCGTCGTAACCGTATGGCAGCAGACCGTGTTGCCCAGGGACAGACACTCGCCGCACTTGCCTGTCAGTGCACATGGCGTTTTCTTCCCCAGTCTGATGCAGTTAGGAGGGCAGGCATCGCACTTTATCCTGTTTACAGCATCGTGCACATTGCTTACGATCTTGTTCGCGCCCACTACGAATATCACCTTGTCAGGACCCCAGATTACCGCAGCCATTCTGTTCCCGGTTCCGTCTATGTTTACTATTTCTCCATCAAGGGTGATGGCATTGGCACTGGTCAGCATGAAATCCGCCGAGAAAACCTTCCTCTTTGTCTCCTTCTGCACTTCAGGATCTGCGGATGCGAAGGAATCCAGATATGTGTAGTTCCCCTCCTCCAAAATCGGGATAATGCCCAGCTCGTTCATAGTTTCGCTTCCGCCCTTGCCTACTGTAGAACCTTCCGGGATCATTTTCAGCACCATTTCCAGTGCCTCTTCCCTGTTCTCTGCATAGTAGCCTGAAATGTTTCTCTTTTCCAGCCCCTTTATAACGGTTTCAATCCTGGCTTTGTTTGCCTTCTTCACATTATCAGTCATCTTCATTTCATTACCTCCCTCATTATCAATCATAATCTATCTTCTCAGCTACGCCGCTGAAATCTCCTCACCTGTTCCTTTGCAGCCCCGGTCATACTCCGGTTCACCGCATCAGTCCGCGAAGGTATTCAGCCGTTTCTGCCATGGCTGCTTTTGCGGCGGCATTCACGCTATCCCCGCAGCTCAGCCTGTACACTACTCCGGCACTCAGCACATCTCCCGCTCCCGCAGTATCTGCAAAGGACAAAATCCTTTCCGGTTTGATGATCTCCGCCTCTGTTCCCTCTCTGTAATACAGTCCACCGCCTTTAAGGGTTATTATCGTATTCTCTATGCCTCTCTCTTCCAAAACCGCCCCGGCAGCCATCAACTGATCCATCCCCAGAATCTGCTGTCCTGTCATCGCCTCGGCCTCCATCCTTCCCGGAAGAACCAGGTGCGCTTTAAGCTCCGATTCCGCAAATTTGCTTCCGCCGTAGACCGATGCCGGGTCAAAGCATATCCTGCATTTATCTGCGTATTTCGCAGAGATGTGATTCATGGTTTCCACCCCCGGGCTTCCGTCCACGAAAATAATGTCCGCCCTGTCAAGCACCCCGGCACTCTCATCGATAAATTCCGGGTCTATTTCATCGATAAGTCTGTTGTTCTCTCTCAGAAATTCCAGGTCGCCCACCGCATTGTGCAGCTCCACGCCTACAGGAGTTGGACCCTTTTTATGCTTCACCGCGGAAACATCGACTCCCCATCTTTCCAGCTCGCATATTGCCGCCATTCCCAGAGCATCATCTCCCACTACAGATACAAAAGCAGTCTCGACTCTGGAGCCCAGATTTTTCGCAACATTGTAGCTGCAGCCGCTGCTTGCCACTCTGATATCCGTGTCCACATCAGGGGTCATGACCGGATATCCGCCGAAATCACCGCCGCCCAGTCCTACCTCATTCCAGTAGTTGTCGTTCGCCTGCTCCCTCAGCTTGCTTTCATAATATTTTCTGAATCTGGTGTCCTCGGAATCCTCTTCGCCCTCACCCGGACTGTTGATATCTATTCCTGCATTCAGGAGAGCCTCTTCATCCTGCCTTCTCTGTTTTTCAATATCTCTTTCAGGCATCGCCATCTTAACTATTACACCGGTTTTGACTCCGCCAATTACCGCTATCATTCTGTGAATACACTCCCTCCGATAAATTCTCTCAATATAGAGTTGTTTGGTACATCCTTCTCTTCGTCGATTTCAGTGAAAAACCTTAGCAGCTCAAGCAGCCTCTGAGCTTCACTGTATTCCTCTTCATCCGCCCCGATCTCCTCCAGCAGAGGCTGAGCCTGTTTTTTCAGAAGACATGTTTCATATGCCAGCGTTGAGTTGAAAACAACATCCGCTTCCCTGCTGTACGGGAAGATGTTTTTGTTTTCGCCCATCCTCACCTTGGGCCAGTCTCTGATCGTCCCTGCCGCCGAATGTCCGCGATATTTGAAATCGCGTACCATCCTCCTGAACATTCTGGCGTCGGATGTGGGAATCCTGTTATGTATATCGATGTTCAGCTGCGTAAGGGGGCTTATATATATCTTGAACTTCTCGCTATCGTCGATCTGCTCAGTAAGCCTGTCGTTGAGTGCATGTATTCCTTCTATCACTATGGGACGGCTGCTGTCGATTGCAGTTATACGCTTGCCGAAGATTTTGACTCCATCGATAAAATCAAATTCGGGGAGGTCCACCTCTCTGCCTGCCAGCAGGTCATTCATATTGCGGGAAAAAAGATCGATGTCCAGTGCGTCAAGGTTTTCATAATTTCTCTCCCCTGTTTCATCTACAGGGGTATCACACCTGTTGACGAAATAATCATCGGTGCCCATATACAAAGGCTGTAGCCCGTTCACTCTAAGCTGCACGCAAAGTCGCCGTGCGAAGGTCGTTTTGCCGGATGATGATGGTCCTGCAATGAGAACTATCCTCTTGCCCCCGGATTTGATATCGTCAGCGATCTCCGCAATCTTTTTCTCGTGCAGTGCTTCCGAGAGCAAAATGATATCTCTGGTCCTGCCTTCCTTGATTTCTCTGTCCATGTCGGCAAGGAAAGGAGTTCTCAAAAGTGCCAGCCACTTGTTCTCCTCTTCGAATGCATCATACAGCTTGTAGTCATCCTTGTATTCCGGCATCACATCCGGCTTCTCGTAATGAGGGAACCTCAGCAGTATACCCTGCCTGTACTTTCTCAGTTCAAACAGATTTACATATCCGGTCGAAGGTGTCATTGGTCCGAAAAAATAATTCCTGTATGTTCCTATCCTGTAGAAAACCGGTCTGTAGTCCCTGTCGGGAACCTGCTTCAGCAGTTCGGATTTTTCCGTATAGCCATACTCCTTCCACAGCCTGATCCCCTCCTCTTTGGAGACATACTCCTTCTCGATGGGAAGATTCCGGCTGACGATTTCCCTCATCCCGGCTTCAATCTCTGCTACATCGGCGTCGCTTATCCCCGCCTCTGCCGCTCTGCGCGTCTCCTCGGGAGCATCTTCCCCCGCTCCGATCCGGGTAAAAAAGCCCTGGTTTAGAGAGTTATCGATAGAGGCTCTCATCCTGCGGAGACCTCGCTTCTCAAATACATCTCTGACCGCAGTAAGATAGACAAGGGACAGGCTCCTCTGGTAAACCAGATCCGCCGCATGGTTTCTCATATCCAAAAGCTCAACACGGTCGCCCTCCGACAGCACATGGGTAAGTTCTCTGTCCTCGTCGTTTACCCTCGCAAGAAGTATTCGGTAGGAGTGCGGTTCCGTCTTCTCCACCAGCTGTTCCAGTGTACAGCCCACCTCAACATTCATTTTTATGCAGTCCTCTTTAGGACTTTTTCTGATTATTATTTCCATGGCATTAAGTATAACACAATTTCCTGCTGTGGGCAGTTTATAATACAATCGAATCGAATATGTGTCACCTCGTTCAACTATATTTTTTCGTGATCAACATAATATTAGTATCACAAGGTAACTCAGAGAGACCCTTATCTTTCCTGTCATATTGAGTACCTGTTTGTCCTGACCATATTCCTATCATATAAAAAGAGTACCGACACGGTGTAAAGGTCATGTCGGTACCCTGAGTTCACTTTTTATCAGTTGCGGCTGCACATCAGCTCTTAATCCTCTTCGCCCTCAATGTCCCCGGCCGCATCATTAATTTCGATATGCTGTGGTGAGTCGCCTGCCCCATACTCAGGGGTCATCTCCTCAGCTGTTTCTTCCTTTTTCATCCTTGGACCGGATCGTCTTCTCTTCATGAGAGTGAGGACCCTCCGCATCTCGTCTTCCTTGAGTGTAATACCTCTGGACATCCTTTCGTGGGAGGGATCCCAGTCGCGTATGTCATACTTGGCCGGACCTCCATTCCAGCGAACGAGGTTCAGTTCCTTCGTCCAGCCGGTCGCCTGGGTGCTGATAATGCCGATTTCCTCAAGAATATCAAAGGTGACATCCCTTTCGTCATAATTCATTGCCATAGTAATCTCCTTTCCTTGCGCCCTTTCTCGCAAAAATGAACTTTGACTGTCGTGTTTTATTGTAGGGATATAATACCATTCTTGGCAATATATGTCAATATCTATTCAGATTCAATCCGCACATCCCGGTCGCATCTCATTTCAATCGCTATATCCTGATTCGATTTCCCATGGCTGCATTCAGCATTTAATTTCCCATGACCTTCTTGATCATTCCGGGTAAAATTCGGCATTTTTTCTCGGAAATTGACGCTACCGACACTCTGAGCCCTTTGGCAAGAGGAACCAGGAACACATCTTCTTTCTCCAGCTCCCGGCTCAAAGCTTCCGGATCATCACATGGAATGCTGATGAAAAATCCCGCATCGTATGGCACTATTTCCAATCCCACTTCCTTAGCCGCCTTGCTGAAGGCTTCGCCGCGGGCGATGAGCATATCTCTGTACTTCCTGCGTTCTTCGCTTACCCTCTTCAGCAGTTCGGGTCTGTCAAATATTCTGGACATTATCACCTGTGCGATTCTGGTGCTGTTTGACCATGAACCTCTTGAGGAGTATTCGGAAACTCTCTTAAACTCCTCTGCGATCTCAGGTGTCTTCGCAATGCATATCATCGCGCCGCAGCGAGCCCCGTAAAGTGCGAAGGTCTTGCTGAGGCTGTATGCCATAACCGGCAGGACGTTTTCGGGAAGCCGCTCCAGCTTGGGGAGAAATCTCCTGTATTTTTCCTCATCCCCTGCGAAATCAATATAGGCAGCATCGATGAGAAGTGCAATCGCCTTGCCCCGCTTCGCTTCTTCACACAGAGCATCTATCAGCATATCCCAGTCTTCAAGAGTGAGGGAATAGCCTGTCGGATTGTGTGCGGGAGTATTTATTATAACAACCAGCGATTCCTGTACGGCGAGGAGCTCCGCAGATTTTTCTCTGAAGGCTCCCACATTAAAACGACCATCTTCCGTAAAAAACTCAAAAGTGGCAATATGCCTCCCTATTTCTCCTGCGATCGTATTGTACGGTGCCCAGTGCCAGTCACTTGTAAGGATAGCATCGCCTATCCCCGAATAGTTTGAAATCACATTCCTGAGTGAGCCTGTACCGCCCGGCGTTGCAACCGCTTCAATATATCCTTTGGGTGCGTGACTGCCGAAGGCCGCCTTCTGCACCGCTTCCCTAAAAGCTTTGATCCCGCCAATGGGCGCGTATTCGGCATAGTCTTTCGGGGCAAGCTCCCTGTATACTCTGTCAACGGACTCCAGCACAACCAGCTCGCCGTCATCATCGAGAAGGGCACCGATAGTCGCATTGATAACCTTGTCCTTTCCCTTTAGCGCAATAGCCGCCTTGGCTCTATTGGAAATCCCGAAAATCTTATCCTCCCGCGGAATGTTTCTGCCGTTTTCTCTCGCTAAAATATATTCTGACATCGATTTCTCCTTATCTGACATCAATCTCTCCTTGTCCGTATTTGGCTATTCTTTATTTACAATTACCTTAATGTAATTTATATTCTTTCCTCTGCTGCTGAATTTATCTTCATACTCCGTTGTAACATATCGCGACTCGTATGTGCAGTTT
This sequence comes from Bacillota bacterium, assembly GCA_030529985.1. GTDB lineage: Bacteria > Bacillota > Clostridia > Peptostreptococcales > Anaerovoracaceae > Lentihominibacter. The sequence goes on from JAUMVV010000004.1 coordinate 19,518, forward strand.
TTCCCGTGAAGATCGCGGGTCAGCTCCACCACTTCCAGCCGGTCACCGCAGGCTTCAAATTCCTCCAACGAAAAGTCGAAGAGCCCGTCATTGTCCGTTTTGAATTCGATAAATCCACCGTCTCTGACAGCCCACGCATAATCCGCCAGCCGACGGCGGTGGGTGAGTCTCCTCTTGGCGTGTCTTTCCTTCGGCCACGGATCGCTGAAATTCAGGTAAATTCCCGACAGCTGGCTTTCTCTGAAAAACTCATCCATGGTATCCACGAAGCCCGCACCCAGCTTCAGATTGTCCAGCTCACCCTGAAGCTCCATAAGTGTTTCCTCTCCGGACACATTTTCAGGCCACGGAGCCTTCCCCGAAACCGCTCTTGCCTTTTCGGCCGCCCGCAGAACAACTGTGGCCTGCCCCTCGATCCCGATGAAATTGCTGTCCGGTGCGAGGAGCGCCCGCTTGATAATGAACTGTCCCTTGCCGCAGCCGATTTCCAGATAGAGATCCCCTGCCCTTGCAAAAGCAGTCTCCCATGTTTCCGGAGCGAAGCCGGTCAGTATCAGCTCCTCACACAGAGCCATTCTTTTTTCCAGATCTTTCGCTTTTCTCTGTCTCATAATAAATATTCGCTTATATCAGTCTATCGGTCTTGTTATGTCAAGGCTATCCGGAGAATAACCGCCTCAATTATTAAGCCTCACCGGATACCTGCAAACGCCCTGCCATATCAAGATCCCGGAGAAAATAACCCCCTCCATTATTGAATACTGCAGAACATCTGTCAGCACCTTATCACATCAAAATCCTCTGGAGAATAATCGCCGCCAAAAATGCCAGAAAGAGCAGACTTGCCACCAGGTCACGCTTCTCCAATTTCATGGCATTCATTCTCGTTCTCCTGACATTGCCCCCGTAGCATCTGGCCTCCATCGCCATAGCCAGATCCTGTGCAATTCTGAATGCACTTATGAACAAGGGTACCAGGATCGGCACCAGAGCCTTTGCCCGCCGCAGCATATTTCCGCTTTCGAAATCCGCTCCACGTGCCTGCTGCGCCTTCATTATCTTATCCGTCTCCTCCAGGAGAGTAGGTATGAATCTCAAGGCTATCGTCATCATCATCGCCAGCTCATGGGCGGGCAGACCGAACTTCTTGAAAGGGGTAAGCAGTTCCTCTATCCCGTCCGTAAGCCCTATGGGTCTCGTCGTAAGTGTGAGCATGCTGGAGCCGATAATCAGAAGAACCAGTCTGACCCCCATGAAGGCTGCCGTAATCAGCCCTTCCCTGGTGATGTGGAGAAATCCCATCTGCCATATTGCATGACCCTTGATCATGAAAATATTGACGATCAAAGTGAAGGCAATTATCAGAATCACCGGCTTGAGTCCGCGCCATATGAAGCTGCGGGGCACCTTTGATACGATGATTACCCCTTCAAGAGCTGCAAAGGCAATTATAAATCCCGCAAAATCCTTCACCACAAAGAGTGCTACTATATAGAGCAGCGTTGCAAGAATCTTGACTCTCGGGTCAAGCCTGTGTATCCGGGAATTTCCCGGATAATATTGTCCCAGCGTAATATCTCTTATCATTTTTTCTCTGCTTCAATCCCCTGTCTTCAGCCTGTCAGCAATCGCATCAGCCGCCTGAGCTATCGTCAGGCAGTTCTCCCTGATGTCCATTCCCGCCTCCCGAAGCCTCAGCGTGATATCCAGTGCATCCGGCAGGGCAAGACCCATCTCCTTCAGCTCCCTTTCTCTGATAAAAATCTCGGAGGGCTTACCGTTCATAACCAGCCTGCCGTGATCCATGACCAGAACTCTGTCACACATTCCGGCAATATCGTTCATGTTGTGTGAGACCAGAATTATAATATTGTTCTCGCTCCTGTGTATTTCATCCACCATGCCCAGAATGTCCGCGTGCGCCTTAGGATTCAGCCCCGCTGTAGGTTCGTCGAGGACCAGCACCTCCGGACTCATTGCCAGAACTCCCGCCATGGCCACACGCCTCTTCTGTCCGCCCGACAGCTCGAAGGGCGATGCATTTTTAATACTATCATAATCAAGGCCTACAAGCTCAATTGATTTCCTGACGACCCTATCGATCTCTTCCTTGGAGAGACCCAGGTTAGTCGGTCCGAAGGCCACATCTCCTGCAACAGTCTCTTCAAAGAGCTGGTATTCAGGGTACTGAAAAACCAATCCCACCTTTTTCCTGATGTCAATCATTCTTGTCTTCGAGTCGGTAATGTCGACTCCATCGATAATGATGTTCCCGCTCTTGGGCTTCAGCAGACCGTTAAGATGCTGAAGCAGGGTGGACTTGCCCGATCCAGTATGACCGATAATCCCCACAAATTCACCGTCGCAAATCGTGAAGCTGACATCATCGACTGCCTTCGATTCATGGGGCAGACCCTCGCTATATATATGTGTAAGATTCTTTACTTCTATACTCACTTCACAAGCTCCTCTATAAGCTCTTCTGTAGTCATTATCCCTTCAGGCACATGGATCCCGCGTTTTCTCAACTCCATCGCCAGTTCAACCGGAGCAGGAACTCCGAGATTCATCTCCTTGAGCTCCTCACCCCGCCTGAAAATTTCATCGGGGCTTCCTTCCATGCGGATGCTCCCCCTGTCCATTACGATGATCCTGTCTGCCTGTGCCGCTTCCTCCATGAAGTGCGTGATAAGAACGCCGGTTATCCCTCTGCTGTTAAGCGCCTTTATAACCTTCAGCACCTCCAGCCTTCCTCTGGGATCAAGCATGGCTGTGGGTTCATCAAATACTATGCACTCCGGCTCCATGGCAACTGCACCTGCAATGGCAACACGCTGCTTTTGTCCTCCGGAGAGAAGATGGGGAGCCTTTTTCCTGTACTCGTACATCTCAACTCCGCCAAGAGCTTCATCGACACGCCTTCTGATTTCCGCGGGTTCTATTCCCAGATTTTCCGGTCCGAAAGCCACATCATCCTCCACGATAGCCGACACTATCTGATTATCGGGGTTCTGAAACACCATGGCCACACGCCGGCGTACAGGCCATACATTCTCCTGCTCGGAGGTGTCCATGCCGTCCACATACATTTTCCCCGCAGTAGGCTTAAGGAGAGCATTCATATTCTTTGCCAGAGTGGATTTGCCGCTGCCGTTCTGCCCGATTATGGCAGTGAAGCTCCCTTTCTCGATTTCAAAGGATACTCCGTCAATCGCTCCGGTAAGAATAACATCTCCCGCCTCATCGGTTTTCCTGTATTCAAATGTGAGATTATCCGCTTTGATATAATTCATTTACCTGACTCAATTCTTCTTCGAATAGTATTCGTCCAGCAGTCTCGACAGCGCAGCAGCCTCGATCTGACCTTCGCCGGTCTGCTCGCCGCACTTGGCAAAGGTTATAACCGATCCCTTTGCGCCTCCCGCAACTCTGGAAATGCGACCTTCCTTTCCCATGGCAACAAATATTACAGGTGTTTTGTCACCCTTGGTCAGAACCTCCGCGGTCTTTATCATTTCCACTGCCTCTTCGCGCTTTGCTGCCGTACCTGCTATCTTCACAATATCCGCTCCCATGCCCCGCATCAGATCGGTCAGCCCCGCCAGTATCTCCGGCGTCGGCATCTTCTCGTAATCATGATAAGAGAGGATGACCCCTGTGTTAAATCCGTGTATTTCTCTGATCTGAGCCTTTACCTGTTCAGGGTCATATGTATCGTCATCATCAAACAGCTCCATATCAATGAAATCAGCCAGTCCCGACTGTGCTGCCAGGCTGGCTAAATCGTATGCGTGAGTTCTGTCCATTACTACTCTTCCGCCGTAGCCTCTCCCTCTGATCGTAAAGATGAGAGGCATCCCCTCCGTCTGATAATCAATATCATCGAGAATTCTTATCATCTCCATGTGGGCATCCGTATTCTCAACTTTTTCCTCCAGACTGTCCATCTCTCCGAAAAAGTAGTCTGCCCTCCATTCAAGCATATCGCAAGGCTTTTTCACAGCCTCCCTGACATCTTTTATTATCTGTTTATGGGTCCTTCCCGTGATGGGTATGGCTATCTTGGGGCGACCCTCCTCCAGAATCAGTTCCTTCACCCTTAATTTTCTCATAACATTTCATCCTTACCTATAACAGAAGTTTTCTGCAGCGCTTTCAGAATACACAGCGCCAGCACGATGCCTACAGCAAACTGCCCTATATTCCACGGGATTCCCAGTGCTGCCACCGCCCAGCTTCCATACATGATTTTTTCGGCGACAAAATAGCCCGGTACCATGAAGCAGCCTCCGCAGATCATGCCTATTACGCGGGATGTCCATCTTCTTTCTTTACCGAAGCTGCTCTTCCCGAGAGCAGAAACCACAAGAGCCGTGATAAAAGCCATTCCGCCCTTTATGACGAAGGTCCACGGCGCCCACATTGCAAAACCGCCGACAATGTCTCCCAGCATGCTCCCCAGTGCGGCAGCTGCCGTACCGTACTTCATGCCCATGAGAATTACCGCGATAAAAATGATACCGTCGCTCAGATTCACATACCCTTGGGTAAAGGGAATCGGGATTCTCAGCAGAAATATCGCCACCATTATTATGCACATCATCATTGCCGTCATCACTATAGCCGGTGTTCTGCGTTTTGTCAATTTTGTCTGCATTGATACTTCCTCTTTTCAAATCCTTTTGTTTGACCTATACTATCATAAAGCATAAGTGTATATAAATAAATAGACAAAAATAATTATTTTTATAATAGCAGTTAGGAGAATTGCAATGAAGGCCATACTACCCGTACTCGATGATTCGCGAAATACCCCCTACTACCAGCAACTGTACAGCTACATAAAGAATGCCATTATGTCCGGAGAAATGTCTGAAGGCGAGAAGCTTCCCTCACTTAGAAGCCTGTCCGGATCCACCGGTCTGAGCGTTACAACCGTCGAGCAGGGTTATAATCAGCTGCTGGTTGAGGGCTACATTACCGCAAAGCCGCAATCGGGTTACTATGTGAGCAGAGTGCTGGCGGAAGCCAAGCAAACTGTACCTGCCGTAAGCGATATTCTTACCCACGAAGTGTCACTGCTGGGAGATTCCGCCAAAGCCGATTCGCCGGCCATGCAGTATGATCCGGAATGCTTCGACTTCAACAAATGGAAAAAGTGCATGAACAAAATCCTGACAGATTTCTCCCCCGCCCTCTTCTTCGAGAGCGACCCCCAGGGGGAAGCGGGGCTGCGCACGGAAATCGCCAGATATCTATATATGTCCCGCGGCGTCTCCTGCAGCCCCGACCAAATCATTATCGCCGCCGGAACCCAGCAGATAACCAATCACCTGGCGACCCTTCTCCGAAGGCAGGGAGTGGAGCATGTTGCTCTTGAAAACCCCGGATATATGCCTGTAAGAAACATTTTTCGCGACAGAGGTTTTGCCATCACCCCTGTCGATGTCCGCGAAAACGGTCTCGCCATCGAAAAGCTGCCGGCCAATATCCGTGCAGCCACCTATGTTTCCCCTTCGAACCATGCGGTGACCGGTGCCGTTATGCCCATCGGCAGAAGATATGAGCTGCTGAACTGGGCTGACGCCAACGACAGCTACATTATAGAGGATGACTATGACAGCGAGCTGAGATATTCAGGCAGACCGATCCCTGCGCTCAAGAGCCTTCAGGGGAGCGATCGCGTAGTATATCTGAGTTCTTTTTCCAGCACCCTTTTCGGTGCCGTTAAGATAAGTTACATGATTCTCCCCGCCTCAATGGCCGGCGATTTCTCATCCATCGCAAGCGGCTATTCCCAGACCTGTTCCAAGCTGGAACAGCTGACCCTCGCCATGTTTATGGAGACGGGGTACTACCAGACACATATCAAGAAAATACGCAAGCTGTATTCCCACAAGCTCGCCTGTCTGGTAGATGAGTTTCAGAAGAAGTCCTCCGGCAGAATCGAAGTAATCAACACTCTGTCCGGAAGCAATGTCATTCTGCAAATCCATTCAGGCAAGCCGGCAAAGCAATTAAAAAAGGATGCCGAGTCCCTGGGCATCCCCTCAGTATTCCCGGGTAATGTTCCCGCAGCCTCTGACGACAGCCGCAAGGGCTCCGCAAGGCTGGTCATCTATTACAATCAGATCCCTCTCCGTGACATTCCCGATGTGGTGGACAGGCTTGTCGGGCTCTGGCTATGCTGATCCCTATTAGAACCAGGATAGCCAGCACCGTTATGATAAGCCCCGGAAGGAATCCTGCCGGCCTGAAATGAAGTTCGATTTCATGGGTGCCCGGATCCAGCGGTGCTGCGATCCATACATCCCCCACCAAATCATTTATCGCCCTCTTCTTCCCATCCACCTTCATGACCCAGCCTTCGTCGTACGGGATGGATGTCACAAATATTCCGCTCTCATCCACATGGATCTTGCCCCTGACGAAGGTGTCCCCGAAAGCCGTAACCTCCATCAGGTTCTCCGACATAATGTCGTAGGTCTTTTCCCACTTGGCTTCATCCATGGTGCGAACCCGCACCTCAGCAGTTCCGCTCTTCCCCGTTTCAAACTGCACATCGATGTGAAACGCGGTCCCCTCTTCGATCTCTCCTAAATTTACTATCGCCCCGTAATCTTCATCAATATCGGTTTCTTCTGTTTTGCCTTCAACGCTGACCGTAACGAACTCCGCAGAAGAGGCATCCACATAGGCGTAATACTCCTGCGTACTTCCGGATTCATAATCCAGTATCAGATGTGTTTCCGAAGACACATCCACCGGCGAAATCGAGAAGCTTTCGTCCCCGTTTTCGGAAACGGCTGCATTGGTCTTTCTCATTCCCCGTCTTTCGACATTGCCGAATATATCATAATACTCATTCGAGCTTACCGCTCTGACAAAATCCTCCTGATTTTCGAAGGGATCGCTGCTGTGACGATTCCATGTGTGAATGGAATAAGGCGCCATGTATCCCATGGACATAGGGTATCTTGTTTCATACAGTCCGGTGGTGCCGAATTCCTCTATCAGCTTGAAGCTTTTATCCCCGACCGGTTTGTTTTTTCCGATAAGATATCGTATGTCCAGCATGGAATTGAGGATAGGCGTCGTTAAGGTATACTTGCACCTGTTGGATCCCGGTGCCGCTTCAAGGCCGATATTCTGATACAGTGAATTGGTTTCGCTGTTTATCGAAGATGCGAACTGCGTCATTCCCATGTAGTGAAACCTGGCGGGTTCGTTCAGAGTCAGAGCGTCGTCGATTTCAATTCTGTCAAAATCATCGCTGGCGCAACTGACTGCCTTTGCAATACCCTCAGAGTTGATATTATACTCCGATTCCGAGGTGCTCCCGATAATATTCACATCCGTAATTGAAACGCATATCAGCTCCGTCGCTATGGCGGCGACAAGCACATAACGGAACAGTCTGACCTTCAGCAAACCCTTCCTGTAAACGATCATGATGCCGGTGTAGAGCAAAAGCAGAGCAAGCCCCGGATAGAAGAAGGCCTCCATATCCGTAACTACATCCTTCAGAAGTTTCTGGGCAATGAGATAATATCCTATCCCCGCCGCCAGAACCGCCCACAGATGGCTCACCCTGACCTCGTCGATCCTGATAAATGCCTCGTAAGCCATCCCTATCAGAATGAAACTGACAACAAAGGAATATCTGAACGGCAGCATGTTAGGATAGTGGAATCCATGCCAGATATAGTCAAAAAAGTTTACATTCATGCTGAAAAACAGGAATATCAGATAGGCGGCGTTGGCTATCTTGCCTCTGATGTCTATGCTCCTGCCGGTGAAATAAAATACGAGAAGCACCACTACCACAAGACCGCTGCAGATATTCGGCAGCCCCTCCATATAAGAGAATTTGGAGAAAGGAAGCAGCTGATTGACCACCTCAAGTGCATCCTTGTAGAAGTAGCAGTCCTCCGGGAAGGTGGATTTCATGGCGCTGGACTTCTTCAGGCTGATCCACGCCGGCAGCAGCATGACCGCCGTCATGGCCAGAGCCAGCAGAGAATAGAGCAGGCTGCGCAGACTTGTAAGCGCAAATGTTTTGAATCCCCCCACCCTCTTTTTTCCGAAGTACAGGACAAAATAGTATGTCATTATGAAAATACATACTGTGATCGCGATGTAGTAGTTTGAAAAAATTATAATCGCCAGAGTCAGCACATAGAGCGTCGGCTTTCCTCCGTTGACCAGCCCGGAAAGCCCCAGCATGCACAGCGGGAGCAGCATGACCGCATCCATCCACATGATGTTCCAGTAGTAGGCAAGTACATATGCACACAACGCATAGAGAGATGCGAAACCAACGGTCGCGAAGCCGGCCTTCCCGTATGTCTTTTGCAGATACAGAAGCATGAAGCTTCCGGCAAGACCTATCCGTATTATCAGGAACAGAGTCAGTCCCCTGACCAGAAATTTCTCCGGGATCAAAATCAACAGGAAATTGAAGGGACTTGCCGCCTGATAGGCGATGAGGTTCCAGAAGTTGCATCCTCCCGCTCCGTTCCACGAGTAAAAGAGGCTGCCTCCGCTATGGAGCTTGTGCTGAAATTCTCCGATGAGAGGCAGATACTGGTGATAGAAGTCTATTACCGCGATCTGCTCATCTCCGAAAGGGAAGACCCCCAGAGAGGCAAAAGCCAGCACCATAATAAGTGCAGGCAGGAAAAAGGCTGCAAGTATAAGCCTGTTTTTTACTATCAGGTTTTTAAGTTTTTTTGCCGGATCTGTTTTCAAGCGATCTACCTCTGTCACTAAAGTTATCTGTTCTGTCAGATATTATGTATCGGGGACGCCTCTTTACTTCCATATATATCTTGCCGATATATTCGCCTATCACGCCTGTGCCGATAAGCTGTATCCCGGCTGCGAAGCAGATGATACACATGAGCGATGCATATCCCGATACGGTTCCTCCGGTAAAATAGTCAATTATCGTGCATATTATTCCTATGAAGCTTCCAAGAGATACTATGAAGCCTGTAATGGTAAAGGCTCGCACAGGCTTTATGGAGAAACTGGTGACTCCATCTATTGCGAAATGAAGCATCTTCTGCGGTGAATAGTGGGTCCTGCCCGCAGCTCTTTCCCCCATTTCGTATTCTACGGTCGTGCTTCTGAATCCCACGAGAGGAAACATTCCTCTGAGAAACACATTGACTTCACGGAAATCCTCAAATTCATCCAGCACTCTGCTGCTTACAAGTCTGTAGTCAGCATGGTTGTATATCATGTCAATTCCCATAAGTATGGTCAGCTTGTAAAAAATCTGGGCGGTATGCCTTTTGAAGAACCCGTCGCTCTTCCTATCCTTGCGCACGCCGTAAACTATCTCATTCCCTTCGCTGTACGCATCCACCATTCTCTCTATCGCCCCAAGCTCGTTCTGCCCGTCGCAGTCAGTGGTGATGGTGATATCGCAGAGCCCCTTCGCCTCCATGAGACCTGCCAGAAGTGCGTTCTGATGTCCCATGTTTCTGCTTTCCCGAATCCCCCTGATGTTTGCAAGCTCCTTCGAGAGGCTGCATATTATGTCCCATGTTCCGTCCTCCGAACCGTCGTCAACAAAAAAGACGCGGCTCTCCCCGCTTATCTTGCCCTCGCCTGCAAGACGAATGAGCTCCCGGCTGAAGGCAGGGGCAGTCAGGGGGAGAACCTCCTCCTCATTGAAGCAAGGGATTATCAAGTACAGGACCGGTCTTTCGGACATAGCTTAACCTCTCAAAAAATAACATCTGTGTCAGTTAGTTTACCATATATCCCCCACCGTGAAAAGATAACAGGGCGACATATCAAAAAAGATGACAGAGAGAATATTCTCTCTGTCACCTTATTTCCGCTTGATCTATCGTCTGCGATTATTTAATGTAGTCTACGAAAGCCTTTGCATTCAGTTCATCAGCGTATTCTGAATCCATTTCTCTGATTCCTGCAGGGAATTCATACTTTGCAAGTCTTTCTACGAATGGATCCGGATCGAAATGCTCAGGTCCCCATGCGCCTGCCTCGTTCCAGATTCCCTTAGCGATCAGTTCCATCATGATTACAGGACCTACAGCAGTCTGTGCTACTACTGAGTTAGTAGTGTACTTCTTGATGCATTCCTGGTTGTCAGCTACCTGGTACAGGTAAACTGATCTGTATTTGCCGTCTTTCCAGCCTGTTACCCATGTACCTGCACAGCCCTTGCCTGTCATTTCGTCAGTTGAGCCTACCGGTGAAGGGATAACCTTACATACGAAATCTCTCGGAGTGATTTCGCTATCGCCAACCTTGATCTTGTCCCTCTTGTTGTCAAGTCCCCATCCGTGGAGAGTCAGCAGCTTAGCTCTGAATTCTCTCGGAACACCGTACTTGAATGTTACTCTGTTACAGTCGATTTCTCTCGGTACCAGCAGTACTTCCTCGTGTTCTACATTAACTACTTCCACATCGCCGATTCCGTCAGGGAAGTTGAAGATTTCAGGTTCTGAGAACGGTTCAGTACAGAACCAGTGTCCTTCAGGATGTTCTTCGTTCTTTTCCCAAATTACAGGCGGCTGCAGACATTCTTCTATCGTCGTCCATACTGAGAAACCGAAGTCTGAATCAGTGTTTCCATAGTTGTCGCCGTCACGCACATCTACTCTGTCGATCTTGTCGAAGAGGTGTACTGCTGCGAACTTAGCAAATACGTCTGCCATGCCCGGTTCTACACCTGAACCGCAGATAGCGATATTGCCTGACTTTTCCCATTCAGCCTGCTTTGCGAACTGATAGTCACCCAGCTTGATGTTAGCCAGCTCATAAGGCTTCTCAGGGTGCTCTGTTCCCAGTGTCATTGCACAGTCAAGATATCCGATTCCGACTTCAAGACATCCGTCAAAGATTGCTGCGTTCATTCTTGGGTCACAGGCGTTCATTGCGAAATCAACGCCCTGTTCAGCGATAACCTGCTTGATGTTTTCCTTGCTGGTAGCATCGATTTTGCAAGCTGAGAACTTGCCGCCGCCGCAAATTTCGTTGGCAACCTTTTCTGCTCTTGCCAGATCATAGTCAGCCAATACAACTTTTTCAGCCCAGTCGCCTTCAGCTCCTGCTCTCTGAATAATTTTTGCTGCTGAAGTTCCTACTCCGCCAGCTCCGATAATAAGTAATTTCATCGTGTTACCTCCAAATTATCATGTTTTAATAAACATTAAATACTATTATCATGCTCTCTCGAGCACTTTAAATCATATTCCTTCAACAAGTACATTTCAATGAGTCATTTGCTTAAAAAATATACTTGTTTGCTCTTATTTCATGTCAATAAGTATCAATTCTGCTCCCATCCCCTTGAAAATGGATCTGATGCTCAATGCGTCGGAACTGGAGTAATTTGCCACGGTAACCCCCGGCTCGGATGCTACCCTGCTTATCAGTTTCTCTCTCAGGCTTTTCTCCTTGTGCTCTGCTCCCAGCATTTCGATCTTATGTACCAGATTGTCCCTATCCATCCTGTACCTTACAATTCTGAACTGACCGGACAGCCCTGTACATCTGACAAGAAATTCAGCCTCACCGTCATAGTTTCTGATTATCCTCAGAAGGTCGGTATGGGAGCCTATTCTCTTGAGCGACTTGATTACATTGTCATCAAAATTGTAGATCAGTATGCTCAGCGAGGTCAGCGCTCCCGGAAATTTGTCCTTCGTGGTAACCATATAGTTGCTTCCTGAGGCAATGAGATTTTCTCCCATTTCGCGCAAAAGCATGTAGGGTTCTGCCAGGATCTTGTTGATGCCTCTGGACATTATCTCTTCCAGTTCAGGTTCTTCTCTTATCACTTCCGCGTAGTCGTCGTAAATATCAACATCGACAATGGTCGGCTTAACCTTCATCTTATCCAGATAATCCGCATAGACCCCCTTGACCTGACGCTTGATTGCTTCTTCGATTTGGGCAGGCGAACATCTGGTGTACCTGGCTTCAATTTCTCTGCTGATGATCTTCCCTATATAGGTCTTCCTGTATTCCAGCGGATGCATCCCGAACCACTGTTCAAAATGTTTGATGTAGTATCGCACTGCGGAAAATCCCGTTTCTTCTGCAATCGCACCTATCTTCTTGTTGGTTCCCAGAAGCAGCTTCTCGGATTCCTCGACTCTGATATAGCTGAGCAGATCCTGGAAGCTGAGGCCTGTGGCTTCCTTGATGATGTGTGAAAGATAATATATGCTCAGATGCTCCCTGTCCGCGATCTCGCTCAGGGTCAGCTTGCGGTTGTAGTTATCATACATGTAATCCGTAATTCTGTTGAGCCTGCTTGCAAGGATCTTATTGCCTTTGTTCTTTGATTCGTTCTTGAATTTGCCGTCTTCCATTACGAAGTACTGGAAGTCCGACATGAGACATGCGATAAGGTTATGGGTGCTCTCAATGACTTTATGCTCATAGCCGTAACCCTTCTGAAGGATCTCCATCATTATTCGCGCCAGAATGCCCTTGAGTACATCCAGGCTTTCATCGCTGTCATCCTCCATATCCGTAACGAAGAAGTTGTTCTTCAGGTTATCGTAATATCTGGAGAAATAGGTCAGATCCATCTGGAGCATCATGACCATGTTGTCCTCACCTGTACTCTCGAAGCTGTGCATCTCTCTGTCGTTCAGAATAAAAATATCCCCCTGCTTCAGATTGTATGTATAATAACCGTTGCGCAGAGTGACACTTCCATCCAGCACATACACCACCTCCATGTCATCGTGGAAATGGATCGGGTACTTCTCGATATTCGCCGTGATGACATTGATTGGAAGCTCATCCTTATACATTATATTCTCTTTTAGCATTTTTTCTCCCATTTTTCTCTGATGTATTATGTAAACTGAAACCCGCTACTGTAAATAATTGGTTCAACAATCGAAATTCATTGATTTTCATAGGGTTTCAGCAATTATCCACAGCATTTCTCAAATTGTATACAATTTTATCCAACAGTGTCTGTGGATAACCATATTTTTACTGTTGTTGAAATTTCAACGCTTTCGTTGTCAAGTACTATTTTTCGTACATAGTTTTCCACAGCTTATTAGCGATTATTTTATTTTTGCCGCAAAATCGGCAAAAACCCGTAATTTCTGCGGTTTGTGAGGAATGCTGCCATAAATTGGCTGTGTGCCTGCATCACTGTATTGATATTGTGTGTCAATCAGACTGCACCATTGTACATTACCGCAAACTTGTTACCGCAAGCTTATTATACTCCTATAAAACCCTAATATTCAATGAAAAAATTGACTTTTTTGCTTAGGAGAAGTAAACTTTTTATAATACAGTTGCTATTTATTGGAGGAACACAAGATGATGGGCACAACAAAATTATATCAACAAGATGTTTATCTTAAAGAGTGGGACGCAGAAATAACAGCCATTACGGACAAGGGCGTTTATCTGGATAAGACCGCCTTTTTCCCTGAAGGCGGCGGTCAGAGCTGTGACAGGGGAATTATGGCGGTGCCGGGCGATAGAGGGCTGTCTGTTGAGGTATTGGATGTTCAAGAGGATGGTGAAGATATAGTTCATGCGGTTTCTTCACCTGGGGAGCTTGCCGTCGGCGGCAGAGTTCACTGCTCTCTTGACTGGGACAGGCGTTTCGACAACATGCAGCGCCACTGCGGCGAACATATACTTTCAGGCATCTTCTACCGGGAATGCGGCGGCGTCAATCGCGGCTTCCACATGGGAGAGGATTACATGACCATAGATATCAGCTTTGAAGAGCAGCCTTCAGATCCTGATATGCCCGTACCTGAAGAGCTGGATTGGAAGCTGGCTAAACGATGCGAGCTTCTGGCCAACAGGGTTATCTGGTCCGATGTGCCTGTTACGGTTTTTCGTTTTGATGAACGCGAGGAGGCTCAAAAGCTTCCGCTCAGAAAGGCTCTCGCCGTCGACGAGGACATTTCAATAGTGTGCGTAGGCTCTCCGGAAAATGCCGCAGACTGTGTGGCCTGTTGCGGAACCCATCCGAGCACGGCGGGGCAGGTCGGTCTTATAAAGCTGTATAAAGTTGAAAAATACAAGGGAATGTTCAGGGTCTACTGTGAAGCCGGCGCCCGCGCTTTAGCTGACTACGGCATGAAGCACGACCTGCTCACAGAGCTGTCAAATGAGCGTTCCTGCTCGATAGAAGATTTCCCTGCAAAGGTTCGCGGCACCGAATCCCGCCTTGCCGAAGTCAAGGCTCAACTTGCGGGTCTTAAGAAAACGATTCTGTCGGGAGAGTGCCGCAAGCTAAATGCAGTGCTCCGCCCGGAATCGGAATCTGCCGGAAATCCCCTTATACTTCACACGCTCAATGACATGTCGATCGATGATGCCTTCAACATGGCAAAGGAATACATGGGCAATCCGATATGCGGCGGCCGTCTTATCATGCTCTACGCACCGGACAGCACATCCTACATTCTCGTTTCCGACGGCACCCCTGCCTGCGGTCCACTGGTAAAGGAGTACGCCGGCTTCTACAATGGCAAGGGTGGTGGAAATGATGTATCCGCCAGAGCTATGTTCACCACGGAAGAAGATGCATCGCTTTTTGCCGATCTGCTTTCGAAGCACTTGAAATAAACCCTGCTCGAGTAGGGGCTAATACCCGGCCCCTCTCATGCTACTATACATGCCGTTCGTCATACGGCGGTTCAATTCGAGTAATAATATAAACAACCTATCTTCACGCCCACACCTCACGATACAAATCTTAGGAGGCGCTATTAGGTTCGTCGGCAACTACGCGCTATGTGGACTTTCATCACAGACTGATGGCCTGCCCGTCATACTAATAAGAAGATGACAGCATACACGGCGAAATACCCTTCCTGCTGTCATCTTTTTTATTTGATATAAATGTCTACGGTTCTTCTCCCCCAGCTTCTGCACTGCCCGTTTGAAGGAAACCACAGATCTATGATCTTCCCTTTGATAGCTCCGCCGGTGTCCTCAGCGTGGACTTCCCCGTAACCCGGCACATAGCCGTATGAGCCGAGAGGTATTACAGACGGGTCTACAGCAATCGTTCCGTAATGGACCGTAGTTCCTGTGGCTGTTCTTCCCCTGAGGCAGTAGGCCGTTGAGCTGACTGTCAGCTTACGGCTGTACTTCACCCCTTTATATGAAACCGCCGTCCCTTCAGTCCATACCCGGGTAACAGGCTTCTTTATCGTTTCTCTGCCGATTTCCTTTTTCTCCAGGGTCTTGCCCCCGAGATAAGTTATGCTGTATGTTACCTTGTCAAGTCCCTTGACGCCCCTGGTGGTAATCTTCCTCTCCCCTTCAAGCATGTCGGAACTGTATTTGGTTTTTTCCTTGAAATCGGTCTCCTCTTCTACCGTCTTTTCTTCTCTGGTGAAGGTCCTTATCTCGATCTCGTCTCCGTCCTTCAGCGGTGCGTCACCTGCGACATTGACCTGATCCTTGTTGCCCAGGGTAACCTCCCAGGCTCTCAACATGTCGTTAACAGAATTTCTGATGGTCTTGTGCTTCGCCGTTTTGCCGTTCACCGTGAGGGTAATGTCCTTCACGCTCGCAGAAAGAGCAGCATAAAATCCTATAAGCCCCAGATTTATACATATTGCTATGGCAAGAACCTTATAGAATTGTCTGTTCTCTTCAATCTTCTGCCTTAGCCAGTTCATAAATCGCCTCCGCATAGATCTTTGACAGCCTGACCAGGTTATTTACTGAAATCTTCTCATTCTTCCTGTGCCCAAGCTCCGGTTCTCCCGGAAAGCGCGCACCGAAAGCAACAACATTTTCAAGAGCTCTGGCGTAGGTTCCTCCGCCTATTACCAGAGGACCGCTCTCACTGTCGCCTGTGTGTTTTCGGTATATCTCCATCAACTTGCTTACCAGCCTGCTGTCAGCGTCAATATTTATCGGTGGCTGTGTCCTCTCCTTGACTATTCCTATCCCGTAAGCATCCAGCACTCCCATTACTCCGGAATAAACCTGTTCTTCACCGGAGGTGACAGGATACCTTATATTTACGGTGAGCTTCGCAGTTTCTCTGTCCGCTTCAATCTTTCCCACATTGAATATGAGCCTGCCGGATACTTCATCCGAAAAACCGCAGCCCATGTTTTCGCCGTGAAGATCGAAGCCGATTCTGCTGTTGTAGAAATCTGCAAATTCCGCCACACCGTCATTGAGGAAATTCAGCCTTCCGAGGAAGTCCATCAAGATCGAAATCGCATTTACGCCCTGCTCCGGTTTCGCTCCGTGGGCGGATTTACCCCTGACCGAAATCTCAAAGCTTTTGCCTATGCCTCTGCCGCTGATTTTCCATCCGTATTCTTCCCTGCAAGCGGCTATCATCTCCCTGATGGATTCGTAGCCGCCCCCTGCCGTATCGCTTACTACAGCCTTTGCAAAATCAGGAACGGAGTTTGCCGCGGTGCCGCCTTTGACGGAGCTGAGCTCAAGACCCTTCCCTCGTGATGCCGGGAGCTTCTTTATCATGTCGAATATGAGTATACCCATCTCTGCACGAATAACCGGGAAATCGCCATCCGGTGTGAAACCGCAGTCCGGCAGATCCCCCACGCGCTCTATGTAGTAGTCCATTCCTTCCCAGTTGGTTTCTTCGTCAAGACCCAGGATCATCCTGACAGTTTCGGCCGGTTCGAAGCCGCACTCCTTAAGCGCTTTCATCCCGTAATATGAAGCGATTACCGGGCCTTTGTCGTCCATGGCTCCTCTGCCCCGGAGGAATCCGTCTGCGATCTCTCCCCCGTATGGATCGAAATCCCATCCGTCGCCCTCGGGGACCACATCCAAATGACCGACAACGGCAACTATTCCGTCTTCTGTTCCCTCATAGTCAATGTGTCCGCCATATCCATCGGCATCAAAAGTATGGAAACCGTCGTCCTCTGCCATTTTGAGCATGGTTCTGTAGACCTCGTCAACCTCCTGCCCGAAGGGCTTGCCCCCTTTGCCCTTCACGGCAACGCTGGGTATGGAGATAAGTTTAGACAGAGATGCAAGCATCTCTGTCCTGTTTTCTTCTATTCTGCTGTATACCTGTTCTAAAAATTCCATTATCTCTGCCTGCGTTTACTGTACCGCTTCAACGCTTGCGATTTCAGGGTAGCTCTCCTTGAGAATTTTCTCAACAACGCCCTTGATAGTCATCTGCGCACCCGGACAGCCTGCACAGTGACCCTGAAGTCTAACCTTGACCACATTGTCTTCTGTCAGTTCCACGAACTCAATGTCGCCGCCGTCTCTCTGCAGGAAAGGTCTGATCTGCTGCAGTGCTTCAATGATTTTCTCTTCCATTTTCTTCTCTCCTCGTATTATCGGTTCATAGTGTTAACATATATCCGGTACGCCTGATGCCGTACTGTTTGAGCTGCTGTGGTTCAGGTTTATCAGCCTGTCACACGAACAGTTCCCGTTGTTTTGATCCCGGAGCCGAATTATATCTGCTGTGAAGGTGTCATAACCTCAGCGGCTATTTCTGTGCCTCCACCGTATAGATCGCGTTCATTTCACTGCCCCTCCATGTGCTGATATAGGCGGTCTTAATTGGATCTCCGAGACTGCTGAAATTGATTGAGCCTGAAGCTCCCTCGAAGGCATACATGGGATCCGCCAGAATACTGTGGACTTTTTTCGTACTCAAATCGTCTCCCGCTTTTTTGATGGCATCTATCGCCACGAAGTATGCGTCATAGCCAAGTGCCATGGCTTCAGTGGGCTCGCTGTCTCTGCCGTACTTCTTGTAGTACGCCTTCAGAAATTTGTCTCTCTCTGCCGTGACCGCTTCGCCGTCTACACCGCTGTCAGCTGAAAAGAACTGTACAAATGCCATATTCTCCGCTTTAGCTCCGTCACCCGCCAGCTTCCTGAATTCCTTGTCTCCCCAGGTCGTGTCTCCCAGAAACTGAACATCGAGTCCCATAGAGGAGGCCTGTTTGATAATCTCAGCCGCGTCAATATAATCTCCCGGCAGAATCACGCTCTTCACTCCCGATTTCTTGAGTTTCGTCAGCTCTTTCGAGAAATCCTTCTGACCGGTGGTGTACTCCTCATAGTATGAGATGGCACCCTCGTTCTCCGTTTCGGCTTTTATCCTGTCGGTGAAGGTGCTTGCCGTTGCCAGAGCGGCATCATCCCCAGCCGGAAGCAGAACTCCCGCTTCTTCCTCCTTCTTGGAATCCAGAACATATCTTGCCAGCAGATCCCCCTGGTTGGAGTCAACATAGCACACCCTGAAATAGTATTCATTGTTTCTCGTCACCAGCGGATTGGTATTCGTGATGGCAATTGCCGGGATCCGGGCAGCCTTGATATACGGTGACGCCGCCAGAGAGTAGACATTGCCGTAGCTTCCCAGTATTACGAGAGGCTTCTTCTTAATGAGAGTTTTTGCCGCCGTAACCGTTGCATCTATATCCGACTTGTCATCGGAAAACACCAGCGAAATCACTCTCCCGTTAACATTCGGATGGACGCTGTTTGCCAGCTGTATCCCTCTGATTTCATCCTCTGCGCTTACTGAATCGGCTCCCGTCACAGGCTCCAGAACACCTATCTGGATTTTGACCTCCTGCTTGTCGGGCTTGTCGATAAATGCCGCCTTGAAATTATCATAGGTGGTACACCCGCAAAGGCAGACGGAAAGTGCTGCCAGCACTGAAATAATTGCTGTTATTTTAAGTCTTTTCACTAAGCTCACCTCGTTACACATACGCAATTATTATAACTTTATTTGTCGTAAAGGTAAAGTGAAGATTCCCTCACAATTCCCGTAAATATTACCGTGAATCTGCGTATGAATTATTCTCACAATCCATTGTGGATATATGTTAAACTATGCTCATGAAAGCAGGTATGGAAAAGAGATGAAAGGAGTCCTTATGAAGCGAATTATTTCCATTCTTATATGTGTTGTTTTTGTCTTTGCTTTTTTCGGATGCGGAGACAGCTTACCCGATAATATTGCGGGTGTGAAGTACTATCACTACGAGCCCGCCGACTTCAATAAATCATGCAGCAAGCTGGAGAAACTGGCCTCCACTGACAGGGAGCAGGGGGTTCTGAAGCTCTATGATGAGCTGTACGAGGACTGCCTCGAGCTTAACTCCCTCTATTCGGTGGCCTATGTTCTACACTCTATAGACCAGAACGACGAATACTATACGGAGGAGCAGCAGTACGCCTTTGACACCATGCAGGACTGTCTGGATAAAATGGGTGGTGCCTGCCGCAAAATCACCGAAGGCCCGTGTGCCGATGCCTTCAGAGATCATGTGGGCAAAAAGGTCTTTGATGAGCTTGCCGGATATGAGACCATGACCGCGGAAGAAAAGACCATGCTGAGCCGTGAAAATAAGCTGGTGGACAGGTATTACAAGGAATGCGACAAGGCCTCCTTCAAGCACAAGGGTATGGAATGGACTCAGGATATGCTCTTCGGGGATGAGGGTGATCAGCTTGCGGAGAAAGACTACACAGCATATATGGAGGTCTATGACGGCCTCACCAAAGATATCAATGAGAGAACCGGCCCGATATTCATAAAGCTTCTGAAACTGCGAGTAAAGCTGGCAAAGGAAGCGGGTTATGACAACTATGCCGACTATGCGGATAGAGAAGTGTATTCAAGAGATTATTCGGAAGAGGATCTTGAAAAGTTCCACGCGGATGTGAAGAAGATGTCCGCTGATTTCTATGAGTATTACTACAGTAATTTCACCGGGCCCGCCCCTTCTCTTAGTGTTGATGAATGTCTCGATGCTCTCGAAAAATACAGCGGCAAAATCAGCAGTCTCTCCGGTAAGGCCTGCAGGATGCTTCTCGATGAGGAGCTTTATTCCATAGGCAGTCAGCCCGACCGCATGGAGGGAGCTTATACGATAACCGTCAAAGAAAAGAAGCCGTTCATATTCGACTATGTGCAGGGTTCAAACGGTCTGCGTGACATCACCCACGAGTTCGGCCACTTTACCCAGTTCAGCTTAGTTGCGGCCGACAACATTATCGCCGCAGAGGAGAACAATGATCTGGCAGAAATCCCTTCAAACGGATTTGAATGTCTGATGACTCACTACTACGATAAGATATACGGGGAAGCAGGAGAAACTGCGACAGATGAAATAGTCGAGGATATGTTCTCCAATATAATAAGCGGCTGTATGGAAGATGAGTTTCAGCGTGAAATATACGCCAATCCCGATATGACGCTGGATGAGATCAACCGGATCTACGCCGGACTTCAGGCGGAATACATCCCGGGAACGGAGGACTCCGGTTACTCGTGGGTCTACATAGCCCACACCTTCGAATCGCCTCTGTACTATGTGAGCTATGCGGCCAGCGGTATCGCCTCACTTCAGATATGGGACATCAGCCAAACCGATTTCGATGCTGCGGTGAAAATATGGGAAAACTTCACTAAAGAAGGCCCTTTCGACAGGCAGTATCTTGAAGAGATGGATAAGGCCGGTCTGAAAAAATTCACAGAAGAGGGTGCAGTGGAAAAGACATGCGAAACTGCCCTGAAATATCTGAAGAAATAAGGCCATGAAAATCAATATCCTGCGGGGACAGGGGCAGATCGGGGGTTCCATAATCGAGCTGTCAACAGCCAATACCCGAATAATTCTGGATGCAGGGGCGAATCTGAGGGAAAGCAGGAAGCACCCCTGCCTTCCGCCTGTAGCAGGGCTGTTCGGTACAGGCTCCCCATACGATGCAATATTCGCGTCCCACTACCACTTCGATCACATCGGCCTGCTCCCCTTTGTGAACCCTGACAACACTATATATATGGGGGAGACTGCCTTTGCGATATTCAAAGCAATCAACAGATACAAAGGCAGGCGAACCGGTTTTAGAGCAAAGCCTCTCCATGCATTGGAAAAGGTGACTGTTGGAGATTTCTCCCTTACACCTATCCCCTGCGATCACTCGGCATACTCCGCCTTCATGTTTCTGGTGGAAGCGGAGGGGAAGACCCTTCTGTATTCGGCGGATTTCAGATCCACGGGGCATCTGAACTTTGATGTTTTTCTCCGGATGCTTCCCACGAAGGTGGATGTACTTCTTGTGGAGGGAACCACCCTCTCCAGAGGCGATGATTTTCGCGAGCCTTCGGAAGCGGAGCTGGAGGATCTCGCTGCTGAAGCCATGAGGGAAAGCACCGGCCCCGCCTTCATCTACCTGTCGGCACAGAATGTGGACAGGATTATCACTGCATACAATGCCGCCCGCCGTGCGGGTCGCCGCTTCATTCTTGACGGAATCACCGCCGCAGTCACCGAAGCCGCCGGGCTGGAGCTTGACGCTGTGAAACTCAGAAAGGGCTTCCCGCTGCGGAATGCTGCTTTTGCATCTCCCGACTTCATGCTCTGCGTAACCCCGCAGACTCTTACGGATCTCAGGAAGCTGTCGAACCGGATTTCCTTCAAAAACGGCGTGCTCTTTTTCGGCAGAAGGCAGGTCTATATGCTGAAGCCCGTTACAGCCCTTATTCTCAAATACCTTAAAAACCGAGGGCTTGCCGTATCAATGCTCCACACCGGCGGGCATGCCAATATGCCGGCAATCGAAGCTCTCATCGCACGCGTGCGACCAGATATCCTGATTCCTGTTCACACGGAGAATGCGGCCTGGTTTGAGAGATACGCCGGTGAATGCGAGGTCGTGCCTGACTGTCGGGACAGGGAGATATGAATATGCCGTCCGCTCATTTTTGTACTATAAAAGAGACTACCGGGTTGTTTGATAGTCTCTTCAAAATCGTTGAAATATCAAGCTTCGGCCTTCTTTAGAAGTATCTCTTAAGCAGACCTTCGAATGCCTTGCCGTGTCTGGCTTCGTCTCTGGCCATTTCGTGAACTGTATCGTGGATAGCATCCAGGTTCTGAGCCTTTGCCATCTTGGCCAGTTCAAACTTTCCGGCTGTTGCTCCATTCTCTGCGTCAACTCTCATTTCCAGATTTTTCTTAGTTGAATCCGTGATCACTTCGCCGAGAAGCTCTGCAAACTTTGCTGCATGCTCTGCTTCTTCGTAAGCTGCCTTTTCCCAATACAGCCCGATTTCAGGATATCCTTCTCTATGAGCAACTCTTGCCATTGCCAGGTACATACCTACTTCTGTACACTCACCGTTAAAGTTATCTCTAAGACCCTGGATGATTTCAGGATCAACACCCTTCGCAACACCTACTACATGTTCTGCAGCCCATGCTCTTTCACCCTCTTCCACTTTGTTGAATTTTTCTGCCGGTACTCCGCACTGTGGGCACTTTGCCGGTGCCTGATCACCTTCGTGAGTATAACCGCATACTGAGCAAGTCCATTTCATTGTTTTGTCCTCCTTGTTTTTGATTTCTCTTTTGCCTTCTTGTTTTACCTAATTTGATTATATATTATTTTAACGACAGAATCACTGTCTTTGTTTGCCTGTTTATACTATACTATTTTAGTCCACATAAGTCAACAGTTTTTTTCATTTTTTGCGAAAGTTTCCCCTGGTATTTTTCATTAGGCACAAAAAAAACGACAGCAGATGTAATCAAACCCTGCTGCCGGTTTTTTATTTAAGTTCTGCTGCCTCAATACCACAAATAAATCTACTGCCTCGGTATCACAAATTCAAAGCTGCCGGAGGATATATCTTCGAAATCCGTGTCAATTAACGAGTAGTCGATCTTCATAGTCAGCTCTTCATCTTCCCCGAAATCTTCCAGTTCATCCTGATCGAGATAAAAGGTTTCCTTCGCATTTGTCTGTGCTGTAATATCCTTGTAGATAAACACATCCACCGTTGATTTGTCATTGATTACAGCTTTTGTCGTCTCGAAGGTGAAATCCTGATCTGTTTTATTCGTGATCCTGCAGGTGTATTCACCCCATAAATCATCCCTGTCCGTTATTTCAAATGTGAAATAATCATTGTCCTCTACCGTGACCGGAAACTGTGCACCTGCATCCTCCTCAGACGCCTCCCCCTCTGCGCCGCAGCCGGCAAATGCCAGCACGCCGATACACAGTACCGTACAGAGAATCCATTTTAATCCTTTGTTCTTCATTTTACCTTCCTCATGCTTTCTTCGTTTTAATCGCGCAAATAATGAATACAACCGCAGAGGCAAGACTTACTATTCCCCAGATAATCAGATCCTGATATACCGCGGCATTGAAAAAGCCCGTCAATGCTCCGACTGCCAGAAGTACTGCTGCAATAATCGGTCCTGCCTTTTTTCGGGAGTTTCTCGTGCATATGGCCGTCACTCCCGAAGCGATCATGAAAATCGCAAGCAGAAAGCCTGCACTTCCCCCTGCATCTGATGAACTCTCAAGTGTGTTTACCACTCCCGCCGCACAGGATTGAAACAGAACCACCAGAGAAAATACTATCAGCAGTATTCCGATTACCAGCCGTCCTGCCGACCAAAAGCCTCTTTTCTTTTCTTGCATTTTATCTTCCATTTTGACCTCCTTCTTGCATCTTCCTCTTTGTCAATTTTAATTGCTCCTCCTTCATGTTTGTCGTGCTGAGAGCACGATAAAAGGCGGCTCGGCGGCCGCCCTGTTCTTCTTCCCGTATCTATTCCAGAATATCCTGATTTTGCTTTTCCAGCATTATGTTGATATCGATCACATTTCGGATTCCCCGGTTCACTGCAACCACGATCCGCGCATCCCGCTCATTCTTAGCGTACAGAACACCGAGACCGGCGATTTTGAGACCCCGGTTGATCTCTCTCACGCTCATGCCCGCTCCGATACAAAGTGCGATTACCTTGTCTCTGCCGGGATTTCTCCTGCCGTTGATGATATTGTAGATATAGTTTTTACTGATGTTGCTCCTGCAGATAATCTCCGATATTTCCAGTTTGTGAGTGTGGATGTACTCGCTGTAATAGGCAGCAAATGTTTCATAGGGGTTCACGGAGTACTCCTTAATGAGCTGTTCCGCCTCCCTGTCGCTTCCCGCCTTCTGCAAAACCTCATCGAGACGGTCTGTTGTAATATCCCTCTCTCCTGACATTTTCTGTCTCTGCTTTCCTGACATTTCATGCCGTCAGTGTAAAATAATTGTGGATTTTTTAAGAAAAATAAAATAGAGATTATCTC
>JAUMVV010000063.1 GCA_030529985.1 Bacillota bacterium
TGCCAGTCATTCCACTGTTCTTCTGTTACATCCTTAAAAAGAGGGATGTCCTTCCAATTTCTAATAGCCATTTTGTTTCTCCTTTTTGTTTCCAAATAGTTAGCGCCGGATTTCAAGCGCCGTATCTCTTGTTAACAACGGGGAAGCCGGATCCGCCGGTGCAAAAAGCACAACTGCTTCCGGACACCGTATGGATCTCAGCCGCCAAAGCTGTTAGCGAGAAGGACAAGCTTATGCGTACATTTCTTCAAAGAGTTTTCTCAGTCCGTCATGTTCTCTTAATTCCTGAAGAGTAACTTCTGCATGGCCTTTGGTGTAGCCGTTACCAACGATCATGTTAACATCCTTGCCAACACCTTCTGCTCCGAGAGCTGCCTTGGTGAAGTTTGTTGCCATTGAGAAGAAGTATACTGTTCCACCATCCTTACATGAAAGTATTGAGCCCATTTCAGTATTTTCGATGGATACACAGTTGATTACCACATCATACAGTTCTCCGTTTGTCAGTTCCATAGCCTTTTCATACATTCCCACTGCATCTGATGCATCCATATGGAAGTATTCATCTGCCAGATCAAGACTTCTTGCTCTGTCTTCTGACTTCTGTGAACCTGCTGCGCATACAACCAGACCTGTTACTCCGGCTCTCTTCTTTGCTTCGTACAGACAAAGGAGTCCCGACTTGCCGCCGCCGCCGATCACGAGAACCTTCTGTCCCTGCTGCACCAGCTTGCCTGCCTGTGCAGGAGCACCTGCTACATCCAGGGCTGAAAGTGCGAGACCTTCAGGCATATCATCAGGTAATTTAGCATAGATGCCGCTCTGGAAAAGGATAGCCTGTCCGGTAATGTCGACCTGGTCGATCGCAGGTCTCATTTCGTGAATCTCATCGATTACCAGCGGTGTCAGGGACAGTGAAACCAGTGTAGCGATCTTATCGCCAACCTTCAGATCGCCCTTCCATTCAGGTCCGATTTCTTTAACAGTGCCTATCAGCATTCCGCCTGAACCGGTCCAAGGGTTCTTGTGCTTTCCTGCCTTTGCTACAATACCCTTCATGCATTCTGCAATCTTGTCTTTTTCTTCCTGAGTTTCGATTTCTGCCGGCTTCTTGCCCAGAACCTGCTTGCAGATTTCCGTGAAGGAAGCCGAGTCGATATTAAGTGTCTTAACATCGATCAGAATTTCGTTGTCGTAGATTTCCATAGTATTGTCAATGACATCTGCAGGCTGCGGCAGAACGCCCTTCGGTGAAATGACTCTGTGTGTTCCGTATGGATTTCCCTTTTTCATAATAACTTATCCTCCTAAAAATAAATTTATCTTCAGCCCCTGTTTAAGGCTACGCCTTTTAACAAAGGCAGCTCTAACTTCAGTAACAATATTTTGCAATATGCGTGCCAAAGCTTTAACGAGCCTGTCCGGTTCCTCCATTACAGGGGAGCCTTGCATCCCCATATTCCCGTGCATCCCAGTTTTATCAAGGATTTCATATGGGTTCCGGCTTTATCGGACAGAGCTCGGCGGTTCGCTATCAACTCTCCTCTACCCCGGTATCCTCATTTCTGAACCGTATACGGTTCTTTTGTCCGCAGGCGCGAACCGTATGCGGTTCACTATGTGCCCGGAGGGCGCTGCCTTGTCCCATATAAAAGGGCGAGGGAGATATCTCCTTCGCCACCTTCATATTCCGTATTTATTCTTTTTTCTCACAAGCTGTGTCTGCGATATGCCTATGGCCTTTGCCGCCTTTCTTGTGGATCCGTATTTCTCGCAGGCGTGCCGTATTATACTCCGTTCAAAGCTTTCGACCATACGGGGCAAATCAATCCTGCCCTCCTCCATGGCTTCTCCTGTTTTACTCACAGCAGGCATGCCTGAAATGTCACCATCCAGCTCCCTGATAACATCAACCACAGTAATGGTATCCACCGAACTGGAAATGATAAGACGCTGGATCACATTTTCCAGCTCTCTGATATTTCCCGGCCAGCTTCTCTGCATGAGATTTTCCTTGGCGTCTTCCTCCATTTCTTTGTTGACACCGAACTTTTCATTGTATTTCCTGATAAAAATGTCTACAAGCACAGGGATATCTTCAGGCCTTTCGGCCAGGGACGGCACGACGATCGGGAACACATTCAGCCTGTAATAAAGATCCCTTCTGAAGCTTTTGCTCTCCACCAGCTCCTCCAGATTTCTGTTGGTTGCTGAAATTATTCTGACATTGGTTTTGACCGGTTTGGTTCCTCCAACTTTCAGAAATTCTCCGTCCTGTATTACACGGAGCAGTTTGGCCTGTATGTCCGGGGGCAGCTCGCCCACTTCATCAAGGAAGATTATCCCGTTATCTGCCGCCTCGAAATAGCCCTGCTTGCCTTTGGCATCGGCTCCTGTAAACGAGCCCCTTTCATATCCGAAAAACTCCGATTCCATAAGGTTTGGGGAGATTGATGCGCAGTTGATTTTGATAAAGGGCTGCAGCTTCCGCGCGCTGTTCTTCTGGATGATGTTTGCAACTTTTTCCTTGCCTACGCCCGTCTCTCCTGTAATGAGCACATTGCAGTCGTACTTGGAAACGCTCATTATCTCGTCTATTACGGAGTGCATTCGGGCACTTGCCACCACGAAATCTTCGGCGATTGTCAGGTCATAGTGATTGTATTGATCAAATATAGACTTCTGGATCTCGGATCTCTGCCCCCTGCGTCCGGTTTTGCTTCTCGGAATAAGGTTTCCCTCCAGGAACGGTGCCAGCTCGCGCACCAGCCGGAAGTCAAATTCATCGTATTTCTCCATGTATCCGTCAGCACACCTGATATGCAGATCCCTTGAGGTCGCCTCGGTAATATAAAGAGCCATGTTGTAGTTGCTGATAAAGTTGGCAAATATCACCGTACCGCCTGTCTTCGTAACCATAACGCTGATGGTTTCCGCTCCGGGGATGTCGGCGCAGTTTACAGCCATATCCATCTGCGGATATTTTTCGAACGCCTCAAGGCAGCCCACCGGTCTCATGAGGTTGTGGTATGAAACATGAGTGAAAACCTTGCTCATAATTTCATCTATGCGCTCGCCCTTCATGCCGATTTCAGTGTTCCTGTCAAAGATACAATATATCTCCGCATCAGCTCCTGCGGTCTTCCTGATGGTATATCCGTAGAGCAGATTCATCAGCATGTTGTTGCCTATAACCGCAAACCGCTTCTTTCCCTCGGCCTCTTTGCTCACCGTATATATAGTGCCCGATTCATTAAAGGTAAATAAAAGCAGGTCAATGGGAATGTCTTCAGGTTTCTTTATTACCGGCACTCCGGGAAGAGAAATGGCGTACCCGTCAGCTTCAAATTGAGAATAGAACGGGTCAATCTCCGGAATATGGTCAATGTACATGGGAACCCCTGAGGTGGAGGTGTTGCATATGACCTCGTCTCCTGCCTTCAGGCCTTTCTCATTGCTGAACGCCCTGTCTATTTCATCGATGACACCGTAGAACAGCCCTCCTGTATCCGTAACGGGATTGTGCAGCTTGCCTCTCTTGATTACGATATCCTTTATTTTTTCTTTTATCTTTTCCTCATCATTAGCCGCTTCCTGACATATCTGTTTGAAGCTGGTCCCCTCCACATGGACTCTGCGGAGGCTCACCCTCATTTCGCCGCTCTTCAGTTGCCGACTGTTATCCAGCTCCCATGCTGATGCAGGGAAAACCTGCTGCGGTGCTATTACTCTGTCCAGTCCGTAAGTGTTCATATGATTTCCTCGCTTTACCGCACTGCTGCATTATACTGTTGCCGGATCTGTAGGTGTTCAGGCTGTTTCCTCCTGCAGCTGATGCATCTGATGTGGTATGTCATTGAAACTATAAGTGTTCATGTGTTTTATATGAACCGATTTCGGTTCAAATCTTGCCATCTCCTATGATAAACCATTGGCATTGGTTTTGCAATATAATTAGTTTGGTGTTATCCTATTGACACTGAAAACGATTCAGAACTGTTTTGAAATAAAATGAAAAGGAGATTTAACAATGGAAAAAATCACTTCAACACTGAGACTTAGAATGTCAGCAAAAGACGCTCATTACGGCGGCGAACTGGTAGACGGAGCACACATGGTACATCTCTTTGGTGATGTTGCAACTGAGCTGCTTATCAAGCTTGATGGCGATGAGGGTCTGTTCTGTGCGTACGATAATGTGGAATTTCTGGCACCGATCTATGCGGGCGACTACATTGAAGCTTACGGCGAAATCGACAAGATCGGAAACACTTCAAGGCACATGACATTTGAAGCAAGAAAGGTAATCGTTTCAAGGAAGGATATTAATGCTTCGGCCGCCGACTTCCTCGAAGAGCCGGTCGTAGTAGCCAGGGCTTCCGGAACCTGCGTGACACCGAAGGAGATGAAGAGAAAGTAATTGTACCGTTATTAAATCGGGAATGTTGACGGTGGGTATGATAAACTGCAGAGGTTATGAGAGCTGTTCTGTGACCGCAGCGGCAGCTAAGATGCGTGGATGGATTTGTCAATCCCTTAACATTTGACGACAACACCGACTGTATTAACAGCAGTACATTGATGCAATCGGCACATAACAATGATCTATCGGCATGGGTAAAAAATGCGTGGATGGGTTTGCAATTATTGCGAAAAAATAACGGGCTGCGATGTCTATCCTGACTATCACAGCCCGTTATTTGTTAACCATTAACACCCTCAATCTAACCATCTCCTTCCTTCTGTGCCGCCTACATCGGCTCAAATTCTTCGATTTCTTACGCAGCCGCTCCTCTCGCTTCACGCCCTTTTCTTTTCGATCCTGTTCTCCCGTCTTCTCATCAGCAGCTTCCACATCCCCTGCTTCTTTCGGGCTTCCCTTGGGCCGCGTGCTCAATTCGTTCTGCAAAATCTATTTACTCGATTGGCTCTCGCCTCTCTGTGTCTATACTATAACCCAATAATAGGGTAAAGTCTATACTTCACCCTATTGTTTATTGTTGTTTCTGTGTTCAATTTTCATAATTGGTATGATAATTGGCTAAACACTTATCACTGTATGAAAAAGCTCTGCCGCTGTACCCAAGATCCTGTCATTGAAGTCGTATTCGGTGGTATGGATCTGCGGCCAGCTTTTGCCGTTGCCTATGAAAATCATGGCGCCGGAACATTTCTTACAGTACCGGCCAAAGTCCTCTGAGGATCTGACGGGATTCTCAAGCTCGCATACCTTCAGCCCGAGTTTTTCTGCTGATGCCCTGACTTTAGCCACGGCGTCAGCGGCATTGGCAGTTTCAGGAAAAACATCCTCTTTTTCAAAATATACCTCCAGGTCTGACTCACAGGCTATTTCTTCTGCACAGGCAATAATTTCACGCTCCAGCGCAAGCATATCTTCTTCGCATCGTGCTCTCAGCGTAATATCAACTTCACCTTCGCCGGGTGCCATGCCGAAATTTCTGCCCCCTGTATTTATCCCTACAATGGTGACCATGACCCTGCCGTGGAAAAGTTCATCCCTACCGAGCCGTCCTGCTTTTGCAGCAAGCTGTGCGAGGGCTTCCGCCGGATTCGCACCGTCCTCAGGTCTGCTCGCATGGGAGGCTTTGCCCTTCATGGTAATACGGAGGCCTTCCGACGCACACATGATCGTGCCTTCTCTCAGTACAACGCTGCCTTCGTCGAAACCGCTCCAGTTGTGGAAGGCATATATCTCTTCAATCTTCTTCTCATCTATAAGCTTCGCACATTCACGGGCTCCGGCGCCCGTCTCTTCAGCATGCTGGAATATAAGGCAGACATTGTTTGACGCCCCTCTTTCTGAAAGCAGACGAGCCAGTGCGTATAGTGCTGCACAATGTCCGTCATGACCGCATCTGTGTGAAACTCCTGCCGTTTCCGAGCTGTAGCCGTAACCTGTGCATGGATCCTTCAGGTCTCCTATGTCATCCATAGGCAGAGCGTCCATATCCGCCCGAAAAGCGATATTTCTGACCGTCACGCCGCCGGTCGCATCATCCGCACCGCAATCATAGTACGCATAAAACCAGCTTCCCCGGTCGCGAACCTCCAGCTTAGTATCGCTGCGGATAGCGGCCATGAGCAATTCCTTTGTCTTTGCTTCATGTCCTGAAAGCTCGGCACATTTATGCAGTTCATGTCTCAATTTAATCGCACTTTCAATCATGGGACTCTACTTTTTTCTCTCCTCGGATTTTTCTTCTATGTACCATCTTGAAAGAGAGCGGCCTCAAAATGCCTTCCCGCTTATGCTGTTCCTCTTTTTCTTTCTGCAACAGGAAACAGAGAGCGAAGGTCTCCCCTCTCCCTCAGGTTCTCTCTTTTTTATGCACTCTATTCGTCCAAAAGCCCCCGCTCTTCCATCTTTGCAAAGGCTTTCTTCAGGATAAAGTATGATGCTGTCATGTCAACAGCAAGCAGCACACCGTAAACGCCCAGGCATATCTTCGCATGCTTCTTGTAATTGTAGTCCTTAAAATATTCTTTGCTGAACAAAATTACACCTCCTTAACTATCACTTAAGCCCCAATAAATCATTTCGATTGTTGTGACTCCTTCTATCGGGTTCTTTCTCCGGGTCGTTGGAAGCAGTTGCCTGATGAATTTGACTGCACCCCTCGTTTTGGTGTATCGACTGCACCCCCGGCAAGGCAGGTCTTTTCGTTTTCGAAGTACCCCATCGTTTAGGTGTGTCAATCGTACCAAACGCCGGTTCCACGCCACTACCCATGCTGTATATTGATTATACCAAATGCCGGCCAGCAAATACAGGCGTTTATGTCGGACTATATTCTCTCCAGTGCCGGGCTATATGCAATCCCGTGTCGGGCAATATGCTCACCTGTCCACCCGTTGGTGTAGTATTTCAGCAAAAGGCACTTCCCACCGGTGCAAAAGCAATAAAATCAATCGGTAATTCCACCATTGGATCCCGCCGTTAATCTCCATCTATCAGAATATAGCCGCCCTGCTGTGCGTCACTCTTTACAAGCTTGCTGTCATCTTCATTCTGGGATTCCATGGCTCGAATAAGCTCATCCACGCTGACCAGCTTTATCCTCTGGTCGTTTTTGTTCCAGTTTCTGTCCTTCGCATCGGCCATAATGCCGTAACCGTTTTCGTCCATTCCCAAAAGAAGCACCACTTCATTGCCGTTCGTCCATCTTGAAGTGGAGTTTTTCAATGAAAGAATGGCCGGATGGCCTGTTGCCAGATGGCTCTTGATTGTAAGGTAAACATTATCGTCTATATCTCTCACATATTCCACATTCAGTTTCAGTTTCTCAAGAACATCTGCCATTCCGCTCATGGAGAGAACATATCCATCTTTCCTCTTTGATGCGTAATCTTTTCCTATGGCTGCGGGGGCAACCTTATTGACAAAATATTTCGGCGTAATCTTTTTGTCTGAAACGAAGAACCCGTTAAGAAGACAGGTCATAAGGCATTCCTCTGAAGAATATTTACTGCTCTTCTTGAAGACCTTGTACGAATGTGAATATGCATAGTCATCTCTTACTCTAATGTTTGCCGTATTTCCCGTGCTTGAAACCGGCACCACGGAACGCACTCCCTCGGACAGGATAAAAGTGGAGTTCGAGCCTTTTACTTCTCCCTCTGACTTAGCTATCTCCTTGTCTTCAGAGATGTTTCTTTTGAAAATATAGTTGGCGTCAAAACGGCTGTCAACGCCCGGGATTTTTACCGATGAACTGTACTGCCACATGTCGTAGTTGCCTTCATACCCGGTGGCAGAACCGTCGCTTGTAAACTGTGCCAGCCAGAGCTTATAGGATCCCTCCAGAATATCCATATCCAGATACCTGTTAAAGGTTGCCCTGTTGGCGTAAATCATAGGTTCATAGCCTTCATTTTCGAGAACCTGGCAAAATGCAACACACAAATCGGTGCACCCATCCATTCCCAGCTCTCTGAACTTCGCGCCATCCAGCCTCCCGTGTTCATTGGTCTCGAAATCGTATACGGCCGGAAGAGTAAGATAATCTCTGTAAGGCTCCAGAAGCTCTGCGAAATAAGCCGCCTCTTTGGCTGCCTCCTTTTCATTTGTTGCCGTCGTATAGTAATATGCGCCGATGTCCATGCCGGCTTTTTTGGCGCCTTTCATGTTCTCCTCGAATTTAGAGTCCTTCGTGTGAAATCCGGTGAACCACCGGCTGTAGCCCGCTCGTATTATTACAGCTGAAACCCCTCTTTCCTTCAGGATTTTCCACTCGCTGTCGGTTATTTCGCCGTTCCATGAGGATATATCCAGGCAGTTCTGCACATCAAAATTATCGGCAAATCTGTCCGGGATCTCCGCACCCTCAAGAGATGTCGTTCCCGCAGCGAAAACTGATGTGCCGGATACTGCAAAAGCAGCCATTATGAGCGCTAAAATAATTGCTGTTCTTTTCTTAATCATACTCGTTAATTATACTTATTAAATGTGTCAATTTCAAGAAGCTCGCAAGTCTGGTATGTGTCAAGTAATCGTTGGCAATTTTCCTGCAACCTTTTTGATGTCGTCG
>JAUMVV010000064.1 GCA_030529985.1 Bacillota bacterium
AACTTCATAAAACATAGTGCAAGGAAAACTTGCCAATGTTTACTTGACACATACAACCTTGTTTTTGTTTTTGTAAAAAGCGAATAAACAATATATAATAGGAACATGTTCAGATTTATCAGAAGGTTAATATCACTAGTAGTACTGCTGGCAGTTGTTGTGGTGGGAAGCAACCTATATGTTGTGGTGGCAGCTGCTCCTCATATTGAGAAGGATCCGGAATCAAATTCGGCGAAAGCGATGAAGCCCCAGTGCATAATGGTTCTGGGAGCGGCGGTTTATCCTGACGGCACACCGAGTCCGATGCTGAGGGAGAGGCTGGACAAGGGAATCGAATTATATGAGGCGGGAGTTGCGCCGAAGGTTCTGCTCAGCGGAGACAACGGGCAGATCGAGTACGATGAGCTGTCCGTTATGAAAGCCTATATGCTGAACGCCGGAATTCCGGAAAGAGATATTTTCACAGACCATGCGGGGTTTTGCACCTATGATTCGGTTTATAGGGCGAGCTACATATTCGAGGTAAAGAGAATGGTGGTAGTGACACAGAAATATCACCTGTACAGGGCTTTGTACGGATGCAGGATGAAGGGCATAGAGGCCAAAGGAGTCGCCTGTGACAAGCAGAAATTCGCGGGGAGCAAATACCGTGAGTTCAGAGAGGTGCTGGCAAGGACGAAGGACTTCGGCAAGTGGTTCATCAAGCCGGATCCGAAATTTCTGGGACACAGCATTCCAATAGATGGTGATGGGCAGTTGACAAATGAAGGGATGTAAATGGCGGTAAAATTTTGCTCCTTTGCCAGTGGAAGCAGCGGGAACTGCTACATGGTAAAGGATGAAGAGACAGCAATACTGATAGATGCGGGAATTTCAGGGAAGAGGATACTGGAGAGACTGGAGCAGACGAACACGGACAAGGATATGGTGCAGGCGGTTCTTGTGACCCACGAACACAGCGATCATGTGATGAGCCTCCCGGTTCTCACGAGAAAGCTTCCGGGTTCGGTGGTTTATGCCAACGAGGCCACATGGGAATCCATTAAAAGGCCTGTGGCCAAGGAGCAGCAGAGGGTCTTTGTTTCGGGAGAAGATTTTCATATCGGAGATTTCCTCGTCAGACCCTTCAGGGTGTCCCATGATGCGGCGGAACCGGTGGGTTTTTCTGTTTTTCATGGGGACAATCAGATAAGCATATGTACGGATTCGGGGTATATAAGCGAGGAGGTCTTCGAGGAAATAAGCCGGGCTGACCTGCTTTTGCTTGAGGCGAATCACGAGAGGGAAATGCTGCTCTGCAGCAGATATCCTTATCCGCTCAAACAGAGAATTCTGGGAGATGAGGGACATCTGTCAAATGTGAGCTGCGGCGAGTGCCTGTGCAGGATGGCGGCGGAGTATCCGAAGGAACGGTGCGTTCTCCTGGGACACCTGAGCCGGGAGAACAACACGCCGGAAATGGCTATGCAGGCGATTAAGAACACTCTGGAGGAGCGGCGGATTTTTATTGGCGGGCAGCTTCGCGTGGATGTAGTGCTGCGGGATCGCATGAGTGCAGTGTATGAGATGGGATGATGAATATCAGAGTAATCGCAATTGGAAAGCTTAAGGAGAAATACTGGCAGGATGCGGTAAAGGAGTATTCGAAGCGGCTGGGTGCATATTGCAGTCTGGAAATTATTGAGCTTAAAGAAAGTCTGCTTAGAGGCAATGCGTCTGCTGCGGATGAGGCTGCGGTCAGAAGAGCTGAGGGAGAGGAAATTCTAAGACGCATAAGGAAGGGAGATTATGTGATCACTCTGGAAATCAAAGGCAGAGCTCTTTCATCCCGGCAGCTTGCGGAAAAAATCGACAGTCTGGGGCTTGATGGCAGAAGCGATGTGGTCTTTATTATCGGAGGGTCACTGGGGCTGTCTCCGGAGGTCAGCGGACGTGCGGATTTCAAGCTGAGCTTTTCTTCGATGACCTTCCCCCATCAGATGATGAGGGCGATTCTGCTGGAGCAGATATACCGGAGTTTCAAGATAAACAGAAACGAAAGCTACCATAAATAGAGCATAAACACATTTTAACCCTGCAGCATTTCATGATGCAGGGGCAATTTATTTAACGGTAAACCTGTAGCCCAGACCTCTGACCGTCTGGATGTATTTCGGTTCGGATGGATTGTCCTCTATTTTCTGACGGAGTCTGTTGACATAGACCATAATGGCGTTTTCATCGATAATCGTTTCCCCCCAGATAAGGGAGTAGATCATGTCCTTGGAGAAAATGCTGTCCTCATTATCGATAAAGAGCTTTATCATGGCGTTCTCTTTAGCCGACAAAGGAATTTCCAGGTTGTCCTTGTAAAACCTGAGGGTTTGCGTATCGTATGAAAACGGACCGACATTGATGGTGCCGCCTTCACCGCCGACAGAGCTGCGGCTTCTTCTGACGAGAGCCTTCGCTTTCGCACCGAGGGTAACAGGGTTGAAGGGTTTGGTGATATACTCATCGGCACCGATATCCAGCCCGTAGAGCGTGTCATAATCGGCTTTTCTGCCACTGATAACCATGATGGGAACATTCCTTCCCTGTCCTCGTATTTCATTTATTACCTCGAAGCCATCCATGCCGTGCATATTTATGTCCAGCAGAATGAGGGCGAAATCCCGCTTATCAACAGCTCTGAGAGCCTCCTCTCCGCTCTCCGCCTGAACAACATCGAAATCATTGCTGTCCATGATTTTGCAGAGCATGGTGCGTACCGCCTGATCATCGTCCACAACGAGAACAAGATCTTTTCCCATAACAAATCTCCTGTATTACCGATAGAAGTTCTTTACACAATTTAGTATAATAAAAAAGAACTTTATTTTCAATAAAGAGGGGACTGACTTTGCAAAAAATAATCCGGAACACAAAAGGTAAGGATATTGCGGGGCTGCTGGTTGCCATGGCACTGATATGCGTGGGCATTCTGATGGTTATCGTGGCAATCAATCACTTCAGTGCGGCCGTCGAGCAGGATCAGGACAGGCAGCTCATGGGGGAGATCTCCTCCGTTGACTACAGCATCAATGATACAGTTGAACGCTTCGACTCACAGCTCAAGGCGCTGACGGAAACCGAGCGCTTCATAAATGCTGTTGAAGTGTGGAGGGAAAGCGGCTTTGAAGAGGAGCTGGGCAATCTGGCAGACAACTCCTCGCTGGGAAACATGGCGGCATACGAGTCCATGTTTATCACAGAAAAAGGCCGCATGGTTTTCTCGACGATAGAAGGAAAAAACTACAGCCTGGGCGAAAAGCTGAACGGCGATATATTTCGCTGCACGGACTCTTCCGGAAACGAGTATCTGGCTGTAAAGAGCAGACTTGACGGCGGGTTGAGCTGCTTCGGAGTTATCGATGTCAGAGGGTTTCTCTACGCGACAAAGAAGCAGGGCAATGGGAAGCCTGAGAGTATCACGCTTCTGGAGGCGGGTACGGGAAAGCTGTTTCGGGAGGATACCATAAAGAAGGGTGACGCGGAGAGCCATTTCCTCTGCGAGGTTGAAAAAGCAGGAGTCAGGGCTTCCCGCTCCTACGAGAAGAAGGTTGATGAGGGGAGGCTGACGACCAGAGTGCTGGCGGTTCCTTCTGCGGAGACGGAGAATGGAATATTTGCGATCTCCGCATCGTCTGATTACGATGTTATTGATTCTCTGATAGGATCAACGGTGACGAAGCTGGTAGTTTACATTGTTTTTATCGCCATCGGTCTGTTTCTGGTTATCATGATCCTGCTCAGAAGCAGGCGAGAAAAACAGATGGTTGACGAGGAACTCCACAGGCTTACGGAGAAGAACAAGCAGATGGAGGAGCTGAACAAGAAGACCCAGGAGCTGGCGCACCACCAGAGGCTGGAAACCATAGGTACACTGACTTCCAGTATTGCACATGAATTTAACAACCTGCTGACACCTATCATGGGCTACAGCCTGATGACGCTGGAAAAGCTGCCGCAGGACGATAACCTGATTTACGATGATGTGCTTGAAATATACAATGCATCGGTCAAGGCCAAGGATATCATATCCAGACTTTCCGAACTTTCCAGAAAGAATACGGAGATGGTTTTCAAACCGATCGTTCCTGACGATCTCGTTAACAAGGTGCTCCATGTCACTGCACCCGCACTGCCGAAAAATGTGGATATATTCCGCGACCTGCACTGCAGCGGCAAAAGCGTGGAGGGTAATGAAACCCAGCTTTCGCAGCTGCTCCTGAACCTCATCATCAATGCCTTTCAGGCGATGGGGGAAGAGGGCGGAGAAATCACGGTGTCTACGAAGGTGGACGGCGAGCATGTTGTTTTCACCGTCAAGGATAACGGCCCGGGAATCAGCGATGACATCAAGGAAAAGATATTCGATCCTTTCTTTACGACCAAGGAATCAGGTGCAGGGACAGGTCTTGGCCTGGCAATAGCGCAGCAGGCGGCAGAGGATCACAAGGGCTATATGGAGGTGGATTCCGGGGAAGGCAGGGGTACGACCTTCAAGGTATTTATTCCAAAGGCCGACACGGGGCTGCCGGAGGGCTACGAGGATTTCCTGATGGAAACCAGCGGCGCGGATATCGTGGACAGGGAAGACATCAAAAAGAGGATATGAGAAGGAATGAAAATACGAGGAAGAAAGAATGAGGGATGACAGGGTATTAAGGATCTACACGGATGGCGGCTGCGCGGGCAACCAGAGCGAAGAGAATCTGGGGGGCTGGGGAGCAGTTCTGGAATTTGGACCCGGCGGAGGCGCAGCAACAAAGGAGATATACGGCAGCGAGGCGAACACGACAAACAATCGCATGGAGATGAAGGCGCTGCTGGAAGCCTTTAGAGCGATAACGAAGGAAGGGCAGATCATACAGGTTTTTTCGGACAGCAGCTATCTGATGGACTGTTTCCGGAAGAAATGGTATGTCAACTGGCAGAGGAACGGTTGGAAGAATGCACAGAAAAAGCCTGTCGGGAACAGAGATCTGTGGCAGGAGCTTCTTCCGTATCCGGACAGACACAGCATATCCTTCTACAGAGTGAAAGGGCACGTTGATCTTAACAGCAAGACTACGGATTTCGAGAAGCTGTACAACAAATTCACGGAATGGAACGGAAGCGAGTTCAGCTTTGAAGAGTTCCGTTATATCACCGAGAAGAATAACAGAGCCGACGAGCTGGCAAACATGGGAATAGATGAGATAAGATAAGGCCTGTCACGGCGTAAGGCAATTTAGTCCCATCACATATTTGCCCTGTCTCCGGGCAGAGGGAAACCCTGTCCCTTGGGCGGCGGGGAACATTACATATTTTCGAATTTTCGGGTCGCGTCCAGGTAGTGCTGCAGCGTTCCGAGGTGGACATAGTAATAAGAAAACCTGTCCTTCTTCATAACCTGAAGCAGCTCAGCGTCCACCAGCTTTTTCACATGCTGTGAAATTGTCGCCTGCGCATATCCGAATTCCGCAACAAGATCCTTGTTGCATACCTGCTTGCGCTGCTTATTGCACTGCATTATGTATCGAAAAATCTTTATTCGCGCCGGGTGTGCAAGAGCATCAGAAATCTGAGCTATCAGCAGGATTTCCTTTTCCTGCATTTCATCCGGTTCTTTCCTGATTCGCATCTATATTTTACCTCCTGAAGAAGTCATTGATCCGTGCAGCTGTAAAGGCGAAGGGCATCCTTACAGGTGATGTGCCTCAAGAAAATCAACGATCTGCTTAGCTATAAACATCTGTCCGCCGGGCGTGGGATGGATGCCGTCGAGATAGGCAAGGTCAGCATCGCCAAGCACCTCTATAAAGTCAGAGAAAGTCCTCGTCAGATCAACACAGGGTCTGCCGCTTTCCCGCATGAGGCGTGCCAGTTCTTCAATGTCCCGGTTAACGGCAGCGTACGAAATGCCCATGCCCGCCATCCACATGTATTCAGCTTTGCCCGTGTCAACAGGAATAGGCGTTATGTAAACCGCCGTGGCAGCCGCCGAGTCCAGCATGCCGGCCATAAGTTCAAGGTTGGAGAAAGCTTCGTCCGGGGTCGCCTCTCTATAAATAAAATCGTTGGTTCCCGTCATAAAAAAGACCATGTCCGGTTTCTGCTTCAGCACATCCTCCGAAAACCGGTTCAGAATGCCCCCGGTGGTATCGCCGTTCACGCCTTTATTTATAACATCAAAACCAATATTTTTTGCAAAGGCAGGCTGCGGGATTTCGGCCAGCTCCCCTTTGAGTGCCCTGCGGACAATGCCCGGGAAGCTCTTGCCTTTGCTCCATGGATAACCTGCTACAATGCTGTTGCCTATTATTACCGCTTTTTTTCTCATATCTTTTTTATATCGCCTATTGGCAATACCGATTTTAGCACATTCACCTGTGCAAAAGCAAGGGGTCGTTTAGCAGGGAAAGCAACTTTTGGCGGGAAAAACACCAGGTAAATGGTAACCGGGATCATTCAAAACAAAAACCCGGATTTCAACTGTTTACAGGCTCCGGGAGATGCGTGATAATAAGGTGGAAGAGAGTGAACAGAAGGAGGCTCTGAATATGACTGTTAAGACACCGATAAAGGATTTTCTCCTCGAACATGCAGGCGGCGAACCTGTTTCTTTTCATATGCCCGGGCATAAGGGTTCGGAGCTGTACCGAAGGTGCGGACACGGGGATTTTCTGGACAGGATCTTTGACTGTGACATTACGGAAATCCGGGGAGCGGACAATCTTTTTCAGGCGGAGGGCATATTAAAGGAGGCGCAGGAGCGCTACGCCGAACTCTATGGGGTGAGGAAGTCGTATCTGCAGATAAACGGCAGCAGCGGTGCAAACATTGCGTCGATACTGACATGCGTTCCGAAGGGCAGGAAACTCCTGATGGCAAGAAACTGCCACAAATCATGCTTTAACGCCCTTACACTTGGGGGGATTCAACCGGTCTACGCCTATCCCGAAACAATGGAGGAACACGGGATTTCCGGTGCGATTCCGCCCGGGGAAATAGAGAGGCTCCTCGATGAAAATCCCGATGCTGAAGCGGTTATCCTGCCCAGCCCGAACTATTACGGAATATGCTCGGACATAAAGCACATCGCGGAAATCGTCCATGAGAGAAACAAAATCCTGATAGTTGATCAGGCTCACGGGGCTCACCTGAAATTCTTCAGTAAATTCGGTATCAGAGGACTGCCGATGTCTGCGGAGGAAGCGGGAGCGGATCTGATCGTTAACAGTATCCACAAGACTCTGGCATCCCTGACTGAAAGTGCTTTGCTCAATGTTAACTCGGACAGGATCGATACAGATATGCTGGAGGACAGGCTGCAGCAGATGGAGAGCACAAGCCCGTCATATATTCTCATGGCTTCGCTGGATATAAATGCCTCTATAATCGAAGAATACGGAGAGCAGCTGTTCCGCAGTTGGGCTGACGCTCTGGATGTTTTTTACAGTGAAGCGGGGAGTATTGAAGGACTGAAGCACATAGAGAAAATTCCGGAGATGGACTGGACAAAGATGAATTTCAGCTTTGCAGAAAAAGGGCTTCCGGGAGATGAAACAGAGAAGCTTCTCATGGAGAAGGGTATATTCATTGAACTGTTTACAGGGGATCTGGTCATGTGCATGTCAGGAATAGGGACGGCAGAGAGAGATGTTCGCCGGCTCGTGGAAGCGTTGAGAGAAATATCGGATGAACAGAGAAGGTCTGACAGTGAAGCGGCGGTTGCTTTTGCAAAGGCAGACAGCAGACTGAAGCAGCCGAAACTTCGTGCAGAGCTTTGCGATATACCTGATAGCAAGAGAAAAGTGAAAGCGGATGAAGCGGAAGGATGCATCTGTGCAGCGTCTGTAATACCTTATCCGCC
The DNA here is from genome assembly GCA_030529985.1 of Bacillota bacterium. Lineage (GTDB taxonomy): Bacteria > Bacillota > Clostridia > Peptostreptococcales > Anaerovoracaceae > Lentihominibacter. The sequence goes on from JAUMVV010000064.1 coordinate 7,880, forward strand.
GGGCATACCGTTTATCTGTCCGGGTGAGCGGATAAGCCACGAGGCCATAGATTATGTGAAAGCCCTCAGAGAGAAGGGAGAAAAGGTTATAGGGATAAATGAAAACGGCTGCATAATGGTCGGGAAATAGGGCAAACCGTACAAAACCTGCTCAGAGAGTGTTGCTTACGGGAGAGAGGCGGAAGAAAAGCGAGAGCGTGCAAAAATATTTGCACGCTCTCTTTTGATATGCTATCCTTTACGGGGGGATGAAAAAGGAGGGCGCATGAAAAACAAGGAATATCAGGCAATCCTTCAGATGGCGGCGGAG